>NZ_JBLZPT010000031.1:0-48034 GCF_049199985.1 Pseudomonas kitaguniensis
TGGTTTCTAACAATAAAGATTGACACAAAACAATAAAGATTGACACGACACAACATAGATTGACACAAGGCCGAAACCCCCGTATCTACGGGGGTTTCCATTTTTGGGCTGAGCCATCGGTCTAGATTCTCCGCTTCGTTCCGCTCCGGGAGTAGGCTAAAGAGGGCTGTACCATGAACAGGTGGTGGGCGATTTTTTCCTATAACTATTTTTCAGGGCGAGGAGAGGCGGTCCCGGCGGACGAAGGAGGTAGCATTGCGCGGTCGTAGGTTTTCGTCTGAGACAGATATTCAGCGGCATATTTCGAATGGATTCGGTAGCGGAGCTGGTGCCAGTTATCTGCCGTGGCTGCGCGTCCAAGATGTGCCCTCCAGAGGACGCTCCCACAAGATCCAAGGTGTGAAGATCGATCGTCTCCACCACCTCTTTTCTGACCTAGAACGCGCCTATTTTTTGGTATGTGAATTTTCGGAAAATGTTGTGGATATACGCGAGCAGTATCCATTGCTACCGCGAGAAAGTGCTCAAGCAATCGCGAGCTCTATGGGAGTGCGATACCCAAAGTATCCGAAGACAGTGCTTCCTTACGTTATGACCACGGATTTTTTATTAACGATAAAAAAGCCCGACGGCAGCTTTAAGTCTGTAGCCAGAACAATCAAATACCGCGGCGACCTCGAAGGCAAACAAGCCAGGAGAACGTTGGAAAAATTTGAGATCGAAAAGCGATTCTGGGCTGGCCAACACGTTGACTGGGCTATTGTCACTGAAGAAATGTTCAGCCCCGATTTGATCAAGAATTTAGGCTTACTCAGGAAGTTCGCTCAACTGCCGCGCGCCTTGGCAGAGCCATCATTACACACAGATTTTCTGGGGCACTTAGCGAGCTGTCGTCCCTACCCGTGGAGTACTGCTGAATCTCTGCGAAAGATTGCCGCACGTTTATTTATCTCCTATCAAGACTCTCGGGCTTTATATCATCACCTGATATGGGCTAAGTCGATCAAGGTAGATTTGGTTGGTACTCCCATTCAAATGACTGCACCACTACCAACATTTGAAATCATTGAGAAACCAATGAAAATTTCACTGACGGCGGAGGGCCTATCATGAAAGTCCAAGTCAATGATTGTTTCGAACCGCTTACTGAGTTTTCCGTCGTGCCGGGCTTCGTTAGGGTATTGTACCTCAATGAGCGATACGATGCGGTCGTTTTGATCCAATTAACGGATCCGCCCCGCCAACCGATTGGTTTAGGCCTGGAGGAGCTTCGCGGATCCGTCATTGCAGGTGATACGAAGCTAGCCAAGGTCGTTACGCCTGAGTTTCTCTTAGTGTTAGAGGATGACTTGGATGAGAAAAAGAAGCGGGAAAGGGATGAAAAGTGGAACATCATCGCACCCCTGATCGACTCAGATTATCCAGGTCAGATATTCGCTCCTGGTGAGATGGGTCAAATGGTCGGCGCTAGAGCTGTTGAGCTCGGTATACAGCGCAAGAGCATCTATCGACTTCTGTACCGTTACTGGATCAATGGCCAAGTTCGAAATGCGCTCTTGAAAAACTATGCGAGCGTCGGAGTTCCTGAGCGCAAGTATGATCCCGCAAAGCCCCCAGGTAGGAAGCCAAGGTATCAAGGTATTGCCGTTTCACCGACCAAGGTTATCGATGCCGTGGATAAGCGCTGTATCCGTATCGGCTACTCGTTATTTGTCGGGGATAAGACTTCTACGATAACCAACGCCTATGTTGAGATGCTCAGGAGGTTCTATACCGCGAAAGACCTGTCGAAAAATCCAGAATCAGGCGGTCGTTTGCTACCCGAATCGGAAATTCCTTCCTTTAGACAGTTCGATTATTGGGGAAAGCAATATTTCGACGAGGTTGAAACTGAACGTGGCCGTAAGGGAATGCGTAAGTGGCTAAAAGATTGCCGCCCCCTTTCTGGAACCGTCCGTGACTGGCTTCGTGGCCCCTGCCATCAGTTTGAGATCGATGCCACCATTGCGGACATTTATCTCGTGAATGGATACTCCAGGCGAATGCTCATTGGACGGCCGGTTGTGTACGTCGTCATTGATAGCTTTTCCGGCATGATCGTCGGTCTCTACATCGGATTAGAGGGCCCGAGTTGGAACGGAGCCAGGCAAGCGCTTTTCAACGCTTTCACTTCGAAGGTTGAGTTTTGCGCTACCAATGGGGTCACAATCGATTCAGAGGAATGGGACTGTCATCACCTCCCACATCACATCTACGCTGATCGAGGCGAGATGTTGGGGAAAGCAGCTGAAGGTCTTGCCACTGGCCTGAATATCGAGCTGGGAATTGCTCCGCCCTACCGCCCTGACTGGAAGTCGATGGTTGAGAGCCGGTTCGGTATCCTGAACAACCTGACTGGCATCAGGTGGCTTCCTGGTGGCGTAGCGGCTAGGGAGAAGGAGCGTGGGGAGCGAGATTACCGACTTGACGCGACGCTGAGCATGAAAGAGTTCACTAAGATCATCATCCAGTGCGTCCTTCACTATAACCGCTTCAACCGGCAGCCCGACAGGCTCACTCAAGAGATGATGAACGACGGTGTCGATCCGACGCCGGTAGGTATTTGGACTTGGGCATTGGAAAATGGCCATGTCGAACCAAACAATCATCCCGATGAACTGGTCTATCTCCATTTGCTTCCGCGTGAGCAAGCAACGGTCCAAAAGGGTGGTGTGCTATTCCGAGGAATGCATTATGTCTGTGATGTGGCGATCGAGAACAACTGGTTTGCGAAAGCCCGTAGCCGCGGGGTTTGGTCGATAGAGTGTTGGTATGACCCAAATTCCTCAGCACATATTTGGATCCGGGGAGACACCAAACAGTTTATCCGTTGCGATTTGCTTAAGTCTGATAGCAAGTATGCTGGTTATCGGTCCGATGAGATTTTCGACCTGCTCGAAGCTTACCGCCAGACTCCACCGACTCATAAACGCGCTGAGTTGGAGAGTCGGATTTCGCTTCTAGAGGAAGTTAATCAAGTCGTCAGCGGTGCGATCGCTGAGCGAAATGATGAGCCAGCGCCTGCGACCAAAGCTGAGATGATTGGAAATATTCGTGAGAATCGCGCCGTTGAGCGCCTCAAGGAGCGTGAGACCGCCCATGTGCCAGAGGGTGTGAGGATTGAATCGCCTGTGCTCAAGACAGAGATCTCCCAAGATCGCTCAGAAAACTTTGCCGGTCCTCGCAGCGCTCAGGTTATCGATATGCTCAAACGCCTCCGCCCAGGACAAAACTCATGAAAGGCGCCCAAGTTTTCGCAAGCTACACGAAGCAGGCGATAGCGGACTACGCGGGAAATCCACTCATCGAAGCGCTGCCACCGATCTTCTCAGAAGAGGTGGCAATGCAACTAATCTCGAACTTCCCCCGTCCTGTTGATCCAGAAGAGCTGACCCTCGACCGATCGACTCGGGTTCACTGCATCGACCGGTTGAGAACGGTGGTCCAGCCTTTGTTGGTCCACATGGATCTGGAGTCCGTATTTTCATTGCTGGTACGACGTGGGTACGTCGGACGCAACCCGACCTCTCCAGACACTGTCAGACATCTTCACTCACTTTCGGGCGCACAGCGCTACCACGATGGATTCAAGTCCACTGCCGAAACGTTCAGTCTGGTTGGCCTTAGTGGCATTGGAAAGTCCACCGCACTCGAAGCCATTTTGAGTCTCTACCCTCAAACGATTCGCCACGAGCGTTATGAAGGAAAGCAGTTCGTTCATACCCAGATCACCTGGCTCAAGCTTGACTGTCCCCGAGATGGGTCGCTGGCAGGCTTCTGTCAGCAATTTTTCTATGCGGTCGGGCGAGCTTTAGGTGATGAGGATTACTACAAGCGGTATCGGGCTCGGAACATCAATGACTCGTTGCAACAAATGGAACAGGTTGCGAGTACATTTTTCATCGGAGCTTTGCTGATCGACGAACTTCAGAACCTGCACCTTGCAAAAACTGGGGGCAAGGACAACATGCTGAATTTCTTCCTCCATCTAGTGAACAACATCGGCATTCCTGTGGTGTTCATCGGGACCAATTCGATGATCAGCCTATTTTCTGACGTCATGCGCAACGCAAGGCGTTGCTGCGGCGTCGGGGTACTCGAATTTAAACGTTTTGAGAAGGACGATGACGAGTGGCGCATGCTTGTTGAAAACCTCTGGAGCTATCAGTGGTACCAGCAGCCGGTCGAACTGACAGAGGATGTGTTTGATGCGCTGTATGAGCATACACAAGGGGTCACCGACTTTTTGGTGAAGCTTTTGGTGCTCAGTCAAAGGTATGCGATCCAGAGTGGTTCGGAATGCGTTACCGCCGAGACAATTGCGTTGGTGAGCAACACCAAGATGCAGATATTGAAGCCAGCTTTGTCCGCTCTGCGAAGCCGAGATCCGAAACGGATGCGGCAGTTCGATGATTTGCTTCCGATTGAAGACCAACTAAGCGACATGATGGCGCTCGATGGTGTGGCTCGGCCGGAGCGACTGGCGTTGCTGCGCAGTGTCATCAGTCGCAGCGACAATAGTGCTACCAAACCTAATGTGGCGGCCGTTAACCAAGTCAAATCGCAGTCACCTGCGGCGGTGGCGGTTGAGACCTCAGAGGCACAGGCGCTAAGTGAAAGTGAAGACTCCATTGAGGCGCTGAAGAGCGCCGGTTGGATAAACAGTGATCTATTCGAGTTCTCTCCTTTGTATCGGAGGGGGTGAATAAAGGGTGACGAAATGGCGCTTAAATTCCATTTCTTTCCGGCTGTTTTTCCCGATGAGACGCTTCACAGCGTCCTTTCAAGATACGCCCGGCTCTGTGGCGTACGTAGCTGTGGAGCCGTTTTCGATGGAGCGCAGTCCGCGAACTTCTTCTCGCAGAACGTGGCTTTTCCATGTCGACTAGCCGAGCTTGCCGAGGCGCTGCCTTATGACACAGGCTTATCGCTAGCCGCAGTTATAAAGCGTCATACGCAGCTGCCCTACTACGAACCATTTTTGACCCAGCAACAGGTGGACGACGCTCATATCTTGATGGCGGGAAACGGAAAGGGGTTGATGCTCAGGTTGGGGTTGATCGCGAGTCGACTCGAGTTCGCTTCGAGAGTCCGATTTTGCTTCGACTGTATCGAACAGGATAGAGCCCGTATGGGAGCAGCGTACTGGCACCGTGTGCATCAGCTGCCAGGCGTTTTGATCTGTCCCCACCATGGAACCCCGTTGAAGTACCTTGATTACCGCTGGTTGAGTCGAAATTCTCGAAGAATGCACTTGCCGGACGATGAGGACGTTCAGTCTCACTCCATTCCGTTAGACATCCCTCAAAATCTACAAAGTGCTCTGCACGAAATAGCGCAGCGTTCGATGCAGGTGCTTGAGGTCGATGTTCCTCCTTTATGTCCTGATGCGATTCGCTCGGTGTTTTTGGATGGTGCTACCGCCTTGGAAATGGCTTCCGACACTGGTCGGCTGCACTTAGGTAGATTGGCGCGGCACATGTCTGCGTTCTTTGAGGTTCTCCCCTCCTCAGGGGAGTACTCGATACTGAGCAAATCGTCTGCGGATATACCGGCGGCCTGGGTTGTGAAGCTTTTGCGTAAGCCGAGGGGCACCCATCATCCGCTGAAGTTCATCCTGCTGGCCTGCGCGCTGAAGGTCGACATGGAAAGGATACTTCGGCAGAACGCGCCTATTACCGAGTCGTTGAATCGAACAGCCAATACCGAAACACCTGGTGAACAAGCTGCCAACGGATCTCCAACCAGTCGCTCAAGCACCAATGAGTATATGAGTGAGGCATCTGAAACGATCTGGAGGCTGGCGCTCTCGGGGGCTGACGCGAAGACCATGGCGTCAGTAACAAGGAACTCGGTTACATGCGTCTACCGAATGATACGCGCGATTTCCGATGGACCTGACCGATGGAAAGAGGCGAGGCTTTCGAAACAGCTGGGTGATAGGAGGAATCGATTTGAGGGGGATTACAGAGCTCACCTAGCTCATGAGTGTCGAGATTATGTGTGGCTTCATCGAAACGATCGGCAATGGCTGTCCGAGCGTACACAACAGCCAGGTAAAGCCCACAGACTGCGCGGACAGCAAGCAGAAAGATTCAAAGACCTGGACCTCAACCTTGCCAACGAAGTGGTTCAATGCGCTGAAATGTTACGAGCGCTTCCAGGTAAACCTGTCCGTATCTCTCGGACAAAAATAGGCAGAGAGCTTCATGTGTTATCTAGGTTTGAAAAGCAGCTCAACAAGCTGCCGCACTGTGCGGTTGCACTGGCAGCCGAATGCGAAACCCTTGATGCATTCCATCGGCGGCGCCTGAGCTGGGCCGAGTGGAAGCTAAAACTTGACGGCAAACCAATTACTCAATCAGCGCTGTATCGAACAGCGTGTCTCAGAAAATTCCAAATATGAGTGAATGCACCCTGATCCGCGTATGAATATTGCTCTGTAACGCCGTCGACACAAGCCTCCATATTTGAGCTGTACGTAGATTCGATGTGTGAATTTTGACGAGGCGTGCAGTTAACGTATTTATATGTGTGGTGTATCGCATTTTGACTATGGCGTGAAAACGGCTGTTTTCTTATAAAATAGTTGCTGGCTGTTCGCTACTGTATGGCGTTCATCTTCAAAAATCCTTACCCGGGTACACGGCGGTATGTGATAAAAGAACACCATCCACAGGACTCGCGTCCTACCAGAACCCACGCTAGAAAGTCGGCTACTCATGTCCAGTATTCTGTTTTTTCCAATGTCAATGCCAGACGAGACACTATTATCTCGTATTACGAGATACCATTTTTTGTCCGGAAACAAAACCGAGGCAGAAACTTTTCGTGATCTTTTTGGCGTTGCACCATTCCAACTATCTATCATACCAAAGCAATTAGAAAACCTTGCTTCTCGATTGCCGGGAGTTAAAGAAAGCAACTTGGCTGAGTTGCTTGAGATTAACACTACGTTCCCAGCCTACAAACCTTTTATAGGACTATCAAAAGAACCCTCTAGGGAATTAGACAAGGTTTTATCTGATGTCGCTCGAGTGCCTAGGAGAGAAGGTACGAGGAATAGCAGAGCTAAAATTTGCTTGGCCTGTGTGCAGGCCGACCTCATAGAGTGTGGCTACGCATATTGGCACCGAGCTCATCATGTACCGGGCGTTACAGCGTGCTGGCGACACGGTGAAGAACTTCTTCAATCTTGCCCTAATTGCTCTCACCCTTTCTATCGTAAAAACCGATTGTTACCGGGGTTGACCGATGATTGTGCTTGCGGGTGGAACGCTGTTAAACCTGCGAACCGCTCACCCGCCTCAAATGAAGAGCGCGAGTTTGCAGTTTTTGTAAATGATATTCTGCAACGCAATCTGCCATCGATAGATTATACGGTTTTGGCTGCTTGTTATCGGCGTCAAGCAAAGAAGCAAGGGTTTGTTCATGGGAACCTAATTGGCACAGCTAAATTATTTAGCAGTATTCGTGATAAGTTCAGCGATGAAATTATTTCGAAAATTGATTTGGCATACGCAGCTGGAATTCGAAGTCAATGGATTAGGCTATCGACAACAAGAGGTCAAATTGATATGCCGTTGGCAAGGCATCTTTTAATATCTCTCCATCTTTTTGGATGTGCAGAAAAGTTTGAGAAATGCTTGGCAGAAGAGTCTCTACTTGCTAGCTCGGCAAACCCGACGGTCCGTCTTAAAGAGAAAACTTTGCCAGAACATAAGAAAAAGGCTTATCGAGAAAAAATCTCAATGCTACTTGAAGTGAAGCCAGGCATTGGTATGGACTATCTTTGGGTAAGTGCTTATCAAGTAACCCGTTGGCTCAACGAAAACGATAAGGACTGGTTGTTGAGTAAAATTACAGGGAACTTAATGCAGAAGAGTAGTGTTGAGCCGGTGGTAAACGATGAGGACGAAAAATACGCAACTATTCTTATAGAGGGCGTTGAGAACTTGTACCGCATCACCCAAAAACAGGTGCGAGTAAATATCAGTAACATGCTTGCAATTTTGCCGCGAAAAGTAAGTAGGGAGCGTGCGACTCGTAAGTCTTTCCCATTGCTGTCAGCTCAACTTGAACTTCATCTTGAGTCTCTTTGGCATTTTAGGTTACGGAGATTTATATGGACGATGTCGGAGATCGCGAGGCTTAAGTTACCCCCAAACAACTCCAGCTTGAGATTATTGACAACAGTGCCTCATGTGGCCTGCCAGGCTCTCATAAATCACTTCGAGTGGGATTTAGACAGCATGGTTAAGGACGGCATTAAGGTTGACGTTATGCTTAGAAATACCGGTGTCTCGCGGCAATGGGAAGGGCCACCAGGTTATGATATTCCCATGGGTGGCAATGCATACATGGAGATGATCGCGTCCAATTCAAAGCTCCAGTAGATATTTTTATGGCGTGGCGCAGTTGCTCTGGATCCGGTGATTTCTGAGGCTTATTGCTGCGCGTTGGATGTCACTATTAATACCGACGCCTATTGCGTATTGATCGGGCATTGGACGTGCAACGATATCAGCGACTTCCGCAGACACGGGCTTATACCGCATACGTCGATTTCGCGTATTCAATGTCCGCAGACATCGGTATCTATCTCAACGTCGATTCAAGCATGAGCAGGGGAATTACGTCGCTAGCGCAATCCACTCCAGTGGGCTGCGTAATTACATAGACTTGACCACATATTTGCATTCGACTTGACCAGTTAGGCCGTGATTGATTGTTTCGCTGTACGTAGCCTGACTGACAAGGTTTTAAGTGTGATAGAGAACCCTAACAGCCGCTTAATCCATTTGATTCAGTCTTGGTTGCAGCCATTGGTGTTAGCCACGGCATTTGATTCGTAGGAATGAGTCGCTCGACAATTGCGCAGTCGATCCAACGACCGTCAAGGCATGCATGTTTCTCGTAAACCCCGACTTGGCGGAATCCGCAAGCTTCGCACAGGGCGAGACTGGCGCGGTTAGAGGTGAACACGCGAGAAAGGACTTTCCAAAATCCGCGAGCTTCTGCCTCTTTAAGCAGCGCCTGAAGGAGATTCTTACCCAGCCCCTGGCCTCGCACCTCACGGCTCATGTAAATCGAAAAGTCAGCGATGCCGTCATAGCACGCGCGATTGCGGTAGTCACTAAGGCTCGCCCATCCGATGACCTTATCGTGCTCATCAAGCATCACCAGAACGGGATAACGATCATGAGCCTCAAGTCGCTCTAGCATGTCATCAGGGTTACGCGGAGTGGTCTCGAACGTGGAACTTCGTTCCGCAATCCCTTGGTTATAAATAGTGGCTATCGAGGTTGCATCAACTGGCTCAGCAGGACGGATACGCATGATCGGGTTCCATTATGTTGGTAGTAACAACATTTGAATCAAAAAATGGAGATTCAATAGGCTTGCGTTGGATCTGAGCCACGCTCATTTGTGAGGCCGCAGCGTTTTTCGGTAGCTCGTGTAATCTGCCTGAGCAAGGTTAATGCTCCTTGCCTGGCTTCGGCTGAAAGGTTCTCGATCATTGTTATCTCTTCGGCAATGAGATCGCCCCTGATTTTTTCGTAGAGTTCCCTGCCCGCGTCCGTGGCCTGGATCTTCACGGCACGGCGGTCTTCGTTATCCTCAGCGCGTGACACATACCCCTTGCGTTCGAGCGCATCGATTACGCGGCTTGCCGTGCTTTTGTCTAAAAACATCTCTTCAGCCAAGACCTGAAGCCGCATGGCTCCTTTCTTGACCAGCGTTTCGACCGCGTAGCACTGGGTGACTGAAACGTCGTAGCAGCAAATCCGATCTCTATCTCGAAACTGGTAGACACGGACGAGCTGATTCAACGCCTCGTACAGATCCTCGGCATCCTGGGACAACTGGTCTTTTTTCCGCTTCGGCATAATCGTCACAAATTCGTTGTTAGCTGCAACAATAATCTTGGGGATGCTGACCGTCAACAAGCCTGCGCTGGTTGACGACAGGAAATCTGTCGCACTAGCATGTTGTGCCCAACAGCCAAAAAAGAATTCAGCAAGTGAGCTTTGTGGCCCAATCCTGGTACCTCTTAGTGTTGGAAAATTCGGCCCAATGCTGCTGTTGAACTTGCTGTACTGGTTACAGCTGATTTGCGTTGTGATCAGCTCGTCTTCCGACGAAAAGTCGTCCGACGATCTGACGAGCGCTGCCCTTACCCGCTGGTGACCGGCGACGCAAAAATATACGCTTTACCGAATATGCGATAAATCATATATTCGATTCAACGTATGTGTCGAGGTTGCCATGTCTGCCCCAATCAAAGTGCTTTTCATCTGCGTTGCCAACTCTGCCCGCTCCCATTTAGCAGAAGCATTGCTTCGGCACACAGATCCGCGTTTTGCCGCTTACAGTGCGGGCTTGGAGCCAACCAGCGTCGACCCGCGTACTGTAGCTGCTCTGGCCAATGTCGACGTAGATGCATCCGGACTGCATAGCAAATCCATTGATGAGCTTCGCGACGAAAAATTCGATTACGTCATCACGCTGTGTGACAAGTCCGCACGGGAATGTGCATGGATGCCCGTCGCTGGCGAAGTCATCACTTGGGATTTCGCAGATCCGGTCACCAGCGATCATCCCGACGCGTTTCGCCACACACTTCATGACATCCATGAGCGCATTAAGCTCTTCGTCTTGGTCAAGACAAAACACTTGGAGGATCTATGACAGAGCCCATGAATCCCACGGCACTATTCAAGTGCTTGGCAGATGACACTCGAACCAAAATCACACTGCTCATCGTGAGCGAAGGAGAGCTGTGCGTATGCGAGCTTACCGCTGCGCTCGACCAGAGCCAGCCCAAGATTTCTCGCCACTTGGCGCTGCTTCGTTCAGCGGGACTGCTGATGGATCGTCGTCAAGGCCAGTGGGTTTACTACCGCCTGAATCCCGGCCTTCCTAGTTGGGTGAGTGCAATTCTGAAGGACGTCGTGGATGCGAATCAGGATTGGCTAGATACCGAAGCCAAACGGCTAAGCGACATGAATGCTCGTCCTATCAACCAGCTCGTATGTGGCTGATCTGCTTCCAAATCGAGTGATTGAAATGTTGATTGCCGTACTGATCTTTATTGCCACCATCGTCCTGGTGATCTGGCAGCCCAAAGGGCTGGGTGTTGGCTGGAGTGCAACCTTTGGCGCTGTACTCGCGCTCTTGACTGGAGTGGTCACTCTTGGGGATATCCCCGAGGTGTGGCACATCGTTTGGAATGCCACCGCAACGTTCATCGCGGTGATTATCATCAGTCTTCTGCTCGATGAAGCCGGCTTTTTCGAATGGGCAGCATTGCATGTCGCACGCTGGGGCGGAGGCAGCACTCGTAAGCTATTTGCTTTCATCATCCTACTGGGTGCTGCGGTATCAGCATTATTTGCTAATGATGGTGCGGCATTGATTCTCACGCCCATCGTGATCGCAATGCTATTTGCATTGCGCTTTTCGCCCGCTGCCACCCTCGCATTCGTCATGGCGGCCGGTTTTATCGCTGATACCGCGAGTTTGCCTCTGGTAGTTTCGAATCTGGTCAACATTGTCTCTGCGGATTACTTCAAGATTGGGTTCAGCGAATACGCATCCGTCATGGTGCCGGTGAATCTGGTCAGCGTTGCGGCTACGCTGGTGATGCTGATGTGGTTCTTCCGCAAGGAATTGCCCAAGACTTACGAACTTGCTCAGTTGCATCATCCTAAAGAGGCGATACGTGATCGCCCGACGTTCATAGCAGGCTGGTGGGTTCTAGCTCTGCTGCTGGTCGGTTTCTTTGTCGTCGAGCCTCTGGGCGTGCCGATCAGTGCCATTGCGGCTGCCTGCGCATTCATTCTTTACGTCATCGCGGCCCGTGGACACGCCATCGACACCGGCAAGGTGCTCAAGGGCGCGCCATGGCAGGTGGTGATCTTTTCCCTGGGCATGTATCTGGTCGTCTACGGCCTCAAGAACGCCGGTTTGACCAACCATATCGCCCAGATCCTGAATGTATTTGCCGACTACGGTGTCTGGGGCGCGTCCTTGGGTACGGGGCTGCTCACAGCCTTTCTGTCTTCAATCATGAACAACATGCCCACCGTCCTGATCGGTGCCTTGTCCATTCATGCTGCCGAAGTCGATGGCGTCATCCATCAAGCAATGGTGTACGCCAACATCATTGGCTGCGACCTGGGGCCGAAAATCACCCCCATCGGTAGCCTGGCCACGCTCTTGTGGCTTCACGTGCTGGCCAAAAAGGACATCACGATCAGTTGGGGTTACTACTTCAAGACCGGGATCGTGCTGACCTTGCCCATCCTTATCGCCACCCTCTGTGCCTTGGCATTGCGCCTCAGCTTCTGAATCAAGGAATCTACTGATGAAAGTCTTGTTCATGTGTACCCACAACAGCTGCCGCAGCATCCTCTCCGAGGCACTGTTCAACGACCTAGCGCCAGAGGGTGTGGAAGCGATCAGCTCAGGAAGCTTTCCCAGCGGCCGCGTGAACCAACGGGCATTGCAAACGCTGGAGGCTGCGGGCATTTCCACGGCGGGCTTGAGCAGCAAAGCTTCGGATGCTTTCGAACGCTCTCCACCAGACATCGTGATAACCGTATGTGACCGGGCCGCGGGTGAGGCATGCCCCATCTTTTTCGGGCCAGCCTTGAAGGCCCATTGGGGTTTAGCCGATCCGTCGGAAGCCATCGGGTCGGAGATCGAGATCACAACAGCGTTTGAAGCCACTCTCGCCAAAATTCGCGAACGGGTGAGCGCGTTTCTTGCGCTGCCGCTGAAAACCATGAGCCCTGACCAACTCAAAGCAGAACTGAACCGTATCGGTTCGCTTTGAAGCGCAATGGAAGTTGTGCCTGCTTGGCGCATCCCTAGGAGTTTGTATGCAAGATACGCTGCCGAATGTCCAAGCCGAACTGCTTGACATTCCCACCCTGGAGCAACTGACGCCTCGCACGTCTTCACTCCATAAACCTCGAATCCTTCTTTTGTATGGATCGACACGAGAGCGATCCTTCAGCCGGTTGGTGACCCAGGAGGCCGCCCGTCTTCTGGAACGGTTTGGCGCTGAAACAAAGATATTCGACCCATCAGGCCTTCCGCTGTCGGATGATGCACCCGAGACGCACCCCAAAGTCGCGGAGCTTCGCAAGCTGATGCAATGGTCGGAAGGCCAGGTGTGGTGCTCTCCTGAGCGACACGGCTCCATGAGTGCGGTTTTCAAGGCTCAAATTGATTGGGTTCCACTGGCGATAGGTGCTGTACGACCTACACAAGGAAAGACCCTTGCGGTGATGCAAGTCTGCGGCGGCTCGCAGTCCTTCAACGTAGTTAATCAGTTGCGGGTACTGGGGCGTTGGATGCGGATGTTCACCATCCCAAATCAATCCTCAGTAGCTAAGGCATTCACCGAATTCGATGAGGCGGGCCGGATGAAGCCGTCCTCGTACTACGACCGCCTGGTCGACGTGATGGAAGAACTAATGAAGTTCACGCTGCTGTTGCGTGATCGCCAGGATTACCTGGTTGGTCGTTACTCCGAGCGTAAAGAGTCCGCTGAGGAGCTATCCACACGCGTCAACCAGCGATCCATTTGAGCCTCTCGACAGCGAGACATCCGATATGAGTCAGATCACGATTTATCACAACCCGGAATGTGGCACTTCCCGTAATACCTTGGCATTGATCCGCAACAGCGGTGAAGAGCCAACGGTAATTGAGTATCTGAAAACCCCACCTGATCGTACAACGCTAATCAGACTGATCAAGGATATGGGTATAGAGGTGCGGGCACTGCTCCGTATCAAAGGCACGCCGTACGAAGTGCTTGGGTTAGGTGATCTGTCACTTGCAGATGACCAGCTCATTGACGCCATGATGACTCATCCCATCCTGATCAATCGTCCCATCGTCGTTACACCCTTAGGGGCGCGCCTTTGTCGCCCGTCAGAGGCTGTCCTCGACCTGCTTTCACAAGAGCAGCGCGGCAGTTTCGTCAAAGAGGACGGACAGGTCGTAATTGATGATCTGGGCCGTAAAGTCTGAACCCACGCAAGCGATGCGCAGCAAACGTAGGGGGGATGGTGGTGAGTCAAAATCCGAAATTTGATGTCGTGGTTATTGGCGGCGGCCAATCCGCGCTTCAACCCTCCGCTCCTCGTGCTGATGAATGGCATAGATTATGATGCTGTATACATATACAGTTGTTGGGTTCGTGCAGCCTTACTGATCGGTAGGTATTGGAGCCCTTCGGTGATATCTGATATCGAGATAAGCCCTGAAGTTTGCTGGGTAAGGTGCTATTTTCAGTGATTCCATATTGATACTATCGGAACGGAATTCGACCTATGATTACGCTGAAAACTGCCATTATTCACAGCTTCAAGAAGCTGGCCAAGACCAGCTTTATCTCCGAGGTGGTCAAGAAGGATGTGGCGCTCGATACTGAAAATCCCGCGTTGCATTTTCTGGTCAATGGTATCCACGGCCTCATCGGCAAAGAAGGCAACAGCGTGGTCTACGGCCAGTTTGCCGATGATGACCGTCAGGGACCGTTTCCAGAGCGCTTCACCGCGTTCGTAGAAGTACAAGATGATGAAGCGCGATTTATCGACTTGACCCACTTGGCAATGGACCAGTTGGTGGAGCAAGCAGGTAATCAAGTCTTATCGACCGGTGGACACATCCTTTGCGCTCAGTACACCGCAGGTGCAACCGACTTTTTCCTGGTCGCCAGCATGAAGGAACGCGGCGGTATACAGCTGGACGAGAACTATGTGCCCAAGGAAATTCAAGAGGTCGATCTCAACAAGGTTCAGCAGGCCGCCAGGATCAATTTAGCGAGCTTCGTGGCCATAAAGGCTATGGCTGCCGCGGCCGCTGCTGCGCCTGAGCAGGATGAGGATGACGCGGAGGATGAAGTGGATTCAACCTACCTGTGCTTCATCAGCCGGGGCCGTGATAGTCAGGCATCCGACTATTTCATCTCTGCACTGGGATGCGCGAAAGGAGTAGCTTCCGGACGCGCTACCAAAAATGCCATTGATAACGTTGCACGGTTTTTTCGCGACAACAAAACGTTAAAAGGCTTTGGTTATAAGGCCAAAGAGGCGGTTATCAAGTATCTGGAGGAACAGTTGGCAGCAGGCAAGTCTGCGCGCTTGGACGCTATCTGCCACGTCGCTGTCGCACACGTACCCGCTGACTTAGTGGATGAAATTGTTGGACTGAAAGACTATTTGAATAGTGAGAAACATAAGGTGCCAGACGACTTTACGGTCAATGCGAAATCGCTGAAAGAGAAGACCCGTATCAAGGGGGACGCGGCTAACTGGTCGTTGCAATTCGAGCGTGGAGCGTTAGGTAAGGATCCGGCCGCAGACGTTTATTATGATGAGGGACGGAAAAATTTGACACTGTCCAATCTGACTGCCGAACTGGTTGGTGTGATCGAGAAAGAACTGCTGGCCAGGGTCGGCTAAGAATGTTTTCTAATGTGGTAGCTCTCTACCGCGCCATTGGAGCGCCCCCCATTGAGGACGGAGTCATCCGCTATGAGGGGATGCCAACGCCCGACATTATCGGTACGTTGCGAATGTGCGATGGCCTGCCCGCAGCCTATGGCAAGTTCGAGCATTGCTCTGAAGAAGCAGACTCTCTCGATATTGAGTTTCGCTTGCCATCGAACGAGTCTGGCCGTTTCTACGCGAACCTAGGCGAGTTTGTCGCTCGCAATGGCTCATTGGGCAAGGGCCAATTTCCGAGCAACGTGTACATTGTTGAGCTCTGTTGGGCAGATAGTGATGACACCGAACCTCCGACGATTAAGGCGCTCAGGCGCGTATGTCGGTTGATCGAGCTGCTTGCACTGCTAGCGATCGGTGTCGACAAAGACAGCAGCCAAGATGGTTTTAATCTTTTCTTTGCCTTGCCTCCTGATGGGGCTAAGCCGCCGAGAACATTTCTGTTGCCTACTCAGGTTGACGCCAAGGTACTTGACTATGAGCTCAATCACCTGAGCTTGTTGGAAGAAATACTCAATCGAAAAAACGAAAATAAGGCACACCTCTCCGAACGAAAATTAATGATTCGGATGGCGGTGGCTAGCGTCATAGAGAAGTTTGAGAGCGAGCCCAATCTGTTCTTGGTGATCGTGCGGGAGTGGCGGGAGGTCCTCGCCACATACCGCGCGAATCTGCAAACCTACGTCTATAGCTTCTCGTTTGAGCGGGCCCGGCGCGAGGTGGCCCAAGCTGAAATCGACTATGGCACCAAGCTTAGCGGGGTGCTGGGCGACATCGCCGGCAAGATGCTCGCCCTGCCGATATCGCTAGCGGGTTTGGTCGTGCTGGAGAAAACAACCTCAAGATTCGAAGGTTTTATCCTTGTCCTTGGGTTGGCAGTGGTTTCTGTGGTTCTGCTTGCAATCCTTCACAACCAAATGCTGCAAACGGAGCGCCTCCTACACAGCTTCAATGTCATTTTCGATGATTTCAAGGACAAGATAAAAACATATCCCCCTAAACTTCAGGGGCTGCTCAGGATCACCATCGATCAAGTCGACAAGCAAGGCCGAACCCTCACCAGGACCTTTCGGTTGCTGAAGGGGTTGTCCCTGCTTCCAATCGTCGGTGCTTTGCTGCTAGCCGCGATAAAATACTGGGACGATTTCTTATGGCTGTTAAAGGCTATCCTAGCGATGGTGTTTTCGGTACTCAACGTAGCCCCTAATATTCTCAGCCCATGAGGCTTTTTTAACACGTTCTTCGTCTCATCTTACTGCGCTCAAACGACTCATCCATCTGGAGCAGTCCAAGCAGCTGTCAATGATATAGAGGAGATGTATCTTTAATAAAAATCTTGGGTGCTTCATGAGGAGCTCGAGTTGGTCCCTAATGCCTTATCTGACGTATTCAGCCTACTCCGCCAATAAGTTAAATTTCTAATAGTCGAGCTCACGTGTACTGTGGAACACCTTACGCATATGTAATATTCGCGGCAGCTTTCTGAAAGGCATCACTGGTTATCCTCTAGTCAGAAGTAAGTGAACACTAGGAGAAAATCATGAAATCACTAAAAGTTTTTTTTGCCGTTACCATCTTGACCATGTCTTCTTTGGCCATGGCTGAAGGAGGTGGTGACCGCGTTTATGGTCGAATGATGCAAGAGAACCAGAAGGCGATGGAGCAGTACGCCTTAGAAAACGGAAAGACGACACCTGAAGTTGTTCATTATGAATATGGAATGAACCTCGATGTCCAAAAGGTAATCAGTACCACTCAAGCCAATAAAACCTGTGGCGTAGCCCCTTCGCGCATGACCTATGAAGATTCGGCGGGCAAGCTCAACACCCTGGAATACAAGGTTATGGGTACTAACTGCCCTCACGGAAGCTAGTTAGCGTTGGCCCTAACTGCGCAAGGTTGTTCGGTATTTTTTGAGCCTGCTTACTGTTCGCTGACATAGAAGTAATTTTCAGGTCACGCTGGAGTTATCTATTGTATGAAATTATGTCTGCCGGCACGTAGGATAAATCCTCACGTGCTGGTGGCTTTTTATAATTATAAAAAATTTCATAAAGAAACTCTGCCAAGCTAAAGCCTGGAGTGTTAAATGAACAATAAAAGCATTTATGGTCTTTCTCTCATTGCCCTTAGCATGAGCATGGGGCAAGTTGCAGTGGCTGTTGAGCAAAGACCTGAAGGATTCATTGAGGGGAGCACCTTTAGTATTCTCAATCGGAATCTCTATCTCAATCGTGATTATCGAAAGGGCCAGTCAAGCCCCACGGGCAATGGTTACTCAGCCGAATGGGCTCATGGCATCATTGGCCGATTCGAATCAGGCTTTACTCAAGGTACAGTAGGCTTCGGCATTGATGCGTTTGCAATGGAAGGCCTCAAGCTCGATTCAGGTGATGGTCGCTCGGGAGCTCGTAGCTCAGTCGATGTCTTGCCGCACAATAGCAAAGGCCAACCTGAAGACTCCTACTCAAAAGTAGGCGGAGCCGCAAAAGTGCGTTTCCTGGATACAGTCGTCAAGGTAGGGGACGTATTTCCATCGACGCCTGTCGTGGCCTATGGGGATTCCCGACTCCTCCCTGAGAGTTTTCGTGGTGCAACGTTTACCAATACCAGCATCAAAGACCTTACCCTTCAGGGTGGTCGGCTGCATGCGATGAGCCAACCCAATTCCAGTGGCATGCGTGACGGCTTTTCGACTTTCTACGCTGGTGCGGTAGATGCTCCGTGGATCGCTTATCTAGGGGGCGATTACACAGTCAATGAGCACGTAGGTGTGAGTCTTTACACCAGCCAATTCAAGGATGTGTGGAACCAGTATTACGCAGGCACCACATTGAGCTATCCGCTCTCAGATAGCGTATCGCTAATCGGTGGTTTTAATTACTACCGAGCGGTGGATGAGGGTAAAAAACTTCTGGGAAGCTTCGATAACAACATCTGGAGCGGCAAGACCGGGGTCAAATTCGGAGCGCACGTCGTGACCGTTGGGTACCAGCGCAATAATGGTAACGACGACTTTGACTACCTTCGCCAATCCGACTCAATTTTCTTGGATAACTCTATTCAGTACAGCGATTTCAACTCACCGAAAGAGCAATCCTTGCAGCTGCGCTACGATCTAGATATGCAGGCCTTCGGCATCCCCGGTCTCAGCTTCATGACCCGCTACGCTAAGGGTTGGGATGCGGACTATTCCAACGCGAACAGCGTGTACATGCGTCGTGGAGCGGATGGCGCCCCATTGCAGAATCAAAAGCGTTGGGAACGAGACATCGAGGCTAAGTACGTCATCCAGTCAGGTTCTCTGAAGGACATGTCTTTACGTGTTCGCCAGGCAACGACACGAGCCACGGATTTCGAATCTGATTTGGACGAGGTCCGACTGATTGTCGAGTATCCACTGCAAATGCTTTAACGGACGCTGGCCGTAGGCATCAAGCGTCCGATTGCCAGATACACCCCGTCTCTTTTTTCTCCTTTGGTTTTGGAGACGGCTTAGGCGCCCTAGTGGCGCCTTTTTTTATGGATATTGACATAACTATCGGTATATCCCCGGCCGTCATTCCAGTGCTGATGCTGCCCCTCATGAGCTCTCGCACAATCTATTGCGTACACAGGTTCTGCACGAGCAGGTGTATTTCCGTCCTGGGTTGTATGGCTAGGTGGAACGTGTGATTATACTTCAACTATAGGTAGGGGGGGTATGGTATGGGGCATACGAGATCGAGCAAAGACAATCTTCTTAAGCGCGTAAAGCGGATCGCTGGGCAAATCCAGGCGATTGAGCGAGCACTCGACTCTGATGATGACTGCTCGAAAACCTTGCTTTTGGTCGCTTCGACTCGTGGCGCGATCAATGGGCTCATGGATGAAATCATCGAAGACCACGCTCGTGAACACGTCGCGAATCCAACACTCAGCAACGAAGAAAGAGCGAAAGGCGTCGATGAGCTTCTCGAAGCCATTCGCCGCTATTCCAAATAGGATTTGCCCAGATGAGTAATTCGTACACCGACTATTCCCACGACCATATGTTCCTTGGGAAATCACATGAAGAAAACGCCAAGCGTACCTTGTGGGTGGTGGCCCTGACCGTCGTAATGATGGTTGCTGAAATCACCGCAGGTTATCTCACTGGCTCAATGGCGTTGCTTGCCGATGGTTTTCACATGGCAACGCATGCAGGTGCACTGGGCATAGCCGCAGCTGCTTACGGTTACGCGAAAAGACATGCCTCAAGTGCTCGCTACAGTTTTGGAACTGGCAAGGTGGGAGACTTGGGTGGCTTCGCTTCTGCTCTGATTTTGGGACTGGTTTCCTTGGGAATTGCTGGAGAGTCGCTGTTTCGTCTCTTTCAACCGACTCAAATGCAATTCGGGACAGCGACTCTAATCGCAATTGTCGGACTAGCAGTGAATGTGGTGAGCGCGCTTTTGCTGTCTGGCGGTCATGATCATCACCATGGGCATGACCACGGCCACGATGAGTCTCACCATGCGCATGGTCACGACAATAATTTGCGCTCTGCATACGTTCACGTCATTGCAGATGCACTGACTTCGGTTCTGGCCATCGCAGCCCTTCTTGCTGGTCGATACCTTGGTTGGGTATGGCTCGACCCTGCAATGGGGATTGTGGGTGCCGTTGTGATTGCACGCTGGGCTTGGTCGTTGATGCGGGTGACTTCGGGTGTATTGCTCGACCAGACAGATGATCATGTCGCTGAAGAGATTCGTGAACTGGTTGAGCGACCGGGAGATGCTTCGATCATTGATCTTCATGTCTGGCAGGTGGGGCCGCAAGCCCGCGCCGCGATTGTGAGTGTTCTGGGCAGCCCAGCAGTGAATGCAGAAAACATACGAGAACGGCTGGCGACGGTTCATGAGATCACTCATCTGACAGTTGAGTACCGCACGAAGTTGGGCGCTGACTCACCCGATCAGGTCGCCGTTCTGGCTTAGCAATGAACCCGTAGCACGCATAAGTTCGACGAGGAATTGAACAATGGCCAAGGACATCGAAAATCCCTGTATTTCTGTTTGCCAGCTGAACAGCGAACTATGCGTCAGCTGCGGTCGTACCAAGGAAGACATCAGAAAATGGAAACGAATGAAACGTCCAGAAAAAATGGCCGCTGTACAACGCGCCACCCTGCGTCTGAAAAGCCTGCAAAAAAAGAACTCTTAAACCACAGTCATTTACCTTTTCTACTTTTTCAGCCGAGACAGATGCCCTAATTCGAAAGGGCAAGCTGAGAGGCAACGCCGTTCCCAAACTTAGCACTATCCCGATCAGCAATCTGCTGCCCAATGCGTGGCAGTATACGGAGCATGGCATCATCTCAAATTGTTATTGAGGACAGCAGTACGGGGTTATCAAATTCGGTGCAAGAGCGCCTTTACAATTGTTGCTGATGTCCTTAGCGAATGGTTTGAGAATGAAATCGACAGAGCATGTCCCGCTGCATGGCCATGAACGGTGACCATGCTGTGACGGGATGGACGGGGTGGGATTAGTTTTCGGGGTATTCAGCAATCACCTGATCTGTGCCAGCTTTGGTCAGGCCGATTATCTGGTAGGCCTCATGCACTCCGTCGACTTCCATTCCTGGAGAACCTGCTGGCATGCCAGGAGCAGCGATCCCGAGAAGGTCGTCACGCTTACTCATCGCAATTATTTGCTCAACTGGCACATGACCTTCAACAAACTTCCCGTTGATCATCGCAGTGTGACAAGACGAGAGTCGTGGAGCGACACCTAGATCTTGTTTGACAGCACTCATGTTGGTTTCTACATGATCAATGACGGTGAAGCCATTGGCCTCAAGATGCTGAATCCATTTTTTGCAACATCCGCAGTTTGCATCTCGATGCACATCGATGGTCAGGGTCTGCGCCGCTTGAGCCGTTGAGCCAATGAACAGCGCGGTGAATGTTGTGATACGCAGAAATCGACTTGAAAGTCGGAAGCTACCTGTCATGAATATTTCCTTTTCCCTTGGAGACGGCGAGATGTTCTACGAAGCAATAGAACCCCACTCAAGCGTTCATGCCGCTGCAAAGGTTACATTGAAGGATCTACTTTAGAGTCGGGGAGCCAACTCCCCGATCATTTGAATTCGTAGGGCTAGTGCTCAAATCGCTCAGAACCACATCCGAATACCAGCTACAAACCGGGCGTCGTTTGTCTTTTCCCCTTCATCGCTGGCCAGGTCAGCCGTCTTACCATATGAGCGATTCCAGCTAACACCAATGTAGGGTGCGAATTGACGAGTAATTTCGTAGCGCAACCGCAGGCCTAGTTCAGTGTTGGCCAATCCAGATCCTATGCCGCGCTGAGGATCATTTTTCCCGTACAAGTTTACTTCGGCGGTCGGCTGCAAGATCAGGCGATTGGTCAACAGGATGTCGTAATCGCCTTCAAATCGAGCAGCGGTTTGACCGTTCTCACCAATATAAGCAGTCGCTTCAGCTTCAAAGTTATAGAGGGCCATGCCCTGAATACCGAGCGCTCCCCAGGTTTGAGGTGACCCGGGTTTGAAATCTTGTCGAATACCGGTGACGACATCCCACCATGGACCGATGGCGTGTCCCCACAGAGCCTGAAGTTCAGCGTTTTCGGTTACGCCATTTGTACGTTCGCCTTCCGAACGCAACCAGAGGCGGTCGACGTCACCGCCGATCCACCCTTTTGCATCCCAAGCCAGCGCACTGCCGTTGTCAGCGTCTTGGTACTCAAATTTATCCAGGAGGATGAACGAGTTAATTTTCTTATCGTGCACACCATGGCCTGGTACGTCTGGAAAAGCGGCGGCCCGGTCAGCGTCGGTAAGTACGGGGATCGGGGTTCGGCTTGTGGTAGTCGCCCCTCCATCCATGCTTTCCATACCGTCCATTTGCCCGTTATCCATGCTCATCTTGCTGTGATCCATCGCCCCCATCTTGCTATGGTCCATGGCTCCCATTGAGCCGTGGTCCATCTTGGAGTGATCCATCGCGGCATCTTTCGCTTTGGCTGGTTTGGATTTTTGTGCAATTGATGGCTTTGCGTCCGCACTTGATGGCATCGCCATCGACGGATCCATCTCTTCAGCGGCTTGAGCCATAAAAAAGAATGCTGGACCGGTGGAGACTGCAAGTGCCATCAGCGTTGGGCGTAAAAACTTACTGGTCATGATCTCAATCTGCCTTTTTGGTTTTTTGGTCATGATCCATCGACTCATGGCTCATCTTGCTATGGTCCATTGACCCGTGATCTAGCTTCGAATCGTTTGCCGCTGCTGGCTTGTCCGTTGCTGTAGCAGGAACAGTGGTTGAATGATCGCTGCCATTTTCCTCTGCCAGCACCGTGGACGAGAGTCCACTCAGCAGGACAGCGGCAAAGAGGCAATCCACGAGGGAATTACGATTTAGGTATGTGCTCACAGATCGTCTCCTTTACTCATCAACCCGTACTTCACGGAACATGCCCATTTCCATATGGAAAAGCAGGTGGCAGTGATATGCCCAGCGGCCTAAGGCATCAGCGGTGACTCGATAGCTGCGTTTGGTACCTGGTGGCATATCAATCGTGTGCTTGCGCACCATGAACTTGCCGTTCTCATCCTCGAGGTCACTCCACATGCCGTGAAGGTGGATGGGGTGGGTCATCATGGTGTCGTTCACCAAAGTGATGCGCAGACGCTCGCCATACTTCAGGCGCAGTGGTTCGGCGTCAGAGAATTTGATGCCGTTGAACGACCACGAAAACTTCTCCATGTGACCGGTCAGGTGAAGCTCGATGGTGCGATTTGGCTCGCGGCCGTCAGGATCTTGGAAAGTGCTTTTCAAGTCGGAGTAAGTGAGCACTCGACGACCATTGTTCCGCAAGCCTATGCCAGGATCGTTCAGCTTTGGCGTTGGACTCATGGCTTGCATGTCAACCAAGGGATTGTTGGTTTCAGAGGCTGGGTGAGTCTGCATTCCTCCACCCATACCTCCCATGCCAGCCATCCCTGACATATCACCACTGCCCATTCCTGCCATCTTGCTGTGGTCCATGCCAGCCATGTTGGACATGTCGCCTTTGTCCATGCCAGCCATCTTGCTGTGATCCATACTAGCCATGTTAGTCATGTCACCGCTGTCCATGCCGGTCATCCCGGTCATGTCACCTTGGTTCATCCCTGCCATCTTGCTGTGGTCCATGCCGGCCATGTCGCCGCCGCCCATTCCACCCGAGCTGCCATGGTCCATACCAGCCATACCGCCCATCCCCATGTCATCCATAGTTACTATAGGACGTGGGTCAATTGCAGGTATCGGTGCCTTTAGGCCGTCACGCACTGCAAGTGTTCCGCTAGCGTAACCTGTGCGATCCATAGACTGAGCGAAGATGGTGTACGCCTCATCAGTAGCAGTCTCCACAATAACGTCATATGTTTCAGCTACCGCAATACGAAACTCGTCGACGCTCACCGGCTTGACATGTTGACCGTCTGCGGCAACCACGGTCATCTTCAACCCAGGAATGCGGACGTCGAAATAGCTCATGGCCGAGCCGTTGATAAAGCGCAGACGGAGTTTCTCGCCCGGTTTGAAAATACCAGTCCAGTTACCGTTGGGTGCCTGGCCATTCATGAGATAGGTATAGGTATCCGCGCTGACATCGCCGAGGTCAGTAGGACTCATGTTCATCTCAGCCCACATCTTTCGATCTGCTACCGTCGAAGACCAACCTTTGCTGCTGACATCGTCTATGAAGTCTCCGACGGTGCGCTTGTGATGGTTGTAGTAGCCCGACTGTTTCTTAAGCTTGGCCATGACGCGACTAGGATCTTCATCGGTCCAGTCAGTCAACATCACCACGTAGTCGCGGTTGTATTGAAAAGGTTCAGGCTCTTTCGAGTCGATAACGATTGGCCCGTAAACCCCTGCCTGCTCCTGTAAGCCCGAGTGGCTGTGGTACCAGTACGTACCATTCTGATGAACCTTGAACTTGTACTCGTACATGCCGTCGGGTGCGATGCCATGGAAACTCAAGCCAGGTACACCGTCCATATTGGCCGGCAGAATGATCCCGTGCCAATGGATTGAGGTGTCTTGGTCCAAGCGGTTTTTTACACGCAGGGTGACTGTCTCTCCTTCGCGCCAACGCAGCAAAGGCCCTGGCAATGATCCATTGATGGTCATGGCTGTTCGCGCCGAGCCGGTAATGTTTACAGGGGTTTCACCAATAAACAGATCAAATTCATTGCCAGTGAGTACGCTCGGCAGACCTGGACTTGTCACCGCCCATACAGGAGTGCGCCAAAGGCCAAAGCCGCCGAGAATGCCACCAGCGGCCAAGCCTTTTACGAATGTCCGTCTAGAGGTTTTGGAATGCATGCCGTTTATTTCCAATCAGTCAAAAGGGAAGCCGTGCGAAACAACCGATCATGAGTTGCCCGGATCAGCTTTGCCCACCGTCACAAAAGACAAACTCTTACGGCAAGCGAGCTCAGAAATTGCCACATTTAAACCACCGCAGTGATTACATTTCTGTCAGCTTGGAGGACCCAGCTATTTAGCAATTTTTGTGATCCATCGCCTTGGCTTTGCTTTCAGCGACGGGAGGTTGGGCATTTTGCGTTTGAGCTACTCGGTACGATTCCATCGAATTATTCCTGGCCACTTCCATGCGTGCGAAAGTCCGGTCACCACCGCCTTCAGCCATAGCCAAAGAAGAGACGGTCAGAGCCGCGATGACGAACAAGGTTTTGATAGGGTTCATTTGGGGGTCCTCGGATGATTATTGGTAACCCCTGAATCCACATCAATCGTTGACTCTTGGGGGGTGAGCTTGAGGCTCAATAGGACTATAAGACTCATCCCCTGTCAGGAAGCTTAGGCCAATATTACAGTTGTGTCAGGTTGCGATATTTCTCTTGAGATACAGGGTGATTAGTCCGTAAGGTCTAAGCTATCCAACGACACATAACCGCCATCCACCATCTAAAATTTACCTGTGCGGTGTTGTAAGTTTCCGGTCACTGCACGATGGCGTGGCGTTTTTGAGGTTTCGCTGAAATCATACATCGGCTCGGACGCACTACGTTAAGCACTTGAGTGTTCGATAGGTGGGAATTAAATGGCAGCGTAACTAAAGGTGGCCACCGGTGAGTATTAATTTTGAAAAAGCGCTTGGCTCCGCAGAAAGAGCATTACTTTTTCGCAGCCAACGAGCTGAGGTACTTAGCAATAATATCGCTAATGCCGACACTCCTAACTTTAAGGCCAGAGACTTGGACTTTTCTGCTGTACTGGCTAGCCAAACAGAGGGAGGTTTGGCTACTCCGTTCTCTTTAAAAACAACAAACCCGAGACATATTGCCGTAAACGAATTAGCAAGTGATATTCACAGCGGTGCTTTGCTTTACAGTACGCCGAACCAACCTTCCATTGATCAAAATACTGTGGATCAACAGGTCGAGGTCGCAAAGTATACGGAAAATGAAATTCATTTCGAAACCGCCTTTACTAGATTAAATGGAGCATTTAAGGGGCTACTTAAAGCTCTGCGAGGTGAATAATAAACTTTACCCAGCTAGGGAATCAGCGCCTCAGGCGCTGATTTGGGAAGGGAACCCGAGTGCTTCGACAGTTTTACGGACCTGCTCTGGGTTTTCGCTACTTTCGACGCTCACTTTACCGGCAGCGCGATCTACGGAAACCGTAGCCTCGCTGTCCAGTGACTGGATCGCTTTGATGATTTTGCTGACGCAGCTACCGCAACCAATGCCTGATACGTTTAAGACGAACATGGTTATTCCTCTTGTGCTGGGCGGTCTCTTTTCACCGCAACAACAGCATCAACGTTGACACCACGGTAAGGTCAAGAGTTATATATTGCGGGCTGCGAGCATCGGTTACTCTCAATCTATTCGGGTATTCCTCAATCTCAAAGCATTGAAAACTACAGATGCAGAACTGACGCTCATGGCTAACGCAGCGATCATTGGCGACAGAAGGTGTCCCGTCAGTGGATAGAGCAGGCCTGCGGCGAGGGGAATACCCATTGAGTTGTAAAGGAAGGCGAAACCTAAGTTTTGCCGCATGTTTTTTACCGTTGCAACCGAAAGTGCCCGTGCCCGTAAAATCCCCATCAGGTCGCCTTTTACCAGCGTGAGCTGCGCGCTATTCATCGCGACGTCAGTCCCTGTCCCCATGGCAATGCCCACATCAGCTCGCGCCAAGGCCGGTGCGTCGTTGATACCGTCGCCGGCCATGGCAACCTTTCGACCGTATTGCTGGAGGTCGGCTACCAGACGCTCCTTGTCCTGAGGTTTCACTTCACCATGAACCTCTTCAATACCCATCTCCCTGGCGACAGCACGTGCGGTGGTGATCCCGTCTCCGGTGGCCATGATGATTTTTACGTTATCAGCCTTAAGCTTGGTGACTGCTTCTTTAGAGGTTGGTTTTATCGGGTCTGAGACCGCCAGTAACCCCGCCAAGACCCCGTCAACTGCTAGATAGATGATGCTGATGCCTTCAAAGCGCAACAACTCTGCACGGTCTTGTAAGACCTTAGTGCTCACGCCGGCAGCTTCCATAAGTGCAGTGTTGCCCAGCTGTACTTTCTTGCCACCAACGAGGCCACTGACTCCAATCCCTGATCCGGACTCAAACGATTCAGGCTTGGTGAGCGCAACATTTTCAGTTCGGGCGTGATCGACGATGGCATGAGCCAAAGGATGTTCGCTGCCTTGATCAAGGCTAGCGGCCAGTTGAAGCACATCGTGTGGGTTGAAATCTGGTGTGGCCTCCACACTGTGAAATACCGGCCGTCCCTCTGTCAGGGTCCCCGTTTTATCGACAATCAGTGTGTCGATCTTGCAGAGATTTTCGATGGCACTGGCATCCCTGAACAGCACACCCATACTGGCGGCTTTACCCGTCGAAACCATGATCGACATGGGCGTTGCCAGACCCAGTGCACAGGGGCAAGCGATGATAAGTACGGCGACAGCGTTGATCAGGCCGAAGACCCAGCTGGGTTCAGGGCCGAACAGTCCCCAGCCTAAGAGGGTCAGCAACGCAATCGCGATAACCGCCATCACAAAGTAGCCTGCGATTGAGTCGGCCATTCGTTGCATGGGCGCTTTGGAGCGTTGGGCTAGTGCGACCATTTGTACTATCTGCGACAGCATAGTGTCAGCGCCGACCTTTCGCGCCTCCATCACCAAGCTTCCATGAGTATTAAGCGTGGCACCGATCAGACTATCCCCTGCTCTTTTCATGACCGGCACAGGTTCACCAGTGAGCATGGATTCATCCACCGCACTTTCTCCCTCGAGTACAGAGCCATCAACTGGCACTTTTTCACCAGGTCTGACCCGCAAATGGTCTCCCAAGTGAACATGGGTAAGAGGAATGTCTTCCTCCTGACCATCAGCGTTGATCTTGCGTGCAGTTTTGGGAGACAGGCCTAGAAGGGACTTAATGGCGGCGGAGGTTTGTGACCGTGCTTTGAGCTCAAGAATTTGCCCAAGCAAGGTGAGCGAGATGATGACCGCAGCGGCTTCGAAGTAGACGCCGATGCGTCCATCTTGCATGAAGGTGGTGGGAAAACTTTGGGGAAATAGGGTTGCCGCGACGCTGTAAAGATAGGCTGCGGCAGTACCTAAACCAATCAGAGTCCACATGTTTGGACTGCGATTTCTAACAGATGCTATGCCTTTTACAAAAAAGGGCCAACCTGCCCATAAGGTGACCGGAGTGGCAAGAGCGAACTCGATCCAGTTTTGAACCGAACCATGGAAGAGTTGTAATGAGTGACCCGCCATGGCTAGAAGGGCCACCATCACGGTTAAAGGCAGCGACCACCAAAAGCGGCGCGTGAAATCACGGAGCTCGGTTTTGTCATCGTCATCAAGCGCGGGCATGACCGGCTCTAATGTCATGCCACATTTAGGGCAATTGCCGGGCCCTGGCTGTCTTATTTCCGGGTGCATAGGACAGGTAAACTCAGTGGCTACCTGTAGCGCGGGCTCTATAGCGGCGCTGCTGGGTTCAGCGCTGGGATGATTACCAATGTAGCGTTCTGGATCTGCCCGAAATTTCTCTTGGCATTTCTGGCTACAAAATTGATACGTCTGTCCTTGGTAAGACTCGCCAAATTTACTTGGAGGTGTAACCGCCATACCGCACACCGGGTCACGTAGATCACCGTCATGGGGCGAGGCAGCGTGGGCGGGACCGTGATCGTGGTGGCTCGGTGTAGTGGGCATAGCTATTTCTCTTCCTCGTTGGTTCCTGCCTGATCGCCATGGGCATGTCCGCCATGTCCATGCCCAAAAAAATGCATCAATGGACAGATCAACAGGATGAGATAGGGCAAATACGGATAAACGTGGGTGAAATGTTCCCGCACCCCGTAAAAGGCACCGATCGCAACGAGCATGATCAGTACAACGCCTGTTTTGCGCCTCCAAAATGGTGGGGAGGTGCTTCCAGCCGGATGCTGATGGTTATCCATGATCTAGACCCAGTGTGTGAGCGTGTTGCTCTGATCTCTGCCTCAGAGCATAGCGAACTCTTGCGTCGACGCGGTTTTTGCGGGCGGTTCAGGCTTACTTCAAGTCAAATTGACCGACCATCCCCGACTGGTAATGACCTGGCACGTTGCAGGCAAATTGGAGTCCAGTTGTGTTGTTGAAGGTCCAGATCAACTCCTTGGTTGCCCCTGGCTCGATCAGCACGCTATTCGGGTCGTTGTGTTCCATTCCAACCATCTTCATGCCTCCCATGCTATGGCCCATGTTGCCCGACATTTTTCCAGTTCCGGTGGGTGTAAGCGTTCCATTCTGGAACATGCTCGCCATTTCTTTTTGGTGCGCCGCGTGAGCAGCGGCTTGGCCGATATTGAACTCGTGGAGCAACGCCCCTTTGTTGTGAAGTACAAAGCGAACTGTTTCACCGGGCTTTACGTCGACGCTTTTAGTTTTGAAGAAAATATCGCCCATCTCCACATCAACCGTGCGAGTGACCTCTGAGGCGACTCCAGGCTGACCGATATCCTCTTTCCCATGACCTACGCTGGCCATCGCCGTAGCGCCGAGGAGTAGGGTGATTGCCGCAATAACTGGGGTAATGAGCTTAGTTTTCATGGTGACCTCGAGAGCAAGTGGAAAACACTAGCTATGCTAAAGGGATAGAGCTGCCCGTTAACTGACTTGAACACTACATTTCTGTCAGTTTTCCTGAGAAAACACGGCGCCCAGATGACGCCGTGTCTAGCAGGGCGGTTCAAAGAGCCCCGTGGGAGTTATTCGGTTACTGATGGTTCTCAGAAAGCATCAGTTTGTGCTCGCGCTGCATTTGGTTCAAAACGTCATCAACCATGGCGTCGTGTTTTTCCATCCAGGCGAGATGTTCCTGAGGTGACATTGATGCTTTTGGATGATCTAGATGAAGCTGGTCCATGATCTCGCCCAGTATTTTCATATGCTCGGCCATGTGCACATGGCGTTGCCCTTCAGGAGCTTTTTCAGCTTGTACCAAGGTCGCTTCGGCTTTGTCGCGCAGACTTTCCATGCGCTCCAGAATCCGATCTGCACCACCTTCAGCCAACGCAGACGCAGAGATGAGTATCGAACTAACAAAGAATAGGGCTTTTAAACGGTTCATGAGGCAGCTCCTTTTGATTTGTTCTCCGGCTCCTCTAGGTTTCATGCTGAAGAGTCGGTCGAGCACCAGGAAGTACTCATGCTCGAACCCTAGACAGCACTCGCTGACATCTACCTGAAGCCAATATTACTTTTCTGTCAGCTGCTGGTTGGCAGAGGCATTTCATTGCAGACTCAGCCTCACAATTATTCGAGAGCCATCCTCATGAGACTTCTGGTTGCGGAAGACGAACCCAAAATAGGTATTTATTTGCAGCAAGGACTCACTGAGGCGGGGTTCAATGTTGATCGCTTTACCAATGGCAAAGACGCGCTTCAGCACGCATTGAGCGAGGCGTATGACCTGCTGATTCTCGATGTGATGATGCCTGGGCTGGATGGCTGGGAAGTACTTCAAAAAGTGAGAGCATCCGGAAAAAATGTACCAGTGCTTTTCCTCACGGCGCGAGACCGCGTTGAGGATCGAGTAAAAGGACTTGAGCTGGGCGCAGACGATTACCTGATCAAACCCTTCGCATTTTCTGAACTGCTGGCTCGCGTCAGAACGCTGCTGCGTAGAGGCACCACTGCACCCTCCCAAACCCATATGAAATTGGCTGATCTGGAGGTGGACCTCCTCAAGCGCAGGGTTATCCGCGCAGGCAAACGTATAGATCTAACGGCCAAAGAGTTTGCGTTGCTCGAATTGCTGCTCCGTCGTCGAGGTGAGGTTCTGCCCAAGTCGCTTATTGCTTCCCAGGTCTGGGACATGAACTTTGACAGCGATACTAACGTCATCGAGGTTGCTGTCAGGAGGCTCAGAGCAAAGATTGATGATGATTTTGAGGTCAAGCTTATCCACACCTCTCGAGGCATGGGGTACATGCTGGATGCGCCGGATTCGGGGACGGGGTCGGAATGAAGCGAATGTCCCTGACTACGCGCATGAGCCTGATGTTCATGCTAGCTGTAACGGCTGTGCTCACCGTCGCTGGACTCAGTTTTAACAACCTCAGCCGGCATCATTTCAAGATGCTGGATCAGCAGGCGCTGAACGAAAAGCTTCACTCGACGCAAAGAATTTTGACTGGGTTGAACAGCATTGATCAGTTCAGTGATGTTAAGCCTGAGCTGGAGGCACTGCTTGGTGCTCATCGTGATTTGACAGCCCTTATCATCGATGGTGACGGTAAGCTCCTGTTTGCTGACCCAGGTCCAATCGTGGTTCCTGAAGACTTCCGAACAATCACAAACAGCAATGTCTGGGAGTGGCGAGACCAGGAGCAGATATTTCGAGGCGTGACGGCGCAAGCCATTGTGACGGGGCAGGATAAACCATTGACAGTGATGTTGATCTTTGATGTCACTCAACATATGGCCTTCTTCGAGACACTTGAACGATGGTTTTGGATAGGGCTGGTGATAAGCGCGCTGGTCAGTGCTGCACTGGGCTGGATGGTAGCGCGTAGTGGACTGCGACCTATTCGCCTCGTCACTCAGGTAGCAGCTTCAATGTCAGCTAAATCGCTCAAAGAGCGTATTCCATTAGGTCCCGTTCCCCAAGAGCTACAGCAGATGGTGCTCTCGTTCAACGCAATGTTATCTAGACTGGACGATGCGTTTGTTCGTTTATCGAACTTCTCTGCGGACATTGCTCACGAATTACGGACACCCGTTAGCAATTTGATGACTCACACTGAAGTGGTTTTATCTAGAAAAAGAAATATTGAGGACTACGAGGACAATCTGTACTCAAATCTTGATGACTTGAAACGTATGGGGCGTATGATTGATGAAATGCTTTTTCTAGCGAAATCAGATAACGGTCTAATTACACATGAAAACAAACCGATAGACCTGGTAGCAGTAGTAGAGAAATTACTCGAGTACTACCGTTTGCTGGCTGATGAGCGAGGGATCGACCTCAAGGTTACAGGCAGGGGTAGCGTCCGAGGTGACGTACTTATGCTCGACAGGGCCATCTCTAATCTGCTCTCAAATGCGCTCCGGTACACCCCCGAAGGAAAGTGTATTACTGTCGATATACGGCAGAAAGGAACTTCAATATCAGTGTCTGTGGAGAACCCGGGAGAGCCCATTGCGCCCGAGCATCTTGAAAAGCTGTTTGATCGATTTTATCGCGTGGACCCAGCTCGCAGAGAAGGAAGTCCAAGTAATGCAGGGCTAGGTTTATCGATTACTCGATCAATTATTGAAGCGCATGACGGAAAAATATGGTGTACGTCGTTAAACGGAAAAACAGCCTTTCATATTGAACTCCCATGTGCTGATGCAAGAAAGGCCTAAGACACCTTGTTCATATGTATGCAGGCAACATGTGGTTAGCTCAATAGGATCGTTTTTGGATGAAAGAAAACTCTTGGAGCGTTCCAAAGAGAGTCGCGTATTTGGCGCCGTATCCGGGCAGATCAGTGCCAAAAACCCGCCCCAAGCTGACTGAAATGTAATCGAACAGTTTGCGTTCATGTGGCATCGTGTACTCGCACTGTGACGTTGGAAATCTTGTGATTCCTCCCTGTCCAGCCGGCCCTAGGACACGGAATTTGCTAGGTATTCGTCAGTGGTTTTAACGAGCGTCAAAAAGTAAAAAACTAGATATTCCCTAAAAACCTAGAACCAACAGCTTTTGCTGTCAGGAGTCTTGCATGTCATTCCTTAAAACTACCACCGTAGCTGTTGCGCTGACTGCGGGTTTGCTTCTGAGTGCAGTTGCTCAGGCGCATCCAAAGCTGGTTTCTTCTACTCCCGCTGAAGGATCGGATGCGGCGGCTCCGTCTAAAATTGAACTGCACTTTTCTGAGAATCTAACGACTCAGTTCTCTGGTGCAAAACTGATCATGACCGATATGCCTGGTATGCCGAATTCACCTATGGGCGTAAAAGCTAACGTTGCAGGTGGCGGTGATCCGAAAACGATGGTTATTACACCCGCATCGCCATTGACCACGGGTACTTACAAAGTCGAATGGCGTGCCGTTTCCTCGGACACTCACCCGATTACCGGCAACTTTTCTTTTAAAGTGAAATGATTCATGAGCGACTCAATAAATATCGTTGTTCGCTTTGCTCTTTATTTCGACCTGATGCTGTTATTTGGACTGGCAATTTTTGGTCTTTATAGCCTCAGGGGAAAAGAAAGAATATCGGGAACAGTTTTGAATTTTGAGTCGCTTCTTTACAGTACTTCTGCTGTAGGCGTAGCTCTGTCCCTTGCCGCGATGTTGTTGCTTGCGAAAGCAATGAGTGGCGTGTCGGGTTTCATGGAGCTACATCACCATATTTTTCAAATGGTTCTCATGGGGACTGACGTCGGTTTGACCTGGATGGTCCGAATAGGGGCGTTGGTGACGGCCATTATTGGCGTTTCCCTAAACAAGCGCTTTCCGACACTCAGTCTGTGGATTGTCACCGTGTGTGGCGCGATTGCGCTAGCAACCTTGGCATGGACAGGGCACGGAGCAATGGACGAGGGTAGCCGTCGCTACTGGCATTTTACTAGCGATATCTTCCATCTTTTGGCCGCAGGCGGTTGGTTGGGTGCGCTAGCGGCATTTGCCCTGCTTCTGCGTTTAAAATCACTAAAAGGTGATCAGGAAGCACGAATTCTTGCTCGGGTACTGACAGGGTTTGAATCGGCCGGCGCGGTGATTGTAGTGATCATCAGCATTACGGGAGTGGCGAACTACCTATTTATCGTTGGGCCAAACCTCGATGAGGTGATGCTCAGCACTTATGGCGAGTTGCTATTTTTAAAGGTCCTGTTATTTGCCGGGATGATCGTATTAGCGACGCTAAACCGGTTTCACCTAAGCCCGCTCTTGGAACGTTCTGTTCGAAATGGAGACTATGCTGTCGCGGTCAATGCCTTGCGCCGTAGCATGAAGCTCGAATTTTCGATGGCAGTCATCATTGTTTGTCTAGTCGCATGGTTAGGTACTTTAAGCCCGGTCATGGAAATGAGCGCGGCATAGCGGTTGGTGACAGCCGACAAAGGAGTCTCAAGGGTGAATTGTAAGGGCCATTTGCACCGTCTACACTCCAGCTCATGAAACGCTACCTGCGGTTTTGCCTAATTTTCCTGATTAGCTTGGCGCTTCCCCTCAGCGGGATGGCGGGTGTTCAGGCATCGACTGAACCATGCCCGATGAAAACCATGGGCATGGCGATGATGGATGGTATGGGGCAAGACTGCTGCCACGACATGAAAAGTCCCACCGAGTATGGCAAACCTTGTAAGCCGGGTCAGGAATGCAAAACTGGCGGCATGCTGCAAGTATCGATCATCAAGCCTCCTATCACCCTGTCCAGTCCTCTCGCTCTATCATTCTCCAGCCATCTCCCGCTCGTACAAACCTCTTCAGGGGTATGGCGACCCCCACGTACTTGATTCCTGTACCACACTGAGCCTCATTCCGCGTTAGCGGGATGGCATATCTGCGCGCATGTCTTATGAAGCGCGCGGTGGATCATCACAGGAATCGTGAACATGAACTCCAAGTGCTGTTGCACAGGTTGGTCCTTCCTGGCCGGCCTGGCGGCAAGCGTACTGGCATTGCCGAGCTTCGCTAGCGCATTGACATTCGATGAAGCGCTGCGGCTGGCCGAAAACAATGCACCATCGTTGACCGCACAAGACGCCAAAATTCAAGCAGCCACTAGCGCGGCCATTCCCGCCGGCGAACTACCCGATCCCAAGCTACTGCTGGGCGTGCAGAACTACCCCATTGGTGGTCCCGACAGATGGAGCATCGACCAAGATTTCATGACCATGCAAGTGGTCGGGATTAGGCAGGAGATGCCCAACAGCGACAAGCGCAAAGCACGTATTGAGGTCGCGGATGCGGCTGTTGATCGAGCGTCCGCCGAGCGTCGAGTGGCGCGTCTGAACGTCCGACAGTCCACGGCATTAGCCTGGATCAGAAGCTACTCGGTTGAGCGTAAAGATGCGTTGTTCCAGGACTTCTACAAAGAAAACCGTCTTCTGACCGATACCGTCAGAGCTCAGGTTGCGGGTGGCCGAGCCCAACCCGCCGATGCGGTCACACCTAAACAGGAAGCTGCTCAACTGGCTGAGCAGCAGGATGATTTAGTTCGCCAACGTGCACAGGCCCGGGCCGCCCTCAAGCGCTGGATTGGCCCTGCCGCCGATGACAAACCGGTAGGCAACTTGCCTGATTGGCCTATTGAGACCTCAGGTTACTCCCATAAGCTGCAACATCACCCCGAATTAGCGGCTTTTGTGCCGATGACCCGTGAAGCACAAGCCAAGATCCGTGAAGCTGAGGCGGAAAAGCAATCTGACTGGAGCTGGGAATTCGATTATCAGCATCGAGGCCAACAATTCGGTGACATGGTCAGCGTGCAGTTTTCATGGGATCTCCCGCTGTTCCCTAACTCTCGGCAAAACCCCAAGATTGCGGCCAAGCACGCCGAACTAAACCAGCTTGAGGCTGAGCGCGAAGCCCTGTCACGCGAGCATACCCAGCTATTGGAGGATGAGTTGGCTGACTACGAGCGCCTCAATCGTGCAGTCAACCGTAATCAGGAAAGCTTGTTGCCGTTGGCCAAAGAAAAGGTCGAACTCACGATGGCCAGCTACCGCTCCGGCAAGGGTGACTTGAACTCGGTTGTTGCCGCCCGACGCGAACTTATCGAAGCCCGTCTCAAGCAGGTTGACGTTGAAGAGCAACGTGCCCTGACCAGCGCTCGCCTGTATTTCTCTTACGGGGAGTCCGCTCAATGATTTTTAAATTATGGAAAGGGACTTTAATCATCGGCATCTCGATTGCCTTGGGTGTTGCCGGGGGTTACTGGTTAGCCCAACCGCGAATGAGCGGAGTAGCTGGTGTCGTACCGGATCATGAACCCAAAGCCTCTGCCGATCGAAAAGTTCTGTATTGGTATGACCCCATGTACCCACAACAGAAATTCGATAAACCGGGTAAGTCACCCTTCATGGACATGCAGATGATCCCTCAATACGCAGATACCAAGGGGGACAGCGCTGCCATTCGAATTGATCCAAGCCTGACTCAGAACCTTGGTGTGCGACTGGCTAGTGTCAGTCGAGGCGTATTTGCCTCGACACTGAACGTGGTAGGTGTGCTGGCCTTCAACGAACGGGACGTTGCAGTCATTCAGGCCCGTACGGCGGGTTTTGTCGAGCGTGTGTATGCCCATGCACCTGGTGATGTACTGAAAGCGAATGCCGCCTTGGCAGACATCTTGGTGCCGGAGTGGGCAGCTGCTCAGGAGGAATTTCTCGCCCTCAAGCGTAGTGGCGATGCTGGCTTGCTGACAGCGGCCCGGCAGCGATTGCGGCTAACCGGAATGCCACCTACGTTAATTGCTCAAGTTGAGCGCACTGGCAAAGTTCAATCGAACCTGACGCTGACCAGCCCTATTGGTGGTGTGCTTCAAGAGCTGAGTGTGCGTGAAGGTATGACGGTGGCCGCAGGCGAGACGTTGGCTCGTGTTAATGGTTTGAGCAGTGTCTGGCTGGCCGTGGCTGTACCAGAGGCGGAAGCTGGGTCAATCGTAGTAGGGCAAGCAGCTGAAGCGCGTTTATCCGCATTCCCTGGAGTTGTGCTCAAGGGCGTCGTCAGTGCGATTCTTCCGGAAACCAGTTCGGACAGTCGCACACTTCGCGTTCGAGTTGAGTTACCCAATCCAGATGGCCGACTCAGACCAGGTTTGACCGCACAGGTAAGCCTCAATCGTTCAACGGAGCAAAGTGTTCTGTGGGTGCCGAGCGAGGCCGTCATTCGTACCGGTCGACGTGCGTTGGTCATGCTCTCTGAAGACGCTGGTCGATATCGCCCGGTGGAGGTGCAGCTAGGCCAGGATAACGATGGCAAGACGGCGATATTGAAAGGCTTGGAAGAGGGGCAGAAAGTGGTGACCTCTGGCCAGTTCCTGCTCGACTCGGAGGCCAGTCTCAAGGGCGTTGTCGCAAGCTCATTGGACGTTTCGCCATCTACTATGCCCGTTGGCGCTTTGCATGAGGCCGATGGTCAGATCGTTGAGATCAACGACAAAGAAGTCACGCTCGCCCACGGTCCCTTCAAGACATTGGGTATGCCAGGCATGACGATGACTTTCCCTCTCGCCACGCCAGCTCTGATGAAAGGCCTAAAAACGGGCGACAAGGTTCGGATCGCTGTTAGCCAGACGGATGATGGTCTGCGTGTTGAACGTCTGGAACGCTCTGGGGGCCAGCCATGATTGCGGCCCTTATTCGCTGGTCGGTGGCCAACCGCTTTCTTGTGTTGCTGGCGACGCTGTTCGTCACGGCATGGGGGATCTGGGCGGTTCAAAGTACGCCCATCGATGCATTGCCAGACCTGTCGGATGTTCAGGTAATTATCCGTACACCTTACCCAGGCCAAGCCCCACAGATCGTCGAAAACCAGGTGACCTATCCACTGGCAACCACCATGCTCTCAGTACCTGGGGCCAAGACTATGCGCGGTTACTCCTTCTTTGGCGAAAGCTTCGTTTATGTGCTGTTCGAAGACGGAACTGACTTGTACTGGGCCCGCTCGCGGGTGTTGGAATACCTGAGCCAGATACAAAGCCGCCTACCAGCCAGTGCTAAGCCAGCCTTAGGACCTGATGCCACTGGCGTTGGCTGGATTTTCCAGTACGCGTTGGTTGATCGCAGCGGTGGGCACGATCTGGCGCAACTGCGAGCCCTACAGGACTGGTTTCTCAAATTCGAGCTCAAGACGCTGCCGAACGTTGCGGAAGTGGCCACCGTAGGTGGCATGGTCAAACAGTATCAGGTCCAGCTCGATCCGCTAAAGTTGGCGAACTTGGGTATCACGCAGTCTGAGGTGACCGAGGCGATCGGCAAAGCCAATCAGGAAACCGGTGGAGCCGTGCTGGAAATGGCGGAGACAGAGTTCATCGTACGAGCTTCCGGCTACCTAAAGACGCTCAATGACTTTCGCGCTATCCCGCTCAAACTGGGCACGGGCAGTGTGCCGGTCACGTTGGGCGATGTTGCCACGATTCAGTTAGGGCCTGAGATGCGTCGAGGCATTACCGAACTCGACGGTGAAGGTGAGACCGTCGGCGGCGTGGTGATTCTGCGCAGCGGGAAGAATGCTCGTGAAACCATTGCGGCGGTCAAGACCAAACTCGACGAGCTGAAAAGCAGTCTGCCGGCGGGGGTTGAAATCGTCACCACCTACGACCGCAGCAAGTTGATTGATCGTGCCGTGGAAAACCTCAGCCACAAGCTGATCGAAGAGTTCATCATCGTCGCGTTGGTTTGCGGAATCTTTCTCTGGCACCTGCGTTCATCTCTGGTGGCAATCATTTCCCTGCCGGTTGGGGTGCTGATCGCCTTCATCGTGATGCGCTATCAGGGTATCAACGCCAACATCATGTCCCTTGGCGGGATTGCCATCGCCATCGGCGCTATGGTCGACGCTGCCGTGGTGATGATTGAAAATGCCCACAAGAAGGTCGAGGCTTGGCACGTGGCCAATCCTGGGGAGGAACTGAAAGGTGAACGTCATTGGCACGTGATGACTGAAGCGGCTGCCGAGGTAGGACCTGCATTGTTCTTCTGTCTGCTGATCATCACCCTGTCGTTCATTCCGGTGTTCACGCTGGAGGCCCAGGAAGGACGTCTATTCGGCCCGTTAGCGTTTACCAAAACCTACGCTATGGCCGCAGCGGCTGGACTGTCGGTAACTCTCGTACCGGTGTTGATGGGGTATTGGATCCGTGGACGAATTCCCAATGAGCAACAGAATCCGTTAAATCGCTGGTTGATCCGGATCTACGAGCCCGCTCTGGACGCCGTATTACGTCGACCTAAAATAACACTGCTGGTTGCGTTGCTAGTCTTTGTCAGCGCGTTGTGGCCGATCTCTCGTCTGGGTGGTGAGTTTCTTCCCCCGCTGGACGAAGGCGACCTGCTCTATATGCCATCAGCTCTGCCTGGATTATCGGCGCAGAAGGCCGCGCAACTGCTTCAACAGACTGACCGTCTGATAAAGACAGTTCCAGAGGTCGAACACGTTTTCGGAAAAGCCGGCCGCGCTGAAACCGCGACTGACCCCGCACCTTTGGAAATGTTCGAGACCACCATCCAATTCAAACCACACGAACAGTGGCGCCCAGGCATGACCCAAGAAAAGCTAGTGGAAGAGCTGGATCGAGTGGTGCGAGTTCCTGGGCTGACCAATATCTGGATACCACCGATTCGCAACCGAATCGACATGCTGGCTACGGGGATCAAGAGTCCTATTGGGGTGAAAGTTGCCGGCACCAACCTGACGGAGATCGATGCCGCGACTCAGGCGGTCGAGCGAGTGGCTAAGGGCGTACCCGGTGTCAGTTCGGCTCTGGCCGAGCGACTGACCGGTGGTCGCTATATCGATGTGGATATCGACCGCAAAGCCGCCGCCCGCTACGGACTGAATATCGCCGATGTGCAATCCATCGTGGCCGGTGCTATCGGCGGTGAGAACGTCGGGGAGACCATTGAAGGGCTCGCACGTTTCCCGATCAACGTGCGTTACCCTCGGGAGTGGCGTGACTCGCTCGGCGCCCTGGAGCAGTTGCCGATCTACACCCCGCTAGGGAGCCAGATCACCCTCGGCACTGTGGCGAAGGTCAAGGTCAGCGACGGCCCACCGATGCTCAAGAGCGAGAATGCACGGCCCTCCGGTTGGGTATACATCGACGTGCGTGGCCGGGACATTGCCTCGGTAGTCGCCGACCTGCGTCGGGTCGTCAGTGAACAGGTCAAGTTGCAGCCCGGCATGAGCCTGAGTTACTCAGGGCAGTTCGAGTTTCTCGAAAGGGCCAACGCACGACTCAAATTGGTGGTGCCTGCCACGCTGTTGATCATCTTCGTGCTGCTCTACCTGACTTTTGCCCGCTTCGATGAGGCCCTGCTGATCATGGCCACTCTGCCATTCGCCCTGACTGGCGGGGCATGGTTCCTCTATCTGTTGGGGTTCAACCTGTCGGTCGCCACCGGGGTCGGCTTCATCGCCTTGGCCGGTGTTTCTGCCGAATTTGGCGTGATCATGCTGCTCTACCTGAAAAATGCCTGGGCCGAGCGTCAAGACCTCGGTGACAACACAGAACGCGGGTTGATGGCCGCGATTCGTGAAGGCGCTGTGCAGCGCGTTCGACCCAAGGCCATGACCGTTGCGGTGGTTATCGCTGGTTTGTTACCAGTACTTTTGGGAAGCGGTACCGGCAGCGAGGTGATGAGCCGCATTGCCGCCCCGATGATTGGAGGTATGGTTACGGCGCCCTTGCTATCGCTGTTTGTGATCCCGGCGGCCTATCACCTCATGCGTCGTCGACACTTGTCCGTTGAGTCTGGCAAGCACTGACGCGTAAAAATGCATACAAAAGGGGCTGCGCTTGCAGCCTCGTTTGAGCTGCACAGCCCGTTTTCATCGGTCCTACGCGCGGTATGTATCGAAATTAGCAAGTTTATGTCTTTTGCATAAACTCGCTAATTTCGATACATACGCTGTGGTCAGTGCCGTTACCCACCTGCACTTGCCAGAAAAACGAACGCTGCCGCCACTGCGTTTCGATGAGCCAAAAACAGCATCCTGCTCAAAGCCGACTCAGCATTCGTCACCCTCAGATCACTCTTGAAATCGAGGCGAATGACCTTAATATGATTTTATCTTGCCATCATCATTTTCAATCATGGATGTTTCTCTGGGGTCGGTCGGAATGGCAGAACAAGAAGACGCTAAACCCGCAAGCGGGCGTTTCAACACAAATGATGAGACGAAGCGGATCGTATGGACACAGACCGCTGGTCATTGTGAACTGTGCGGCACGGATCTGACGTTCGATTATCGTGCCGGCAAGCCAATGAAATGGGGCGAAGTGGCGCATATCCTGCCCGCCAGTCCCAAAGGCCCTCGGGGACGCGCGGATCATGATGCTGAGGCGCACACGAACGATACTGCTAACCTGATGCTCCTGTGCCCAGGCTGTCATGACAAAATTGATCGTGACGCAGACGGTTATCCTGAAAATGATTTGAGTGGTTTACACCAAGCATACCTAGAGCGCATCCGAATCGCCGCAACGACCCCTGATGGTGGCAGAGCGATTCCTCTCATTGTCCAGAGTCAGCATTTCCAGACGATCAACGATATTCCCGTTCGCGATCTGTTGACTGCGATGTCCGCCGAGGGATTAACCGCCTTCGATCAAGGCATCAAAATCACTTTCCCTGCGCCCGGACCACGCGGCCGCGACACTACCTATTGGCAGAACGTCAAAGACAGCATCCAGTATGAGCTGGAGCAGCAACTCAAGCGTCGCGGCGGCACCTATGGCGACTCGCCCGCGCTAGCAGTAGTAGGCTTGGCCGATATCCCAGCTTTGATGATGTTGGGCCAGAGCATCGGCGATCGTTCCAAACGCTTAATCTTCTCTTTTCACCGCGAGCATCTTTTGCGCTGGCCCGATCAGTCTGCTGAGCCGCCCAGTTTTCTGTTTACGCCTCCACCCAACGGCGATGGTCCACTGGCGTTGGTGCTCTCCATTTCTGCGCAAGTTCCAGTTCGCGACGTGACCGACGCTCTACCCGGTGCACGTATTGCAGAGCTGTCGATCCCAGAGCCAAGCTATGCGATGGTACAAAACCGTCGGGTGATTCATGCCTTTCGTGACGCACTTCAAATACGACTGAGCCAGCTTGAAGCTTCGACTCCTGACCCTATTCACGTCTTCGCCGCTATTCCTGCGGCATTGGCCATCGAGTTTGGCGCGTTGCTCACAACGCAGCATCAACATACGTACCTGATCTTCGATCGGGACAAAGAAAACCAAGATCGGTTTACGCAAACACTGCAATTGGGCTCGGTGGCCCAGGAGGCTAGGTAAATGCTGTTGAGCAACGAACAGACCAAGCGCAGCAGTTGGGAATATTTTCTGCTTCGCGCTGCGCGGGAAATCTCGCTGTCGGAAGCGCAGTACGAAAAAATTAATGACCGCTACTCCCAACTGGAAAAAATCCTCTCGGCTTCCGACAACCCGCTGCTCGCTGAGGCCCATATCTTTGTGCAAGGCTCGATGCGGCTGAAAACGACCATCAAGCCAATCCCCGGCGCGCCTGCGGATCTGGACACCATTGATGCGGACGCGATTATCTGGCTCCCTCATGCTCAAGGCGCTGGTGCGAAGGAAGTTCTAGAAGCGATTGAGCAGCGTTTTGGGGAAGGCTCCCGCGTTCAGGAAGAAGTTAAGCAATTACGTCGTGGCATCCGGATCGTTTATGCCGACGAAAATCCAGGTTTCCACATTGATGTCACGCCTGCCCGCGCGATCAACGGAAATGGCGAAGCAAACGGCGAGGGTAAGCTGGAGGTTCCGGATCGGGTCACAGGGTGGAAAGCAAGCAGCCCTATCCCTTACTCGAATTGGTTGCAGGTTGCTTCTGCCCAGGAAATCTCTTTGGAAAGCTTGGTGGTTGCCAAAAGCCAGCGGATGCTTGATGCCGCGACACAAGATCCTTTGCCGCATTATCAGGATTACATCGATCAAGATCCCCTGCGTGCGACCATTAAGCTGCTCAAGCGGCATCGCGATGAATGGGCCATCAAGACAAGGAGCGCTGATACTCGCCCGATATCTGCGGTCATCACCACCCTAGCTACGCACGCATACCTGGATGTCGTAAAGGAGTCGCAGTCGAAGCCTCTGGCACCGCTCGATGCAATTTTGGAAATCGTTCGCAGAATGCCGCAGCACATCGCGCATAGAGGTAGCGACTGCTATGTCTGCAACCCTGCCGATAACGGCGAAAACTTTGCAGAGAAGTGGAATCGACCGGGCGAGGGGCAAGGCTATCGTCAGGCATTCGCCAAGTGGCATGCGGACGCCAGTGCGTCTGTGTCATTAGGTTTGGAAAGTTTTGAATCCAATGATTCCTTTGCCGAGGCAGTGAAAAAGAATTTCGGTATAGCACCGGCATTCATCACGGCAGTGAACAATGAAATCCCTGCGAATTGGACGATGCCCGGCCGACCGGATGGCACTACTCGAAACTCTGCTTCGATGGGTTCGCTCTTCGGAGGGGCCAGCGGTGGCGGAACCTCTCAGTCGAGCGTAAAGCCAGTTGGACGCCTTGGCTGATCCTATTAAGACGCCATTGCAGCGCGGAATCGCCGCACTGCGAAACACCCTAGGTCAGGATGCTGCCGATGCATTGCTCCAGCCCGCACCCATGCGGGCTGACGAAGCGGCGTGCTTTCACTTCCCCTTGCCCATCGATTACACGGGGCAGGAGCGGCGACTGCGTATTGGTTTCCCCTCCAACTTTCCCCGTGGGCTCTTGCGCCTAAACGTCGAACCCTCTCCATGGCTGGTTTGGCCGCATGCCACCAAGTCGGGGCTTTGCCTTCATGGCTTTCAGGAACGCCCCATCATGGGCTCCCCGGAGGTCGTGGTAGAGGACAGCCTTGCTCGCTTGGCCCAGATCGTTTCGTTGTCCAAGATGGGATCAAGCAAGGCAACGCGCGATATCGAATTTCAGAATGAGATCACTACCTACTGGTCGTTTCAGCATGGTCAGTCATTTCAGAACCTCTTACTGTTGGATCGACCTCAGACTGCCTCGCAGTTGTTTGCGCTCAGCGATCCGCGCCGAGCTGTGCCATCCGGTCAGGAAACGGTTTGGTTAGCATCGAACGTAGCTGCACTCAAAGGGCATTACCGACGGGTTGTCGGGCGCTCCGCTGTCATTCGCGCGGCCGAAACTCCCGGTTTTTACGTCAAGCTTCAGACTTATCCGGACATACGCACCCCGGATCCCGAAGATTTATTGCTGTGGCTCACGCCACACCTTCAACCAGACGATGCCGAGCAATTGCTGGCATGGTTTGAGCTGCATGGAACGTTGCCGAGTCGATGGATTGTTCTGGAGCTTCCAGGAGGGGCAGATGCTCCAACATATTGCCTCAATGTTCGGTCGCTCGGCGTACAGCAGGAGCGGGGGGCAAAGTTTGGCTTGCGTACAGCGCGCCGTCGGCCAGCTATCGCAAATGCACATCCTCCGGCGCTCGTCCGAGCAACTGCCCTGGACGTGCTTGATCGAGCGTCCATTCTGTCCCGCGATATAAGTGGCACTGCACAGCACCTTGAAAATGCTCGAGTCGTTTTTGTTGGCGTTGGCTCATTAGGCAGTGCGGTGGCAATACAATTGGCACGATCCGGTGTCGGCCACCTAACCCTCATCGATCCTGACACTTTGGTGTCAGCCAATCTGGGGAGGCACGTACTGGGAGCGGATAGCCTAGGGAGACCGAAAGCCTTAGCGTTGAGGGACAAGATTCTGTTAGATCTTCCGACGACAGAATGTACCGCTTATGCGACTTTTGCCGAAGTGGTGATGAGCAGCAAACCAGAAGTGTTTGATAACGCAGATCTGGTGGTGATCACGACAGCAGACTGGCAGTCGGAGGTCACTGTATGGCGAGCCAAATCAAGCGGCGCTCCTTGGGGGCTTTTACAAGCCTGGAGCGAACCGTATACACAGGTAGGCCATGCTCTATTCGCACCAGCCGGCACCTTTGATGGCCGTCAGTTGTTCACGGACGTCGGCGATTTTCTGCATAGATTTACAGAGTGGCCGGGAGGCGGTGTTGTTCCACTGCCCGCGTGTGGCGAGAGCTTTATCCCAGGCGGCTCGCTGGGAATGACCAATATCGCCTCCATGGTGTCGCACACGGCCGTACGCGCATTGACCGGCAACATCGCCACTGCATCTTGGGTCAGCAGCATTTACAGACCTGAAGATGTGCTGAGCCTAGGAGGCCAATACCATGGGCCCAAGCTGCCAGAGGGGGCGCAGCAGATCCTACTCGAGCGCGGATGGCCGGAAGATAAGGACGAAACGGTATGACGGATATCGCATGGCGCTGGCGATGGCCGAAGGTGAATTCCGAGCTGTTGGTGTCCCAAGCTGTCGCGGACATCTTGGATAGCCATCGGCAGGGCCTTTTTGGCGTGGAGCGAGGGGGACAGTTATTCGTCAACCCGGTTGATCCGAAAGGGTTGCTGCTGGCCTTGGCCACGTTGCCTCATCGCGCCGATCGGTCAGGCTGGTCTTGGCTAGAGTTGGATGCGGAGCGGTGCCGTCAGGAAATCCAGGCTGCCAACGAACAAGGGTTACGTCTGGTGGGCTATTGGCATACGCACCCCCAATCCGTTCCGGTGATCTCTCCAGCAGACATCGGAAGCTTCTCCAAATTTGCTGCACGTTACACGCAGGATCTGCCGCACCCAATAGCCATTATTGTCGGCAAGTCCGAAAAACCAGAAGGTATCAAGGCGTGGTCGTTCAGGGACGGCAGATATGTTGAGGCAACCTGGGTCAGATGAGCTTCAAGTCCGTGCGGTGGAACGCAGGTCAGCGTTTACCTTTACCCGCTAGCATTAGTGCGAAGAGCTCTGCCTGAAAGCGGGCATCATCCAATGCGTTATGGTTCGGTTCGCTGAGTGGCTTCAGCGCAGCGGTCATCTTGGATGATTTTGTTTCCTGCCAGCTGCACCCTACAGCTCCCATGAAGTAGGCCTTCATGTCGATAGCTGTAAAACCAAAGGGGTTGGTTTCCAGGTATTTGTGGAAGTAGTAATTGACGAATGACCAGTCAAACGGTGCATTGAGTCCTACGAAAATGACTTTTTGCCCCGTTTGGCAGGACGATTTCAGCCACTGATCAAATGTCAGCATCGCCTGTTGCGGAGCGAGGCCCTCGCTCTCCAGCTTCTCCAGACTCAGCCCCGATACTGCGAGCGCTTCGGGGTCGTGTTTCGGACTGTCAGGCCGCAGTTCAAGATAGATGGACGTTTCAGGTTGGGCTACAAGACAAGCTCCAATGGAAAGCAGGCTGTATTCGCCGGGTATAGGCCCAGAAGTCTCGACGTCGACGGAAACATAAAGCTCATCAGGGTGCATGTCATATCCTTTTCGTGTAGTTACCTGATCACGCTCAGGCTCTTAACCATGTGAAGGTGGAAAGGCAGGTATAGCCATTGCCACATTTTTTGCTGTTTCACTCGCTAGCCGGCGTTCGAGCAGCGGCAGTGCCTGTCTACCAGCGGATTGCGCGTTCCTTTGGTCAGCTCTGGGCCCAAGCATAATGATGTGTGTCATTCTCTGATGGCGGATGAGGGCCGGACGATCATGAGTGAAACTGAGCGCTGGATAGTCAAATGCCAGAAAACTGAGGACGGTACTGGCGACATCATCATTGATCTGCCTCAAGAGTTGCTTGACCAAATGAGGTTAGGTGTTGGGGACGACCTGGAGCTAACGGTATTGAATGGCACATTAGTCCTGACGCCCGTGCGCAACGCAACATCAGTGCGGCCCATGTTTGCAGGCGTCCTGCGTCAGGATGCCTATCATGCTTACCGCATGCGGCTGGAGACGCTTCTTCATATCGCTGTCAATGCTTCGGATCTGGACATTCACGACATGATAGTAGCTGGCTTCTCGGTCAGCCTGATCAAAATGCTTTGTGATGATGGAACCCTCAGCGACGAAGAACGCGACAGAATCATTCAACCCAAAACGCTCAAAACAAAACTGTCAGCCAATCAGCTTTTAACTTTGCATGAGAGCGATCGCCTGTTCCGGTTTGCACATATTACCGCCATGGCCGAGGTGATCTTCGGTGACAAAGGGAAGGCCAAACAATGGCTTTCCAAACCCAAAGCCCGTTTTTTGGGAGAAAGCCCATCGGCGATGGTCACTACAACCTTTGGCACACATCTAGTCGAAGAAATGCTGATTCAAGTGTCTGAGGGCATGTCATTTTGATTCAGTCGCAGCCAAACGGCTTCTACCGCTCCTTGAGTAACATGGATTTCATGCGCCTAATACCGGCGTCGCCTTGCCGAATACGGCATGCACGGGCATCCATGAAGCACTAGGTTTCACCCACATTGGCACCTACCGCTAGGTAGGGATCACGCGCGGCAATGGCATAGCTGGGTACTGGCGCAAACCACTTTATCCGGTGACAGCTCGATAGAAATCATCCCGTTCAGTGAGATGAAGGGAGAAGACGGAACAGCCATGAGATCACCCTGCTGCTATCCGTCGGCATCGGAACCTGGTGATCCGCTAGGAGCTAAGCTGAATGATGCTTCTCGTTCGAATCGGTTTTTTTGATCGGCAGGAGGTACAAATGAATTTGGCAGATTATGTTTCAGTGCTTTCTGCGGGTGAGAAAATAGATGGTTGCCAACTTACCACCTCAGATGCTGTGGACCTCGCCAGTCTGCATTTTCCTTCCAGTGCCTATTGTCTTGTTGCTGATTGGGCAATATTGGATCTCGACATTACACTACGTCAGCGAAAAGCCATTACGGATAGACAGCTAATACCTGCTCTCGTTTACGCTTTGACCGTTATCCAAGACAGTAAAGGCCGCTTCCTGCCTGGTGATTGGGTCCGAACAACGCTGGGTGCTTCCTTCACCCATGACTGCTTATTTCGAACAAAAAACACAGTTTATGTGCTGATGGGGACCGGTCGAAGGTTGCGCACGCATTTAGACATCGCACTGAGCCTGTGCTGAAAAAAGACTATTTCCGCACAGGTGAGTTACCGGTCGCGCTCACATAATATTTCGGCCTGAATGAACGCTCTCGATGTAGTGTCAATCTATGTTGTTACCAATCGAGCCCCGTATTTGAAGTGCGACCCATCTGTGTCAATCTATGTTGTTGTTGCCTTTACCCCGAATCATCCTACAGACCCCGATTTACGGGAGGGGCTGTGTCAAACTATGTTGTTGATAACCACCAG
>NZ_JBLZPT010000032.1:0-47907 GCF_049199985.1 Pseudomonas kitaguniensis
TCGGCGTTTTGGGTGAAGGGGTGGGGCGAAGTCTCCCACGGTCTGTACTGGCTAGAGTCAGATGCTGGCTTTTAGTCCCACCACCCCTACAAGTCTAACCATACAAGCGGGCTTGCTCGCGATGCAGGCACCTCGGACCATCAGGTGCACCGGGTTGATACCATCGCGAGCAAGCCCGCTCCCACAGAAAAGCCCAGTCAGGCCTGCCGTTTGGGCAGTTCGACCAACACCTTCAAGCCACCCAGCTCACTCTCCTGCAACTGCAACACCCCACCCCACACCTCGACGATGTCGCGCACGATCCCGAGCCCCAAGCCATGGCCGTCAATCTGTTCATCCAAACGCGTGCCACGGCTGAACACTTGGTCGCGCTGGATGTGCGGAATCCCCGGCCCATCATCTTCGACCACCAACACGTAGCTGTGCGCCGTGTCACGAATGCTCAAGCGTATCTCGGCGTCCGCCCATTTGCAGGCGTTGTCCAGCAGATTACCCAGCAACTCCAGCAGGTCCTCGCGATCCCAAGGCAATTGCAACCCAGGCGTGACGTGGTAACTCAAGTCCAGGTGTTCACCGTGGATCATGCTCAGCGTGGCCAACAAGCCCGGCAGTTCTTTTTCACAGTCAAACAACGCACCCGGCAGCGTTTCACCCGCAAGGCGCGCACGGTTGAGTTCGCGATTCAACCGCTGCTGCACGTGATCAAGCTGTTCACGCAACAACCTGGCCAATTCCGGATGGGCCTTCAACTGTTCGTTGGAGGCCACGCTCAACAGCACGGCCAATGGCGTTTTCAAGGCGTGGCCCAAGTTGCCCAACGCGTTGCGCGAACGCTTGAGGCTGTCTTCGGTGTGGGCCAACAGATGGTTGATCTGCGCCACCAGCGGTTCCAGCTCCAGCGGCACTTGGGTGTCGAGTTGCGAGCGCTGGCCCTGTTGCAGTTGGGCGATCTGCTCGCGCGCGGTTTCGAGTGGGCGCAAGGCGCGGCGCACGGTGACCCGCTGCAAAATCAGCACCAGCAGCAACGCCGCAAGGCCCAGCACCAGACCAATCTGGCGCATCAGGCGAAAGCTTTCCCGCACCGGCGTGTAGTCCTGAGCCACGCTGATGGAAATCAATTGGCCGAAGCGCTTGTAGTCCGAACGAAGGACCAGCAGTTGCTGGCCTTCCGGCCCCAACTGCAAGTTGCCCTTTAGCCCGGCCTCGGGCAAGCGCGGCAGTTCCTGGTCCCATAACGAACGGGAGCGCCAATGCGTGTCGCTAAAGTCGATACGAAAATAGTGCCCCGAAAACGGCCGCTGGTAGGCCGGCGACAAACGATGTTCGTCCAGCTGCACGCCGTTCGGCCCGCGCACCAGCGCCACCAGCAGGTTCTCGCTGTCGTTGCGCAACCCGGCTTCCAGGTAGCGCTGCAAACCGGCCTCGAACAACCACAGACTGGTTTGCGCCAACACCACGCCGACGATCACCATCACGCTGATCAAACCGAGGCTCAAGCGCCGCTGAATGGACCTCATGCAGGGCTGGCGCCAAACCGGTAACCCTGGCCGCGCCGGGTTTCAATCACACTGCGGCCCAACTTGCGGCGCAGGTGGTTGACGTGAACTTCCAGCACATTGGAGTCGCGCTCGGTCTCGCCGTCATACAGATGCTCGGCCAAGTGGCTTTTCGAAAGGATTTGCTCCGGGTGCAACATGAAATAGCGCAGCAGGCGGAATTCGGCGGCGGTCAACTGAATCTCGTCGCCATCGCGCAACACGCACTGGCGCCCTTCATCCAGGTGCAGGCCGGCGGCTTGCAGGGTGGGCTGGTTGGCGTGGCCGTGGGAGCGGCGCAACAGGGCCTGGATGCGCAGGTGCAGTTCTTCGGGGTGGAACGGTTTGCTCAGGTAGTCATCCGCACCGGCCTTGAGCCCTTCGATACGCTCGGCCCACGAGTCGCGCGCCGTGAGTACCAGCACCGGCGTAGCCAGGCCCGCGGCGCGCCATTGCGCCAGCACCTCAAGCCCGGGCAAACCGGGCAGGCCAAGGTCAAGGATGATCAGGTCATAGGGTTCGCTGCGGCCCTGATACACGGCATCACGCCCATCGGCCAGCCAGTCGACGGCATAGCCTTGACGCTGCAGGCCAGCCAGCACTTCATCGGCCAGCGGAACGTTGTCTTCCACCAAGAGCAGGCGCATCAGTCATCTTCCTTATCTTTGAGCAACGCACCGGTGGTTGCATCCAGCTTGATCTCGCGCACCACGCCTGCAGGGGTCACCAGCTCTACTTCATAAGCGTAGTGGCCGTGTTTTTTTTCAAGCTCGGCTTCCAGCAACCGCGAGCCAGGATGCCGCGCCATGGCTTGCTGCAACAATTCCTCCAGCGGCAGGATCAGCCCCTGCTGGCGTAGCGCCAAAGCTTCATCCTGATTAAGGTCGCGGGCGGCCAGGCTTGAGCAAAAAGCCAGGAGCGCCAGCACCATCAAACCGCCGGCGCGTCGAAATACCTTCATTACGTATCCTGATGATTCTTGAGAACGTGCCCGGACAGCGCGTCCAATTCGACGTCCCACTCGATGCCATGCGCGTCTTCGAGTTCGACTTGATAGACGTACTTGCCATAGGCCTCGTCCAAGTCGGTGTCGAGCAGGGTTGAACCTGGATGCAGCGCCAGGGCTGTAGCTTCCAGCTGATCGAAGGCGACAATTGTAACAGTGCCAGGCAATTTCAGTGGTGTGTCGGGGTCCACTGCTTGGGCCAGTGCCGCCGTGGACGCGATGATACAGGCGGCGACCAGCGCTGTGAGGCGCTTCATGGTAAGTCTCCGTTTCAGGATGTTTTTCCTACGCAGGCCACCGTACTCGCTGCAACTTAACTGAAACTGAATTGCCACCATGGCAATTTCATAGAGCCATCTTTACCTATGCGTGTGCGAGTTTTCCTATAATGCCCCGCTCGCTTCAAAAGAGACCGGTATGACAGCCATTCACATCAAGTTTCCCGCCCTGACCCTCAAGGCCGGCAAACGCGCCTTTGCACGTATTCGCGAACAGGGCCTGGCGCCTGCGGATGTCGGTACCTTGCCCGGCGCGGCCGGTGGCCCCAAGGCGCTGGGCATCCAGGGTCTGGACCTCGCGCTGTTCGGCGACTGGCTGCCGCGCGCGCCACGCGAACGCGCGCTGATCGGCGCTTCCATCGGCTCCTGGCGGTTCGCCAGTGCCTGCTTGCCCGACCCGGTGCAAGGCCTGCTCGACCTCGGCCGCCTGTACAACGAACAGCGTTTCGCCAAGGGCGTGAGCATGGCTGAGGTCAGCCGCAGTTGTCAGCGCATGCTCGATGACCTGTTGGCCGGTCGCGATGCGCGGGTGTTGGACAACCCCGACTATCGCTTGAACATCCTGGTGGTCAAAAGCCACGGCCTGCTCGCCGATGACCATCGCGGGCGCCTCGGCTTGGGCTTGTCGTCAGTGATCGCCGATAACCTGCGCGGCCGCGCACGCCTGTCGCGGCACTTTGAACGGCTGATCATCCACGACCCACGCCAAGCGCCGCCGGTGCATCCGCTGACGGATTTCCCGTCGCGCTTTCTGAACCTGGAGCTCGGTAACCTGCGCCAGGCGCTGTTGGCGTCCGGCTCGATCCCGTTGGTGATGCAAGGTGTGCGCGACCTGCCCGGCGCCGGCCAAGGCACCTACCGCGACGGCGGCCTGCTGGACTATCACCTCGACCTGCCCTACCACGGCGACGACATTGTGCTGTACCCGCACTTCACTGACCGGGTTATCCCCGGCTGGTTCGACAAGGGCTTGCCGTGGCGCCGCAGCCATCCACAGGGCTTGCAGGATGTGTTATTGCTCGCACCGTCGAGGGACTACCTCGCGCGCCTGCCGCATGGCAAATTGCCGGACCGCAGCGACTTCAAGCGCTTCCTGGGTGACGATGTGAGCCGCAACAAGTACTGGCAAACCGCGATGAGCGAGAGCCAGCGGCTGGGCGATGAATTCCTGCAACTGGCCGATAACGGCGCGTTGGGCGAGCGCTTGCAAGCGCTTTAACCCAGCGGTATGCGCGGTGACGGATCAAGCTGTTAAACTTGCCGACTGCCAGACACCTGACCGAGCTGAAAACACTGTGGAAATCTTCAAAGAGTTTACCTTCGAATCCGCCCACCGCCTGCCCCACGTGCCGGAAGGCCATAAGTGCGGGCGCCTGCATGGGCATTCGTTCAAGGTGGCGATTCACCTGAGCGGCGACGTGGACCCGCATACCGGCTGGATTCGCGACTTCTCGGAGATCAAGGCGATTTTCAAGCCGCTCTATGAACGCCTCGACCACAACTACCTGAATGACATTCCTGGCCTGGAAAACCCGACCAGCGAAGTGCTGGCCAAGTGGATCTGGAATGAGCTGAAACCGCTGCTGCCGGAACTCAGCGCGATTCGCATCCATGAGACCTGCACCAGCGGCTGCATCTATCGCGGCGAATAGCCCACCTCGCTCCGATAACAACGGGGCTAAACCGGCGCCCTGAAAGCCGACCCACTCTGCCAAACCGAACGCGGTCAAAAATGTGAGAGCGGGCTTGCTCGCGATTCTGATCTGTCAGTTGAAAAATACTTATCTGACTCACCGCAATCGCGAGCAAGCCCGCTCCCACAAAAAGCGCCCTTGATCTGCTTCAACCACTCAGGTCGGCTTTCAGGCCGCCGTGCTGTTGCTTTTGATCTGAGAAGCGCCCCGTTAAGCTCCCGGCCCTTTCAAAAGTGACTCGCTGTAACAGCGAAACCGATACAAGCCATCACCCAAATACCGGATATATACCCAACCTGAAGAACACCCCAAGCCCGTTTGCTGCGCGACAGCGCTACACCAAACATGCAGTGGCGCCTCCCACAGACTGATCCAATGTGTCTCACCGCTGCACCGCTTTCGTGCCCGACCGGGCACACAGCACACCCATCACTGCGAATCTCCCCTGTTTGGCCATCCGTACGCTGCACATTGCGCCGTGCGACTGATGTGGCACGCGCGGTGCAACAGGCCTGCGTCAGTCATTCAGGGAGCAAGGCACATGACGCAGCAAGAACCGGGCAACGATTACCCCCTCAGCGAGGTGCCGATGCATGCGCGCAAGGGCCTGGCGTCCACCGCCATGGTGCTGTTGGGGTTTACGTTTTTCACCGCGACCATGTTTGCCGGCGGCAAGCTGGGGGTGGCCTTCAGTTTCACCGAGATGCTGGGCGTCGTGGCCTTGGGTAACCTGTTGCTGGGCCTGTACGCCGCAGGCTTGGGTTACATCGCCTTCAAAAGCGGCTTGAACTCGGTGTTGATGGGGCGTTTCTGCTTCGGCGAAGTCGGCAGCAAACTCAGCGACCTGATCCTCGGTTTCACCCAAATCGGCTGGTACGCCTGGGGCACCGCCACCGCAGCCGTGGTGCTGGGCAAGTATTTCGAGTTGAGCCAAAGCAGCGTGCTCGGCTTGATGGTGCTGTTCGGCATGGTGTTCTGCGCCACGGCCTACGTCGGCTATCGCGGGCTCGAAATACTCTCTTATATAGCGGTGCCGGCGATGGGTATTCTGCTGTTTCTGTCGATGTGGGTCGCCACGGTAAAATTCGGCGTTCTGGATGGCCTGCTGGCCGTGGTCCCTACCGGCGAGTTGGACTTATCCACCGCTATCACCCTGGTATTCGGCACCTTTGTCAGCGGCGCGACCCAAGCCACCAACTGGACGCGGTTTTCGCGCTCGGCCAAGGTCGCAGTCCTCGCCAGCTTGATCGGTTTTTTTATCGGCAACGGTTTGATGGTAATGATCGGCGCCTATGGCGCCATCGTCTATCAACAGCCGGATGTGGTTGAGGTGTTGCTGCTGCAGGGCTTCGCCATGGCGGCGATGGCCATGCTGCTGCTGAATATCTGGAGCACTCAGGACAACACCATTTACAACTTCGCCGTCGCGGGTTGCAATTTGCTGCGCACCCGGCGCCGCAAAACCGTAACCCTCGCCGGTGCGCTCATCGGCACGGGGTTGGCGCTGCTCGGCATGTACGACATGCTTGTGCCTTACCTGATTCTGCTGGGCACGGTGATCCCGCCGATTGGCGGGGTCATCATGGCGGACTTCTTCTACCGCTATCGCGGCCAATATCCGCGCCTTGCCGATACACGCCTGCCTGCCTTCAATTGGCCCGGGCTGAGTGCCTATGCGGTGGGTACGGTGTTGGCATTCCACTCGCCGTGGGTGGCGCCCCTGGTGGGGATTGTTGCCGCAGCGCTGAGCTACATCGCGCTGACCTCGGTATTGCGCGTGCGCTCACCGCTGGCTGACGCCTCGGCGTGAAGGGTATTGAGCGACGAACCAGGCGAGTTCAAGCCATCGCGCGAACTCGATGCAGAATCTGAAAGGCCGGTTTCACCAGAATGCTAACCTTGTGGCCGCCGCCCAGAGCCTGGCCCTGCACCGCAACAGCCCTGATCATCTGGCGACTGACTGCCTGATTGTTTTTAGCCAAGAGGAACTTGCCCATGCATATCATCAACGCCCGCCTGCGCAACCGTGAAGGCCTGCATGATTTGCACCTGGAACACGGCCGGATAGCCAGCATTACGCCACACACGGCCGCGCGCACGTTGACGCCAGACGACCTGGACGCCGCCGGCAACCTGGTGATACCGCCCTTCGTCGAGCCGCATATTCACCTCGACGCCACGCTGACCGCTGGCGAACCGCGCTGGAACATGAGCGGCACGCTGTTCGAAGGCATCGAGTGCTGGGGCGAGCGCAAAGCCACCATCACCCAGCAAGACACCAAAACGCGAGCCAAAAAAACCATCCAGGCCTTGGCCGCGCATGGCATCCAGCATGTGCGCACCCACGTCGACGTCACCGACCCCGACCTGACGGCATTAAAAGCCATGCTCGAAGTGCGTGAGGAAAGTACGCACCTGATCGATCTGCAAATCGTTGCGTTCCCGCAAGAGGGCATCGAGTCCTACCGCAATGGCCGTGAGTTGATGGAAGAAGCCATTCGCCTGGGCGCCGACGTGGTCGGCGGTATCCCGCACTTTGAATACACGCGCGACCAAGGCGTGAGTTCGGTGAAGTTCCTCATGGACCTGGCCGAGCGCAGCGGTTGCCTGGTGGACGTGCACTGCGACGAAACCGATGACCCGCACTCGCGCTTTCTCGAAGTGCTCGCCGAAGAAGCGCGCAGCCGCGACATGGGCGCACGCGTTACCGCCAGCCACACCACGGCCATGGGCTCTTACGACAATGCCTATTGCGCCAAGCTGTTTCGACTGCTGGGGCACTCGGGCATCAGCTTCGTCTCCTGCCCCACCGAAAGCATCCACTTGCAAGGCCGCTTCGACAACTTCCCGAAACGCCGAGGTGTGACCCGCGTCAACGAACTGCTCGAAGCCGGCATGAACGTGTGCTTCGGCCAGGACTCGATCGTTGACCCGTGGTACCCGTTGGGCAACGGCAACATCCTGCGGGTGCTGGAGGCCGGTTTGCACATCTGCCATATGCTCGGCTACCGCAACCTGCAAAACGCCCTGGACCTGGTCACCGACAACAGCGCCAAGGCCATGGCGCTGGGTGACCGTTACGGCCTGGAGCCCGGTCGCCCCGCCAACCTGTTGATCCTGTCGGCAAACAGCGACTACGAAGTGATCCGCAGCCAGGGCTCGGCGCTGTACTCGATCCGCCATGGCGAGGTGCTGATGAAGCGGCAACCGGCGCAAGTGGAGTTTGTGTAGGCCGTTGGGTTAAACCAGCGAATCGCCGTCCAGCGGTTGCACGCGCATAAAAATAAGGCGTGTGACCTGCGCTGGGCGCATCAACCCTGGGCAACCCCACTCGCTCGGCACGGCCTGATATGCAAGGATGTCGCCCCGGACATCGTTCTTAGAACGCAAAACCAAGGATTTTTCATGACTGCCATCCCCACTCCAGCGCCCGTGGTTCCCGGGCGGCTGGAACAAATGTCGACGCGTATCGCGTTTTTTATCGCAGGCTTCGGCATCGCCGCCTGGGCGCCGCTGGTGCCTTACGCCAAAGCGCGTGCGCAACTCAATGAGGGCACGCTGGGCCTGTTGCTGCTGTGCCTGGGCGTGGGTTCGATCATTGCGATGCCGGTGGCAGGCGCACTGGCATCCCGCTACGGCTGCCGTCGTGTATTGACGGCCGGCACGATCATGATTTGCCTGGCGCTGCCGATGCTCGCCACGGTCAGTTCGATTCCATTGCTGATCGCCGGGCTGTTTCTGTTTGGCGCGGGCTTGGGCACCGTGGATTCAACCGTCAACCTGCAAGCGGTGATTGTGGAGCGCGCCAGTGGCAAAACCATGATGTCGGGCTTCCATGGTTTATTCAGCCTGGGCGGTATTGTCGGCGCGGCCGGGGTTGCCGGGTTGCTGGGGCTGGGCCTGTCGCCGTTGCAGGCGACGCTGGTAGTCATCGTGATCATGGTGGTGGCGCTGCTCAAAGCTGGCCCTCACCTGCTGCCCTACGGCAGTGAAAGCTCAGGCCCCGCGTTTGCCGTTCCGCACGGTGTGGTCCTGTTTATCGGCTGCCTGTGTTTCATTGTATTTTTGGCGGAAGGTGCCGTGCTGGATTGGAGCGCGGTGTTCCTCAGCGCCGAGCGCGGTCTGGACGAGGCTTACGCCGGCCTTGGCTACGCCGCGTTTGCCTTGACCATGACCGCCGGGCGCCTGACCGGTGACACGATTGTCCGCCGCCTTGGCGCCACCCGCGTGATCGTGATCGGCGGCACGCTGGCCACCGCCGGCATGTTGCTCGCAACGCTGGTGCCAGCCTGGGAAACTGCGCTGCTGGGCTACGCCTTGGTGGGCGCGGGTTGCTCAAATATCGTGCCGGTGCTGTACAGCGCCGTCGGCAAGCAAACGGTCATGCCGGAACATATCGCGGTGCCGGCCATCACCACCTTGGGTTATGCCGGTATTCTCGCCGGCCCTGCGGTCATCGGCTTCATCGCGCATGGCAGCAGTTTGAGCATCGCCTTTGTGCTGGTCGCGGTCATGTTGGCCGGTGTGGCCATCAGCGGCAAAATTCTCAAGGTGTAGCACCACTGCCGTACAAGGCCGGGACGTTACCTGGCCTTGTGCGCCGCGTGCTGCTCCAGCCAGCGCGCCAGGCTTCGGTTGCACAGCCACCCGCCGTGCTTGGGGCGACCAAATAAACGCAGGGTGTTGGCACGCTCCAGGGAGCGCAATAAACCCGGGCGCTCGATGATGTTTCTTGCGGTGTAAACGCAGTGTTCGCTGTACTTCTTCCTGGGCAGCCCAGTGGTGGGCTCCAGCACCGGCCCCCCTGAAGAGTCAATGTCATCGGGGTCATTCATCACGGCTTTGAGCAGTGCGATGTCGACGTATTCAAGCGCTTCAAAAAAAACTGTGCGGTCCTTGGGTTTATCCCTCAATTGCTTGAAATAGCCTTGCAGTGCCTGCACCACCTCGGCGTTGCCCTGACCATGAAAAGGATCCTGACTGAAGGCTGCGGGGGAGCTGTTGCCCCGCAAAGCCAAGGCCGCAATATTCAGGCTGTCGCGGGTAATATAGCCGTCGGCGTCGATGATCGCGTCGTTCAGCAACGGGCGACTGAGAATTTCCCTGACCACCAAAATCATACGGTCGCGCACATTATTCCCCCCGCAGCGCTTGCGCTGCGATTTGCCGCAAAGACGATTGCGTCACGCGGCCCTCCTTGATAAACGCGTGTAGCTCGCCAAAGTTTTTCTCCAGCTCGCTCGCCAATTGGCTATCGGTAGAGTTCGGTCCTGGCGGGGTTGTGTTCGCGCGAGCAACCGGCGCGTTCTGTAAGGTCTGGTAGCGCAGCGACGACAAGGTTGCGCGCATTGCAGCGGACGCGCGCGGCGGCACTTCCCGCGGGGCAAATTGCTCAACGCAGGGCGGCTGAAAAACCGGCGGCGCTGAGGCCCGGCGAACCTCTGGCGCGCTTATGATCATTGGCTGCCCACGCGGTATTGCACCCTCAATTTTCATGCGTCATCTCCCACTTTTTCAGATCTGCGTTTGCCTGAAAGCCACCGAGGCACCCCAAATCGTCGGTCGATTCCAGAGCGGCAAGCCACCGATGTGTGGTTAGCGGGACGCAATAGTTCCGGGTAACCGCTGAAGACCAATGACAGCATGTAAAAAAAACCGAGGCGCAGCTTAGAAACAGCCTTTAGCCACGACGCAAGGCGGTCAAGCCACTCATCAGCGCTGCCCACACGCCGTTGGGGTGACGCAACGACGTTGTGTCGACGTTGCCAGCAGGCCTTTGGGCAAGCATGCCGCGGGCAAAATCATCGGCGACCGGTGCCTGGAATCTGCGCTGGCCGGCAAATGCTTTCATTCGTCGGGCTTCAGCAGCATGCGCATCCGACGCAGCCGGGGAATTGTGCAAGGCTGCGTCGCCTCGCGCCGAAGCGTCGGCTTCACGAGCAACGTTGAAACGTTCGGGACCGCCGGGGTTGGATTGAAACGAGGTTGAATTCATTTATTAGCCTCACTCGGAGTCTGAAAGCGACCGGCCTCAGCCAACCGTCGCGTATGACGTAGTGGTTCAATCGGCTTAAACAGTTCCTGACACAAAACAATCAGGTGCCGCGAACCGGCCGCAGCACCTGAGCATCATTCAGCGAGAAAGCCTGTAAAGCGCTTCCAGGCTGATGCGACCGTCATCTTTGCGACTCGCGAGATCGTCCATCTGGTCAAGCAGGTCGCTGCGAGTGAGGACCTCGCGGGACAGATGAGTCAGATGATCCTTGTCGGCGTCACCCGTCAGCGGTTGGGCTGCGAGCCTTTGCAGGCTTTTGAATCTAAGTTCGCGGCCAAACTGCCCTTTTAATGCGTCGAAATGCTCAAGCATTTCGTCGGCCAGTTGCTTGTCACTGGTGTATTTGAAGGCGTTATCGCCCTCAAGAATAATGCTCAGTTTTTGCTTGTCGATCAGGCCATCCAGCGCACCTGTCGTGGGGTCCCGGTCGATGGCATCAACCAGGTCAGGGCGCCGCAACAGCTCTTTCGCCAGGCGAATGTTCTGATTCATCACGGCATCACCGGACGGCCTTTTACTGGCCATCGCGTGAATACTGTCAACGCTGACATAGCGCGGGTTCTTGGGGTCTCTGAAGGCGTTGAAGTTCTGGAGCAACTGCTTCGCCAACTCTTCATTATTCTTCGTCGCGTACTCCAGGTCAGGCCGGCCAGGCAACGCCGAGCCTGGTTTACTGGGGTTGGGCCTTGCCGGCGGGCCACTCGAACCTGGGTGATGCGGTGGCGGGTGCCCGCCGAACCATTGCCCCAACAAGTCCTTGAGTTGCTGTAAAAACCCTTGATGCAACGCCAGGTTCGGCAATGCAGACGGGGGTTTATGCGCGCCATGGTGATGCGCCTGATGCTGGTGGTCGCCGAACACGGGCCTGGAATGAGTATGTGCCGAGTGGAAATTAACGTTCACGGTACTCTGGCTGGTGTAGGACGGCGCGGCATGCGCCGTATGACTGGCCTTGGCGTTGGCTTTGGTGTTTATTGGCGTAGCATCAGGGGTGGGTGGGGCGGATACAGGTGTATCGAGAGCCGATACCGACATAGGTGTCTCCAGTGCAAGGGTACTTGATGGTCAACCTGTCGCTCCAGCATAAAGTCGAAGTCAATCAGGTTTCCCCTTGTGTGGCACAGCCGTCGGAATAGGTTCCTGATCAGGCATCAAACAGGCATGAACGTATGTAGGAAGCCCACAAAAAACCCCGAACCTGGCGCTGCGATTTTTCTTATAAAAGCCCGGTCAGCCCAACATTTTCAGGCATGGCGCCCGCAGCAATCGCTTGGTTCCTGGCGTTATCCGGCGGTTTAAGGGTGAACTTGTGCCCTGCCCCACCAGTCAGCTAACTGAACTTGCAGATAAAAGGTGGGCAGGCAATGCATCTTTCGCTGGAGCAACAAGTAGCCATCGTCACTGGCGCCAGTTCGGGCATCGGCGCAGGTGCCGCCAAGGCACTGGCCGAAGCCGGTGCGGCAGTGGTGCTTAATTACAACTCGCAGGCGGCGCCGGCCGAAGCCCTCGCCGCGCAGATCAATGCCAACGGCGGCCGGGCGATTGCCATCGGTGGCGATGTGTCGAAAGAAGCTGACGTTGAGCGCCTGTTCGCGCAAACCCTCGACGCCTTCGGCCACCTGGACATTCTGGTAGCCAATTCCGGCATGCAGAAAGACGCCAACCTGGTCGACATGAGCCTCGACGACTGGAACACCGTGATCGGCGTCAACCTCACCGGCCAATTCCTGTGTGCTCGCGCCGCCGTGCGTATTTTCAACCGCCAGGGCGTGCGCGATGGCGTGTCACGCGCCGCCGGCAAAATCATCCACATGAGTTCGGTGCATCAACTGATTCCTTGGGCCGGGCATGCGAATTACGCGGCCTCCAAGGGCGGCGTCGAGATGTTGATGCGCACCCTCGCGCAAGAAGTCAGCGAACAGCGCATCCGCATCAACGGGATTGCGCCGGGGGCCATTCGTACGGCGATCAACCGTGCGGCCACCGAAGGCGCGGCCGAACAAGAGCTGCTCAAGTTGATCCCTTACGGCCGCGTCGGCGACGTTGAAGACGTGGCCAACGCGGTGGTCTGGCTGGCCAGCGACGCGTCTGATTACGTGGTGGGCAGCACCCTGTTTATTGATGGCGGCATGAGCCTTTATCCGGAGTTTCGTGGCAATGGTTGATTTCAACAACGAACCGCAAAGCGCCATCGATGCCCACGGCATTATTGGCGATATGCGCAGCGCGGCACTGATCAACGACAAAGGCAGCATCGACTTTTTCTGCTGGCCGGAATTCGACAGCCCGTCGGTATTTTGCTCGCTGCTGGACACACCCGAAGCCGGCGTGTTCCAACTCACGCCCGACCTGCCCAACGCCCGTCGCGAGCAAATTTACCTGCCCGACACCAATGTGCTGCAGACCCGTTGGCTGAGCGATGAAGCCGTGGTCGAAATCACCGACCTGCTGGTGATCAGCGAAGAGGTCGACGACTTACCCTTGCTGATCCGCAGGGTCCGCGTGGTCAGCGGCAAGGCGACCATTCACCTGCGCTGCGCGGTACGCCACGACTATGCGCGCGCGCCAACCCGCGCCGCCGCCGACAAAGCCGATGTGTGTTTTACCGCAGACGGGCAACCCGGCATTCGTTTGGCCGGCAGCCACCCGCTGCAAATCGAAGACAATGCCGCCGTAACCCACTTCACCCTGAACCAGGAAGAAGGCGCCGAATTTGTCCTCGGCGGCCAGGACGACCCGCGTGTCGACGGTGGCTGCACCGACCTGGCGCTGGCGCACACGTTGAAGTTCTGGCGTGGCTGGATCGCCCAATCAAATTACCGCGGGCGCTGGCGCGAAATGGTCAACCGCTCGGCCCTGGCGCTGAAGCTTTTAACCTCGCGCAAACACGGCGCGATCATCGCCGCCGCCACCTTCGGCCTGCCGGAAACACCGGGCGGCGAGCGCAACTGGGACTACCGCTACACGTGGATCCGCGATGCGTCCTTCACCGTCTACGCCTTTATGCGACTGGGCTTCACCGAAGAGGCCAATGCTTACATGCGCTGGCTCAAGGGCCGTGTGAGCGACTGCTGCGGCCAACCGACCAAAATCAACATTCTGTATGGCGTCGACGGCCGCCAGGAACTGCCGGAAACCGAGCTGGATCACTTCAGCGGCCATGGTGGTGCAAAGCCGGTACGCATCGGCAATGAAGCGTTCGACCAGATCCAGTTGGACATCTACGGCGAACTGATGGATGCGGTTTACCTGGTCAATAAATACGGTGAAGCGATCTCCCACGAGGGCTGGCAACACACGGTGGAAGTCACCGACCAAGTGTGCGAGATCTGGAATCAAAAAGATGTCGGCATTTGGGAAATGCGCGGTGAACAGCACCACTTTCTGCATTCTCGGCTGATGTGCTGGGTAGCGCTGGACCGTGCGATCCGTCTGGCTTACAAGCGCTCGCTGCCGGCGCCGTTTGCGCGCTGGGACCAGACGCGGCAGGCGATTTACGCTGACATCTGGAGCAACTTCTGGAACGAAGAACGCGGGCATTTTGTGCAGTATATCGGCAGCACTGCACTGGATGGTTCGATGCTGCTGATGCCACTGGTGCGCTTCGTCGCGGCCACCGATCCGCGCTGGCTGTCGACACTCGAAGCGATCCAGAAAAGCCTGGTGCGCGACGGCATGGTCTATCGCTACCGCAACGACGACAGCCAGATCGACGGCCTGCAAGGCACCGAAGGCGCATTTGCGGCGTGCTCGTTCTGGTACGTCGAATGCCTAGCGCGGGCGGGCCAAGTCGAAAAAGCCCACCTGGAGTTCGAACAACTGCTGCGCTACGCCAACCCGCTGGGGCTGTACGCTGAGGAGTTCGACAGCCAGGCCCGGCATTTGGGCAACACGCCACAGGCGTTGAGCCATTTGGCGCTGATCAGCGCGGCGACCTTTCTGGATCGCAAACTCAGTGGGGAGAAGACCACCTGGCAACCTTGAGATGGTGCGTGCGCACAGCCCAGGACCATAGCCCAGGCGCATAGCTGCCTACATACACTTCCAAGGCAAACAAAAAACCGGTGGCGAGCGGGCTTGCTCGCCACACAAGCCCGCTGATGCTGATGCCACAGGAATCCATCATGACCACCGCTGCCGCCCTGCTTCACGTGCGCACCTCCATGCTCGACATTGCCTGTGAAGCCCATGGCCCTGTCGACGCAGAGCCGGTGATCTTGCTGCATGGGTTCCCCTACGACCCACGCGGCTACGATGAAATTGCGCCGGTGCTGGCTGAACGTGGCTACCGGGTATTGGTGCCGTACCTGCGCGGTTACGGCCCGACGCGGTTTATTGACGGGCAGGTGATGCGCTCCGGTCAACAGGCGGCGTTGGCCAAGGATTTACTCGATTTCATGGACGCGCTGGGCATCGCGCAAGCCACCCTCGCGGGTTATGACTGGGGTGGCCGCGCCGCGTGCATTGTCGCGGCACTATGGCCGCAGCGGGTGCGCGGGTTGGTGACCGCTGATGGCTACAATATCCAGGACATCGCCACATCGCACGAGCCTCTGGCGCCGGAGCAGGAGCATCGGTTGTGGTACCAGTTCTATTTTCACACGCAGCGCGGCGTGGACGGCTTGACCGCCAATCGTCGTGAGCTGTGTGAATTATTGTGGCGGCTGTGGTCGCCGAGCTGGGCCGAGGGGCCGGGCCTGTATGCCCAGACCGCGCCGTCATTTGATAACCCGGATTTTGTCGAGGTGGTGATTCATTCGTATCGCCATCGCTTCATGTACGCGCCTGGCGACCCGCAACTGGAAACCATCGAGCAGGCGCTGGCGCTGCAACCGCCGATTTCAGTGCCGACGATTTCGCTGTGCGGCGCCGATGATGGCGTCGGCCCGGCGCCGGTGGAGGACGATGACATCGAGCACTTCAGCGGTTTTTATCGGCGCGAAGTGTTGCCCGGCGTGGGCCACAATATTCCACAGGAAGCGCCGCAGGCGACGCTTGCGGCGCTGTGCGAATTACTCGATAGAAGGTGAGCGTTACTGAGCCGCCGCAACCCGGAAACTGAAGACGCTGCCCTGCCCTTCCACGCTTTCGGCCCAAAGCGTGCCGCCGTGGGCCTCGATTATGCCGTGGGAAATATACAAGCCCAGGCCGCTGCCGGTCGGGTTGCCTTCACGCGATGTCCAGTAACGCTCGAAGATATACGGCAATTGCGCCGCGCCGATGCCGGAGCCGTTGTCACACACACGAAACAGCACTTCGTCGCCCGCCGCCAGGGCCATCACCTCGATTGCCCCGCCCAAGTGCGTGAATTTCAGCGCATTGCCGAGCAAGTTGGAAAACACCTGGAACAGCCGCTCCGGGTCGGCCTGGATGCTCAGCCCAGGTTGGCTGCTCCACGTCAGGTTGACGCCCTTGGCCGAGGCCAGCGGGTGCCACATCAAGCCGAGCTGTTCCAGGGTCGACGTCACGTCCAGCGTTTGCAAGGCGACGCGATAACGCCCAGCTTCGATGCGCGAAATGTCGATCAAGTCTTCGAGCAAGGTGTTCATGCGCGACGTGGCGGTTTGCATGGTTTCAATCGCGTTGTTCAAACGCAAGGTGGCTTTGGTGTCGTCGGCGGGCACCATCTTGCGCATCATGCCGCACTGCATCAGCAAGATAGTCAGCGGGCTGCGCAGGTCGTGCGAGACCACCGCCACCATCTCATCGCGCGCGCGCACGGCGGCATGTTCGCGCTGTACCTGACGGGCCAGGTCATGTTCAAGCGCGTTTCGGCGCAAACTGGCCACCGCCTGCAGCTCCGAGGCAGACCATTGCAGCGCCTTGCCGTCGACCTGCTGTTTCCATAGCTCAAATGACAGGCGCGGGGTCAAGGCGGTTGCTCCCACCTCACGCTGTTTGACCGGTTCGCCGCTCCACTGCACGGTGGTTTTGACCTCGGGGCGAAACCACATCACTGCATTATTGACCGGCTTGGGCAACCGGAAGGCCAACAGGCCGCTGGCGACGGTTTGATAAGCCTCGGCCGGCGAGAAGTCCGCGGACAATTGGTGGCTGTGCACCACGCCTTTGCCCTGTTGCTGAACCCACGAGTACAGGGCGTGAATGTGCTCGTCGCTCGGGCAAACGCCGAAGGTGTGCAGACGCTCCTCCACCAGAATCGCCAACCCATCGGCGCCAGTCAGGCTCAACAAGGTGTGCGCGTAAGGCAGCAGGCTCTCCATCACATCCAGCGTATCCGCCGCCATGGCGCTGACCAATGCGTCGATCATGGCGGTTTTTTCCTGCTCGTGGCGGCGCGCCTCCTTTTCCTGGAGCAGCGTGATCTGCATCGACAATAATTGACCGACACTGATACACGCCGTGCGTAACTCGTGTGGCACGCGCAAAGGCTCGCGGTGGCCGCAGGTGATCAGGCCCCAGAGTTGGTCGTCCTTAAGCAGCGAAATGCTCATCGACGAGCGTATGCCCATGTTTTTCAGGTAAACGCAGTGCACCGGCGAGACGCTGCGCAGCACTGCAAAACTGAGGTCCAAGGGCGCGCCGGTGTCTGGACGCATGGCCGGCAAGATAGGCACCGGCACGTAGGTTGCGTCGGGGATCACCCGAACCCAATTCAAGCGGTAGAGCTCACGCGCCTGCGGCGGAATATCCGAGGCCGGGAAACACAGGCCCAAGTACGGTTGCATACCCTCGCTCAGCGCTTCGCCGATGACTTTGCCGTGGCCTTCCTGCTCGAACCGGTACAGGGTGACCCGGTCGTAGCCGGTCAATGCACGTATTTCGGTCACGCAGGTCTGGTACAGCGCATCGAGGGTCTTGGCTGCCTGCAGGCGGCGCAGGGTTCGGGCGACCTGCAGCGCAGCGGTATGGCGCGGTATGACCGAGCGTTCCAGCTCCAGGAATAACAGGCCCTGATGGCGGTGCAGCACGGCATCGTAAAGGTTGCCGTTGAGCGTCACCTGATGCAGCTCGTCTTCATCGGCGTCCAGGTCTGCCAGCGCCAAGCGTATTTGGGCCAACGCATCCGCGCCGATCAGGCTGCCCAACGCCTGCCCGGACAACGCCAAAGGCCCCAGCTCAAGCTCGGCATTCAGGTTGGTGCTGGCTTGCAGCACCACCAGCGTCGGTTCGCTCAAGGTCAGCAGCAATCCGTGCGGCTGGATCGTGCCGGGGATGTGAATAGGTTCGCTCGCGCAATCGTCTCGCAGAGGATCGGCGCTGATCGCAGGCAATGGCTTCATGAGAGACGTCACGCCGGGGGCGGAGGGAATAGCGGCGCAGACGGGGGAGATCACTGCGGAAGCCGCCAACATAACACCTTGATCCGAATGTGTACGTTTTCGTTTAACGTGTAAGGCTGAAGCGCTCGCGGTAGGCCTGGGGCGTAACCGCCAGCGCCCGCAGGAAACTGCGTCGCAGGGTTTCTTCACAGCCAAAACCGCATTGCACCGCGATGCGTTTGATCGACGCCGTGCTGTCGGCCAGTTGCCGGCGCGCGGTTTCCACGCGTATCAACTCGACCGCGCGCGCGGGCGTCTGGCCAGTTTCGGCGCGGTAGTGGCGCACGAAGCTGCGCTCGCTCATGCCGGCCTGCGCGGCCAATGTGGCGATGTTCAAATCAAGGGTAAGGTTTTCGGCCATCCAGGCGTGCAGGTCGGCGAAGCGGCTGTCGCCCTTTTGCAGTGACAACGCCACGCTGAACTGTGACTGGCCGCCGGGGCGTTTAAGGAACACTACCAGGTGCCGTGCAACCTCCAGCGCCACCGCGCGGCCGAGGTCTTCTTCCACCAGGGCCAGGCACAAATCGATACCGGCCGTTACGCCCGCAGAGGTCCATACCGCGCCTTGCTGGATGAAAATCGGGTTGGGCTCCACGGTCAACGAAGGAAACTTGCGCGCCAGTTCTTCACAGCGAGTCCAGTGGGTGGCCACGCGGCAGCCGTCGAGTAAACCACTGGCCGCCAGCAGGAAAGCGCCGGTGCACACCGAGGTCATGCGCCGCGTGTGCCGGGCTTTTTCTTTCACCCATGCCACCAACGCTGGGTCTTCGGCGGCGCCGTAAACGCCCCAGCCGCCAGCGATAACCAAGGTGTCACAGGGTTTATCCGCTGCCGGCAGCGGCTCGGCGACCAGCGCCAAACCGGCCGAGGTCATCACCGGCGCTGCCTGCGCAGCGATCACCGACACCGCGTAAGGCGGCGGCAAGCCGCGCTGGCGCGCCAGGTCATTGGTCGAGGCGAACACTTGTAAAGGCCCGGTCACGTCGAGCACCTGGACGTTATCGAACGCGAGTACGTGGATTATTCGGGTCATGATTGGCGTGATAGGTGGGTCCAATGGCGTATTCGCCAAAGCCTAGGCCTCTAGAGTAACGCCGTCCACCCCTTTATCGGAGCATGATTGATGACCTTACAGATCGGCTTTTTGTTGTTCCCCGGCATCCAGCAACTGGACCTTACCGGCCCCTATGACGTACTGGGCTCGCTGCCGGACGTAAAGCTGCACCTGGTGTGGAAAGACCTCGTGCCGGTCACGTCGAGCACCGGCTTGGTCTTCACCCCGACCATGACCTATGACGACTGCCCGCAACTGGATGTGCTGTGCGTACCGGGCGGTTCCGGCGTGGGTGCATTGATCGAAGACCCGCACACGCTGGATTTTCTCAAGGCCCAGGCACAGAACGCGCGCTACGTGACGTCGGTGTGCACCGGTTCGCTGGTGCTCGGCGCAGCGGGTTTGCTGCGCGGCCGCAAAGCCACCACGCACTGGGCGTACCACCACCTGCTCGCCCCGCTGGGTGCAATCGCGGTGCAGGCGCGCGTGGTGCGTGACGGCAATTTATTGACCGGGGGTGGCATCACCGCTGGCATCGACTTTGCCTTGACCCTGGCGGCTGAGTTATACGGCGAGGCGACCGCGCAGTTGGTGCAATTGCAGATCGAATACGCGCCCGCGCCGCCGTTTGATTCGGGCAGCCCGGACACGGCGCCCAAGTCGGTGCTGGAGGAAGCCAACCGGCTTACGGAGCAATCGCGCAAGGCGCGCGGCGAAATCGTCGCACGCGCGGCCGCCCGGTTGGGGTGATGTAGCGCCTGGGGGGGGGGGGGGGGGTTTTTGGGGGGGGGGGGGGGGGGGGGGCGGGGGGGCCCCCCCCCCCCCCCCCCCCCCCCCCCCGGGGGGGGGGGAAAAAATTTAATAACCGGAGTGTGGTAATAAGACCCCCCCGGGGGCGGGCGGCGGCCCCCCCCCCCCCCCCCCCCGGGGGGGGGGGGGGGGGGGGGGGGGGGGGGGGGGTGGGGGGGGGGGGGGGGGGGGGGGGGGCGCCCCCCCCCCCCCCCCACCCCCCCCCCCCCCCCCCCCCCCCAGACCGCTCACCACGACGGGCTCAGTTGCGACTAATCAGTAACAATCCAGCGTCTGTAAAGCAACTTTTTGAGCCTCCCCAGCCAATTTTTTGTTAGTTGTAAAAGTACCTTCTAATTGCACCAAGCCCCCGCATTCAGGGCCGTTAGCCCAGCCTCGCCGCGCCTCTTTGTCCTCCTTTCTTGCCCCTCTCGAAAAAGGTTTTCATATTCCACAGGAAAATTCCTGGATTTGTTCCTACACTCAAAAACAGGGCCTTACACCGACTGTATTGAACACCGCATTGAACACTCTATTGAACAAGGAACGTCAATAAAATGCCGACAAAAAGACCGATTAACGCTTCAAGACTGACACCTCCGCACCATTGTCAATTGATTGACTAAGCAACCCAAACGGAACACTCCTTACGTATTTACCCAGCAAAATCAATTCATTTGAATAGCTTCATGTGAAGGGACAGTTGCGTTTTACCCAGAGTAGTCGTCGCTCGACTTGCCTTACTCAATAAGCAGCTTGCTGCCTTATCGATTAAACAGTCGAACAGGGGCCTGGCGTGCAATGAAGGATGTTTTTATGCGAGAAAAGTCGTCAGTCGACAGCCTGTTTTTAACCCGCGCCGGATTCGTTGAGTTCTTTGTTGTCTTCGTCAAATTTATCCATGGCTTGTCGGCCATTCTGCCGCCACTGGTGTTAGTGCTTTTCATCGAACCGATGGACCCCGAACTGCGCCCTCACTTCCTCGGCTTGCTGCTGTTTTTTGCAGTCCTGACCATTATTCTGTTCCACGCCCTGGGCATCTATTCCGAAGAGCTGTTCAGCAATCGCTTGCGCCTGCGTACCAAGGTGGTGTCGTGGTCTGCGGCATTCTGCATCCTGTTGTTCATGTACCAGATTCTGCAGTTTTTTCCGCAACTGACGCCCCACAACCTGGTGGCCTGGTACTTCGCCAGCCTGGCGTTGTTCTGCATCGAGCGCCTGCTGATGCTGCGCCTGTACCGCAACCTGATGCGCAAGGGCAAATACCTGCAACGCACGGTCATTTTGGGCTTTACCGACACCGCCGTGCACGTCGCCGATCACCTGCAACGCAATGGCGACATCCGATCCGGGCTGATCGGTTTTATCGATGACCGCACCGAACGCATTCCCAAGGAATTGAGCAACCTGCCGTTGCTGGGCAACACCCGTGACCTGGAAAAACTGATCCGCGCAGAAGAAGTCAATCAAGTGATGATCTGCCTGCCGTGGGCCGCCGAGCAGCGTATTCACGGGCTGGTCAATCGGCTGCGCCAGATGTCGGTGAACGTAATGCTGGTGCCCGACATGGCTGCCCTGCGCTACGGCCACAGCCGCATCACCGACGTCGGCGGCATCCTGATGTTCAACACCTCGCAGTTGCCACTGCGCGGCTGGTCGCCGGTGATCAAGCGTTTCGAAGACATGCTGTTGGCGAGCCTGGCGCTGGTAGTGCTGTCACCGCTGATGCTGGCGACGGCGATCGCGATCAAGCTCGACTCAAAAGGCCCGGTACTGTTTCGCCAGAATCGTTATGGCTATAACGATAACGAGATCCGCGTGTTCAAGTTTCGCTCGATGTTCACCGACCAGAGCGACTTCACCGCCGAGCGCCAGACCACGCGTGCCGACCCGCGTATCACGCGCGTCGGCCGCATCATCCGCAAGACCAGCATCGACGAGCTGCCGCAGTTGTTCAACGTGCTGCTGGGCAACATGTCGATGGTCGGCCCGCGCCCGCACGCCACGGCGACCAAGGCTGCGGGTATTCCGTTCGAAGTGGCGGTCAGCGAATACAGCTCGCGGCATCGGGTCAAGCCGGGCATTACCGGCTGGGCGCAGATCAACGGCTACCGTGGCGAGACCGACACCCTGTTCAAGATCCAGAAACGTGTCGAGTACGACCTGGAATACATCTCCAAGTGGTCGGTGTGGTTTGATTTGTACATCGTTTTCATGACGGTCCCGGCCGTCCTTTCCACCAAGGAAGTCTATTGATGAATACCCTCAACGGATTAATTCCCTGCATTATTTCCGGTGGTTCGGGCACACGGCTGTGGCCGGTGTCCCGGCAGAACATGCCCAAGCCTTTCATGCGCATGCGTGACGGCCAGAGCCTGCTGCAGAAAACCTTCCAGCGCGCGGCCAAACTGCCCGGCGTCGAAAGCGTGCTCACGGTGACCAACCGCGACCTGCTGTTCCGCACGCTCGACGACTACCGTGGGGTCAACACCGCGCACCTGCCGCTGGACCTGTTGCTGGAGCCCTTTGGCCGCAATACAGCGGCGGCCATCGCGGTGGCGGCGCTGCACGTGCAGGAACATTTCGGCGACAGCGCGCAGTTGTTGGTAATGCCTGCCGACCATTTGATTCTCAATGAAGTCGCGTTTGCCGACGCCGTGAGCCAGGCCCGCGACCTCGCCGAAGCCGGCTACCTGGTCACGTTCGGCATCCAGCCCGACCACCCCGAAACCGGCTTCGGCTACATCGAACAAGGCGAGCCGCTGAGCACTGGCAACCGGGTTAAACGCTTCGTCGAAAAACCTGACCTGGCCACCGCGCAAGGTTACCTCGATGGCGGTAAACACCTGTGGAACGCCGGCATGTTCTGCTTCAAGGCCAGCACCCTGGTGGAAGAACTCGCCGCCCACGCACCCGACGTATTAACGGCCGCCAAGGCTGCACTCGAACACAGCCAGAGCCTGCAAAATAAAACCTCGCGCCAACGTGAACTGGATTCGGACGCGTTCGGCAGCGCGCCGGATATTTCCATCGACGTGGCCTTGATGGAAAAGTCCACGCAAGTGGCCGTGGTGCCCTGCGACATTGGCTGGAGCGACATCGGTTCCTGGGAAGCGCTGCGCCAGCTCACGCCCAGCGACGCCCACGGCAACCAGGTCAATGGCGAGGCGATTTTGCATGATGTGCACAACTGCTACATCGACTCGCCCAAACGCGTACTCGGCGCCGTTGGCGTGCGCGACCTGATCATCGTCGACACCCCGGATGCGCTGCTGATCGCCGACGCTCATCGCAGCCAGGATGTGCGCTACATCGTTGCCGAACTCAAGCGCCAGAACCATCCGGCGTTCAGCCTGCACCGCACGGTGACACGGCCGTGGGGCACCTACACGGTGCTGGAGGAAAGCAGCCGGTTCAAAATCAAACGCATCGTGGTCAAGCCGCAGGCGTCGTTGTCACTGCAGATGCATCACCACCGCAGCGAGCACTGGGTGGTGGTCAGCGGCGCGGCGCAGATCACCAATGGCGAGCGCGAATTTCTGATCAACGCCAACGAGTCCACCTACATTCCAGCCGGGCACAAACACCGCCTGACCAACCCCGGCATCATCGACCTGGTGATGATCGAAGTGCAGAGCGGCGAGTACCTCGGTGAAGATGACATCGTGCGCTTTGACGACATTTACGGGCGCGCGCCCTTAGACGTGAAAAAGTAACATGCGCACCTCGTTGATCATCCCGACCCGTAACGCCTCCAGCCACCTGGCGCGACTGCTGCCGGCGCTGAAAATGCAGACCGTGCAACCGGACGAAATGCTGGTGGTCGACAGCGCCTCGCGTGATGACACCGTGGCGCGCTTTCAAGCGTATGGCGCGCGGGTCGAAGTGATCGACGCCGGCGACTTCAACCATGGCGGCACGCGGCGCTGGGCCAGTGAACAGGTGGGCGGTGACGCGCTGATCGTGATGACCCAGGACGCGATCCCCGCAAGCCCCGAGACGTTCGCCAACCTGCTCGACGAGTTGCAGCAAGACCCGCTTAACGGCGTGGCGTACGGCCGCCAACTGCCGCACCCCGACGCAGGCGTGCTGGGCGCTCAATCGCGGCACTTCAACTACCCGGCCCAGAGCCGCAGCAAGCGCCTGGCCGATGCACCGGAACTGGGGATTAAAACCTGTTTCAGCTCCGACTCGTTTTGCGTGTACCGGCGCAGCGCGTTGCAAGCGGTTGGCGGTTTCCCCGCCGACGTGATCGGCAGCGAAGACGCCTACGTCGCCGCGCGCTTGCTGCTTGCAGGTTACAACGTGCGCTACGCCGCCACCGCGCGGGTGTACCACTCCCACGATTACCGACTCATGGATGAGTTTCACCGCTACTTCGACATTGGCGTGTTCTACGGCCGTGAGCCGTGGATTCGCCAGGCATTTGGCGATGCCGGCGGTGAAGGTAAACGCTATGTACTGGCTGAGCTCGCGGCTTTACGCGCAGCCGGTGCATTGCACCGCGTACCCGAAGTACTGGTGCGCAGCGCGTTCAAGTTGCTCGGCTATCGGCTGGGCCATCAGGAACGCCGCCTCCCCCTTGCCGTAAAGCGGCGCATCAGCATGTTCCCCGGTTATTGGAGGTGAGCAGCATGACTAACAGGACGTCACCCTTTATGAAAAAAACCGTGCTCATCCTGGCCATGATGGCCCTGGCCGCGTGTAATACGCCGGCGCGCATCGAGCCGCCGGACGACAAAACCGTCGAAGACGGCAAGCGCGCGCTCGACCAACTGGCGCAGTTGCCGCCGGCGGTGGAGCGAATTCGCATCGGCGACCAGTTGCGCATCGTGCGTGATGCCGGGGAGATGCCGACACTGTCGGCGTTCAACGTCAGCACCATCTATGAACTGACGCTGTACACGGTGCAAACCGACGGCAAGATCAACTACCCGTTCCTGGGGCCGATCCAGGTGGCCGGGCGCCAGCCGTCGGACCTGGCGATGGAGTTGACCAACAAGCTCGCGCCGGTTTACCGCGAGCCCCGCGTGACGGTGAACATCAACCAGGCACCGGGCAACGCAGTGATCGTCGGCGGCGCGGTGAATAACCCGACCTCGGTGCAGATCGCCACGGCCAACACCCTGGAGCAAGCGATTATCGGCGCCGGCGGGGTCAACCCGTCGGGTAACGCGAGCATGGTTGCGCTGTTGCGCGAAGACGCTCAAGGCGCCTATCACGCCTACTTCCTGGATTTTAGCCAATACCTCAAAACCGGCCCCAACGGGCGTAAACCCGTGCACCTGCAACGCGGTGATGTGGTGTTCGTGCCCAAGTCCAACGTCGGCGAGCGCATCCAGGGCGTGGACACTTACCTGAACCAACTGATCCCGTTCACCAAGTCGATCGGGGTTGGCTACAACTACACCAGAACCAGTGGCGGCACTAACTAAAGGAGCGACATCCGATGATCGAGATCCGTTCTTTTCGTGATCTTCTGCGCCTGTTTTTCATCTTCCGGCACGAGTTCAAACTGGCGGCCATCGCCGCGCTGGTGATCATTTTGCTGAGCGCATTTTTGCTGCCAGCCAAGTACGAATCCACCGCGCGCCTGTTGGTCAAGCCGGGGCGCGATTCGACCTTGCCGATCGAAATCAGCAACCGCCAGGCGATGGTGATGCCCAGCACCCAGCGCGACCCGATTGTCGACGAGGAGCGCTTGCTCACCGGTCGCCCGATCGTACGCGCAGTGGCCGAGCACTACCTGCAAATCAGCGAGAACGCCACGCCGCCAGAGGGCGTCTGGAAACGCGCCAAGTACTACGTCAGGGAAGGCGTGGGCGCTGTGTTCGATGGCCTGCGGGTGGTGCTGGAAACCGTCGGCATCGTCGAAAAAACCACGCCGGTAGAGCGCATTGCCGCAAGCCTGGAAAAGAGCTTTGAAGTCAGCCACGCCGTCGGTTCCACGGTGATGGACATCAGCTTCAAGTGGGGTGATCCGGAGATCGCCCAAGCGGTGGTCAAAGACTGGATCGAAACCTACATCGCCGAGCGCACTCAGGCCTTGGGCCGCAAGAGCCTGTATGCCTTCTACGAGGCCCAGGTGAGCACCAGTGCTACCGAGATCAAGAGCTATAAAGAGCAGATCCTCGGCCACCTGAACGAGATTGGCGCGGCGAGCATTACCGATCGCCTGGAAGATTTGTCCGAGCGTATCAACGTGCTGCGTGGCGAAGTGTTCAATACCACGCGGTTGATCGCCTCGTCCGACAGCGCGATTGACAGCACCCGCACTCAGCTCAAGTCGCAGCCCAAAGAAGTGACCACGGTTCGCCAGATTGCGCTGAACCCGCAGCAGCAGGATTTGCGCCGTTTGCTCAACCAAAAGCTGCTGGAAAAGGCTGACATGATGCGCACCTACACGGATAACGCGCCGCCGGTGAGAGCCCTGGACGCGTCGATTCGTGCCATGCAGGCGCAAGTCGCGAATGTCAGCAACACCGTGCAAGCCTCGGAAAACCGTGCGCCGAATACCCTCGAAATTCACCTGCAGCGGGTGCTGCTGGACGAGTCGAGCAACAACCAGGCGCTGCGTACACAACTGGTGCAACAGCAAAAACAACTGGTGAACCTCGAGGCCCAACGCAAGCAAGCGCTGGAGATTGAACCGGAGCTGGCGCGCCTCTCGCGCGAACTGAACGCGACCGAGCGCAACTACACGCTGTACGTCGATAACCTGGAAAAATCGCGTATCGACCGTGAGCTGGACAACAGCCAGATCAGCAACATTGCGGTGATCGAAGAGGCCACCCTCAACCCTGGCCGCATCTTCCCGAAAACCCTGGTGATGCTGATGCTGGCGATCCCGTTCGCGATCGTCGTCGGCTTGCTGGTGATCTACCTGTGCTACCTGATGGATCAGCGCATACATGACGGCGGTTTGGTGGAGCGCAAGTTCGGCCTGCCGCTGTGGACCACCCTGCCGGAGCTGGACACCAGCACCGCGCAGAGTACCAACGCGTTCAACGCAAGCATTTACCGGCTGTATGGGTTGTTGCAGTTGGACCGCGTTGCCGAGCAAGGTTTGACCCTGGGCCTGACCTCGGCGCGCCACGGTGAAGGGGTGACCTTTGTGGTGGAGCAACTGCGCCAATTGCTGCAAGAAAACGGCATCAACGTGCGGGTCGGCGGCGTGGCGGCGGCGTTACCGGGCGAAGTGGTGCTGCTGGACGCCTCGGCGCTGTTGGACAACCGCGATGCGTTCGTCAACTTGCTGCGTGCCGACCTGATCGCGCTGGTGGTGGAAGCGCAGAAAAGCACGGTGCCGGTGGTCGAACACGCGCTGTCGATCCTCAACACTGCGTTCGGCAAAGTGGACGGCATCATCATCAACCGACGCAAATTCGAAGTGCCGGCCAAGGTGCTTAAATCCATCGCCAAATACCGGGGAGCGTTCTAATGCGCATCGCCCTGCTCGCGCCCTTGCCGCCGGAAAAAAACGGCATCGCCGACTACGCGAACCATTTCAAGGCGGCATTGGAGCAGTTGGGCGTGACGGTGGCGACACCGTTGAGCGGCGTGGAAGGCAGCAGCGTTGCGATCAAGCAGGCCGTCGCAGGCTTCGACTGGCAGAGCGTGGACCTGGTGCACGCCGAGCTGGGTGGCGGCCGACTGGGCGAGTTCCTGGCCCTGCGCGAGTTGCGCAAGGCCTATCCCAACCTGCCGCTGACGGCCACCGTGCATGACCCGGAGCGTATGGTTTGGCGGCGCGAGCACCTGCCGTTTCCGCTGAACCTGCTGGAACGCTTGCCCAGCCCGCTGCCACAAGCGGCGGTGGTGCTGGCCGACCCGCTGACCTTGCGCGAAGAGCGTCACGTTGCCCAAGGCCTGACGCGGCTGATCACGCTGACCCGCTTGGGTGCCGATTGCTTGAGCCAGCGCATGCAATTGCCGAGCGGCAAAGTGGCAGTGATCAACCACGCCAACCTGGCCATTGAGCCAGCCCCGTTACCGCCGCTTGAGACCCTGCGCCTGCTGTATTTCGGTTTTATCTACCGTGGCAAAGGCATTGAAGACCTGCTGCAAGCATTAGCCGACGTGTTCAAACACGCCCCCGAATTGCGTGACCGTGTGCGCCTGACCCTGGCCGGTGGCACTGCCGCCGAAATGGCGTTTGGCGCGGGCGGCAATTACCTGGAGCAGTTGCACAGCCAGATCGCCGAACTCGGCCTGGCGGGCTCCATCGACTGGCGGCTGAACCTGCCGGCCAGCGAGATTGCGCAGACGATTCAGGCGCACCATGTGATGGTGCTGCCGTATCGCGAATCAAAAAAACTTGGCCTGCTGGGGCGCCAACGTGGCACCAGCGGTGCACTGTCTTGGGCGGCAGCCTGCGGGCGCGGGGCGATTACTTCGGATGCCCGCGCATTTGCCGAAGAAGTCGCCAGCGGCAATGGCGCCATTTATCCGCAAGGTGATGTGGCGGCGCTGAGCGCACAATTGTTGCGCCTGGCGCGTACGCCGTCGCTTGCCAGGGACTGGGCCGAACGTGCGGCAGAAATCGGCCGCGAGCGCTTGTGGCCGTTGACCGCAGAAAAATTCAGACAACGCTTTGAGCAGGCCATTCAAGGAGCACCCTATGGCGCGTAAACGCACCTACTTTGCCACGCTTGCCGTGGTCGCAGCCCTTGGCCTGAGCGTGTTTATGTGGGGCCGCCAGGCCGATGCCGAGAGCCATGTGCTCAAGGGCAACAAAGTGGTGGTGTGGAAAGATTTTTTGGGCGTGAACGCGCAATTTCTGTGGTTCAGCCCTGCGCGTTACCAACTGCAAATTGACCGCCTCAAGGCGCTGGGCTTGCAATGGGTGCGCCTGGATTTGCACTGGGACCAACTGGAACCCACCGTAGGCAAGTATCAGATCGCAACCCTGGACCAACTGGTCGATAAGCTGCAAGACAACCAGCTTAAATCAGTGTTCTACATGGTCGGCTCGGCGCCCTTCGCCACCACGGCGCCGAAGGGTGCGCCGTATCAGGACCAATACCCGCCCAAAGACCCGAACGTGTTTGCCAACCGCATGGGTTTGTTGGCCCAGCGCTACCCCAGCGTCAACGCCTGGCAAGTGTGGAACGAACCGAACTTGCTCGGCTTTTGGCGCCCGGCGGCCAACCCAGCGGGCTACGCCAAGCTGCTGACCGCCACGGCCTCGGCGTTGCGCGCTGTCGATGCGAACAAACCGGTGGTCGCCGCCGGCATGGCGTTCTTCAGCGAAATGCCCAACGGCCAGACCATGTTCGATGCGCTCGGTGCGCTGGGCGTGGCCAGCTTGAAAACGATTATTTCCTACCACCCGTATACCCAACTGCCCGAAGGCAACGACCCGGCCAACCTCGACTTCATCACCAAAACCAACGCGCTTAACCAGTCCCTGCGCAACGGCGGTGTTCAAACCCTGTGGAGTACCGAGTGGGGCTGGTCGACCTACCCAGGGCCAAAAGACGCTCAAGACATCATCACCCTGCAGGGCCAGGCCGATTACGTGGTGCGCCGCGTGGCGCTGATGAGCACCATGGATTTCGACAAGATATTTTTGTTCACCTTGAGCGACCTCGACCAGCGCGCCAGCGTGCGCGACCAGTTCTACGGTTTGCTCGACATTGACGCCAACCCCAAGCCGGTCTACACCGCGTTGAAAAACTTCCTCGACGTGAGCGGGCCACAACTGACCCCCGGCGACCCGCCCACTGCCGACCAGTTGCCCGACGGCTTGTTCAGTATCGGCTGGACCCGCGCCGACGGCCGTAAATTGTGGTTCTTCTGGTCGGCCCAAGGCGGCAACGCGCACTTGCCTGGGCTGGCCAGCGCGACCCTCTACGACCCACTGCGCAGCACGCAAACCCCAGTCAGCGGCACCAATGGGCTGACCGTACCGGTCAAACCGAACCTGCAAATTCTGCTATGGGATTGAAGCCTGCCATGCGCATTTTATGGATACTGCCCTACTCGCCCTGGCCCGCGACCAGCGGCGGCAAGACGCGCCAGTTCCATCTGCTGCGCAGCCTGGCAGCGCGTGGGCATCGGATCACCTTGCTGCTGCATGACAAGCAACCGGTGTCGCCAGCGGATCGCCATGTGCTGGAGGCGTTTTTGGAGCAGGTGATCACCTTGCCACGGCGCCCGCTGCGCAGCCTGAAAACCATCGCGGCCGGGCTGTTTGCGTCCTACCCGCTGCTGGCCAGCGTGAATGGCCTGTCGAGCGCGCTGCAAACTACCTTCAACCAATTGCTCAATGAACAGTGGGACGTGGTGCAGATCGAACACACCTACACTTTTCAGCCGTACGAAGAGGCCCTGATGCGCACTGCCCAGCCCTTCGTGCTGACCGAGCACAACGTTGAATCGGCGCTTGGCGCAGCGACTTACGACCGCTTGCCGCGTTGGGCACTGCCGTTCATTCGCTACGATCAATGGCGCTACACCCGCTGGGAGCACCGCGTAATGCGCCAAGCCGCGCAAGTGGTGGCGGTGACCGACAGCGACGCGCAAGTGCTCGAAAAAATCGCCGGTAAACCGGTGCCGGTGGTGGTGAATGGCGTGGACTGCGACCATTTCGCCGCCGCTCATCCCGACCCCAGCACGCGCCGCGTGTTGTTTTTGGGCAACTATGAATACGCGCCGAACGTGGATGCGATTGAGTGGGCACTCGACGAGATCCTCCCCAAAGTCTGGGAGCGCTGCCCCGACGCGCGCATGAGCGTGTGCGGTTTTGGCATGCCCGGCAGTTGGCGTGAGCGCTGGAAAGACCCGCGCATCGAGTGGCAAGGGTTTGTACCGGACCTGCTGAATTTACAATCCAGTTGTTCGGTGTTTCTGGCGCCGTTGCGCCATGGCGGCGGTTCCAAATTGAAAGTGCTCGAAGCCTTGGCCGCCGGCCTGCCGTTGGCCAGCACCGAACAAGGCGTGTCGGGCCTGGACCTGATCGAAGGCCTCGACTACCTTGGCGGGCAAAGCGCAACCAGCCTGGCGGACGCCGTGGTGCGCCTGTTGCAGTGTCCCGAGGCTGCCGCGCCGATGGGCGAAGCCGGTCGCGCCTATGTGCGTCGGGCGCACGACTGGAGCGTTGCCGCCAGCCAATTGGAGCGGGTATATGCGAGCCTTGCGCCGCTCAATCAAGAGGAGCCCGCATGCGTGTAGGCCTGGATTACCGTACCGTCGGCACCTCACCGCAATCGGGGATCAGCCGCCAGGTGTATGCGCTGGAAAATGCCCTGCGCACCCTGCCGGGTATCGAACTTGAGCGGTTTACCGTGGCGCCCTTGGGCGATGAAACGCGCTTTCAGGCGCATTGCCCGGCGTGGGGTTGCGCGAAAACCGCGATGCATCAGCCGCAGAATCGGTTGCGTTTCGAGGCCGGGTTTTTACCGCGCGCGTTGCGTGAGCAGCACATTGACCTGTATATCAGCACCTTCAATATGGGCCTGCCATTGCCGCCCAAACCGAAAGGTTTGCGCAGCGTGGTGCTGTTGCATGACCTGTTTCAGATTACGCTGAACAACTACCACGCCAACCGTTTGAAAGCGTTGCTCTACAAAACCAGCGATCGTTTGTCGATTGCCTATGCGGTGCACAGCGCCGACCGGGTGTGGACGCCTTCGCAGTACAGCGCCGATGAAACCGCGCGGCTGTTTCCCAAGGCGGCGGGCAAGATTCGGGTATTGCCCAACCAAGTGGACGGGTTTGTCGACCGGGCGGCGGACCTTACGGCGCGCCAGTTGCCCGAGCATTATTGGTTGCTGGTGGGCACCCGTGAATTGCGCAAGAACGTGCCGTTTTTTGTCGACGCCTGGCAGCAGGCGCGGCGCCTGTCACCTGCGGTGCCGGAACTGGTGCTGGTGGGCAGCCTTGAGCACTTACCCGAGGCGCAACGCAGCCTGCCAGGCATTCGCGCCTTGAGTGGCGTGTCGGACGCCGAGTTGCACGCGTTGTACCAGCAGGCCGCGCGTTTGTGGCAGCCGTCGTATGCCGAAGGGTTTGGTTTGCCGGTGATCGAGGCGCTGAGCGTCGGCACGCCGGTGGCGGTGGCCAGTGGCACGTCGCTGGATGAAATCACCCCGCCGTCGTCGCCGCGTTTTTCGCCCACCGATGGCCCGGCGCTGGTGCAACTGATGGTCGAGCTGGTTGATCGCCCCAGCGAAGATTCACCGGAACAACGCAAGCAGTGGGCGCAACGCTTCAATTACCAGGCCTATAGCCGACGCCTGGCCGAACTGATCGAGGAATTAACATGAGAGTTTCACTGGCAAGCCTCGTCGCGATCATGTTCGGCCTGCTGTTTGGCGCACTCGCCCTGATGCTCTCGCCGTCCAAGGCGTTTCTCGCCGTGATCGGCCTGGCCGCCGCGGTGACCATCCTGCGCTTCCCGCTGTGGGGCTTGTTGCTGTTTGCCGGGGTTGCGACCTTTATGCCGTATTCGACGGTCAACCTGGGTATTCGCACCACCGTCAGCGAGGCGATTCTGGCGCTGACGTGGGGCGCGGTGCTGTGGCACAGCTTTCTGTCGCGTGTGCCGGACACTCCGAGCCTGTCACGCCGCCCCACCGATCAGATGCTGCTGTGGCTGATGCTGTTCAGCGTGTTCCCGTTTATCGTCGGCCAAATCAGCATCCAGGCCGACACCAGCGGCACGGCCAACTGGCTGCGCTGGTTGCTGAGCCTGTCGGCGGTGTTCCTCGGCGCCAAATTGCTGGTGGGCTACAAGCAACGCGAATCCCTGGTGATCGCGCTGTTGCTGGGCACGCTGGCAATGCTGGTGCTGTCGATTGCAGTGTTTCTGCGCACCCGCTCGGGCGCAGGCATTGCGCCGATCCTGGCAGTGTTCAATTACGGCAACTTCGACATGCTCAAATTCGGCCTGGAGGCGATGTCGTCGCGCATGGGTTCGCCGTGGATGCACCCGAATGCCATCGGCGGGATCATGGCGCTGCTTCTGCCCCTGGCGTTCTGTTACGGCATGACCGAGCAAGGCTGGAAACGCGCGCTGGGCCTGGGCGTGGCCTGCCTGGGCGCCGCCGCGTTGCTGTTGGCGAGCAGCCGTGGCGCGATGGTCAGCCTGGCGCTGGTGCTGATGTGGATGGCCACGCGGCGCGTGCCCTACACCGGGCGCCTGTTGATGATCGGCGCGGCGCTGACGGTCGCGCTGGTGATGGCTTACCCGCCGTTGCAGGAGCGCCTGGCGACGATTTTCTCGTCGGACAACGCGAGTACTGAAGTGCGTTTCGATGAGTACCGCACGTTCCCGCAGGCAGTGGCGGCTTACCCGTTCGGCATCGGTTTCAAAGTCGACCCGCCGGTGCCGGGTACGCAGTTGCTGGGCATCTCCAACCTCTGGCTGAACTTCATCTACAAGACCGGCATCGTTGGCATGCTGCTGTTTATTGCGGTCACCGTGCGCTGGTGGCGTGAAGCGCGCCCGGAAAAAGGCCCGATCCGCCTGACCAAAGACAACGCGCTGTGGCTGGGCAGCACTGCCGGGATTCTCTCGGCACTGGTCAGCGGTTTGTTTGACCACTACTTCAGCTTTGCGGTGGTGATGGTCGCGCTGTTCTGGCTGATGGTCGGCATTAACGTGTTGGAGGCGCGGCGTTTGTTTCCGGCACGTTTGCCGCAGGTCAAGGCAGTCGTTTATCGCAAGCCGTTGCTTGACGGCGCAAGGTCTTAAGCATGCTCGGTTCCGCCGTCTGGCTGACCGTGGCCACCCTGCTGGGCCTGTGCCTGGGGTTCGCGCGCGAATGGTTGCTGGTGGCGGCGTGGGGTGCAGGCGAGCGCAGCGATGCGTTCTTGATCGCGCTGTTTTTACCCGAGGCCTTGCGCATGTCGTTGGCCGGTGGCGTGTTGAGCGCCGCCGCGCTGCCGCTGTACCTCGAACGCAAAAGCGCTGAGCGGCTGGATTGGCTGGGCGTGCTGTTCCCGGCCTTGCTGTTGATCGCCTTGGTCACCAGCCTGTTGCTGACGCTGTTGGCGCCGTGGCTGGTGCAAATACTCGGCCCGGGGTTGGCGGACAGCGCCACCGCCCTTGCCGGCAGCAACCTGCAAATTGTCGCCTGGTGTGTGCCGGGCTTGATGCTGCATGCGCTGTTCAGCATTCCGTTGCAGGCCAGCGAACGCTTTGTATTGGCGGGTTTGGGTTCGCTGCTGTTCAACCTGCCGCCGGTGACGTACCTGGCGCTGGCAGGCACTGCCACTCAGGCGCATTTTCTGGCGCTGGCGTGCCTTGCCGGCAGCCTGTTGATGCCGTTGGCCTTGTTGCCGTCGGTCTGGCGCCAAGGCTGGCGGCCGTGGCGCTGGCAACTGAGCGTTGCGCCGCTGCGCGAACTCGGCCAGCGCATCGGGCCATTGTTGTTAAGCAATGGCGCCAGCCAAGGGTTGGCGTTGATTGAGCGGCTGGTGGCGTCGCTGCTGGGTGAAGGCGCCGTCACGTGGGTCAACCTTGCCCGCAAGCTGATGAACCTGCCGCTGATTGCGCTGATGAGCCTGAATCAGGTGCTGCTGGGCATGATGAGCCGACGCCAGGGCGACGAGCGCCTGGCGTTGCTCAAGCGCGGCCTGGAAACCGCCAGCGTGCTGACCCTGCCTGCCGGGGTCGGCCTGGTGGCAGCGGCGCCGAGCCTGGTGGCGTTGCTGCTGCCCAAGCAGTCGGCGGATTCGCCGTTGCCGCTGTTGCTGGCCTGGTTTGCCGTGCCGTTGGTGTTTGGCGCGTGGAACGCCTTGCTCGCGCGTTATGCCTACGCCGCCGGCGATACGCGCCAGCCGCTGCGCTGTGAGTTGCTTGGGAGCCTGGTCAACGTGCTGTTGCTCGGCGCCCTGCCCGTTGTGTTTGGCCTGGCCGGTATTCCGCTGGCCGCGCTGGCGGGGGTGATCTGTACCGCGCTGTTACTGATGCAACGCCAGCGTTTGCTCGGCGACCTGCCGTGGGCGCGGCACTGGCTGCTCGGCGCAATCGTCATGGGGTTGGCGGCGCTGGTGCTGTTCCCCATTGACGGCGTATGGCTGCAACTGGGGCTCAGCACCCTGGCCGGCGCCGTGGTGTTGCTGGGCATGGGGCTGTGGCTGAAGCCGTGGCGCAAGGCCTGAATGACCAAGCCTGCTGCAGGCGGTGAATTTATCGAAGGGAGTAGTCAGGTGAAACATCGTTGGATTCAAATGGACATCGCCAGAGGCATTGGCATTCTGGTAATCGTGTATGCCCACAGCTGGTTTGTCGCGTCCTCGCCGGAGCTGCTCTACCCGATCCTCGCCTCGTTTGTATTGCCGTTGTTTTTCTTTCTGTCCGGGGTGTTCTTCAAGCCTGAGCAGCCGTTTGGGGAGATGGCAATACGCAAGGCCGACGCCCTGCTCAAGCCATTTTTCTTCACCATGCTGGCGTATGTGATCGTGCGCGACATCCTGCGGGGTCAGCCGTTGCTGCCGGATATAGGCGGCGTGCTGTACGCCTCGGTGGACACCATTCCGTGGCAGGCGCTGTGGTTTCTGCCGCACTTCTGGGTAGCGATACTGTTCAGTTGGGTGGTGCTGCGGCTGATCTCGCGCTGGCAGCTGTCGCTGCCGGTGAGCTGCGTGTTGATGGTGGTGCAATTGCTGGTCGGCATCTGGATGCTGCCGTGGTTCTGGCAATTGCCGGTCACCTTCGCCGGGCGAAGCTGGGTGCTGCCGGGCTTGCCGTTCGGCCTTGATATTACGTTGATCAGCAGTGCCTGTTTCGTCTACGGCTACTTGCTGCGCGACTGGTTACGTACCCATTCGGGCTCACTGTGGACCTTGCTGATGTCGGTGGCGCTGTTCGCGGCGGTGTTCATCTTCAGCCGCGACACCATGGACATCGCGCAACGTCGCTATGACCACTGGTTGTGGAGCAGCTTGCTGGCGCTGATTGGCGTGTACTTGTGTTGGGCGCTGGCGCGGGTGCTGATGGTGTCGGCGCTGATCACCCGAGCGATGACCTACATCGGCCAGTCCACGCTGATTCTGTTGATCTTCCACGGCGAAATCCAGCACAAGACGGTGGACTTGATGGAACGCGTGGGCCTGCATCCGTTTGTGGCGGCGAGTGTGGGTTTGGTGACGGCGATCGTGGCGCCGCTGCTGATCGGCGAAGTGATCAAGCGCGTGGCGTTTTTGCGCTTTTTTTACTTTCCGTTTCCAGTGCGTAAAGCCGCTAAAAACCCGTAGGAGCGAGCGGGCTCGCCCCTGCAGGCAGGCGCGTCAGTCATCCAACGATTGCGCCGCAGGCTTGGCGGGTTTGCCGGCTTTCGCGCCCTTGGCAGGCGCTGCGGCGGCAGGCTCGGGTTCGGCTGGGGCGGCAAGTTCTTTCTCGGCCATCGGCATCTGGTCGATGGCGCTGAAGAACTCTTTCAGGTCGAGGGTATCCGGTGGCACGGTCTTCTCGAGTTTTTTCTCGCCGTCCTTGCCCACCAGAATCACTTTGGTGCCGCTGCCGGCGCCCAATTTGAGCGCACGGATCAACGCATTGGTTTCAGGCGGCGTGAGCTTTTTGTTGTCCTTCGGGTCTTTGGCGAACTTCTCCCCTTCGGCACCGATGCTGCCGAACTTCACGGTGTAGAACACCATGCTGCGCTCTTCAAAGGACTGCTTGGTGGCAGGCTCTTCCAGCTGTTTGTGCAAGGTGGCCAATGTTTGGTTGCCGGAATCCAGCTCCACAACCACCAACGGGCGTGACTTGCCCATGTCCTGCTTGAGCGGGTTAATATCATCCGCGGCCAACAGCGGCCCCGTAAAAGCCATCAAGGTAGCCAGGGTCAGCGACCGGATGAGCATGCGCACCTCCTTTGAATTTCATGCAGTGTTCTTGAGTTTCATGTCTGCGACAGTCAATTTCAAGGATGATTCCTACACTACGTTAAGAAGCGTAGGTCAGGACGCCCGCCACGCAAGGGATGGTATGCCCTCAAGCATCATTGTTTCTTCTGATTGCACGCCCATTACGCGACGCCCCACTGCGGCCAATGCCGGGCAAACACGGGCGCCACAAGCGGGTCGGCATCCACCTGCGCCAACGTCTGGGCAAACCCTGGCGCCAGGCTGCTGAGCATCTCGCGGGCTTCGTCCCAGCGCGACACCGCAGCGGCCATAATGCCGAGCGCATTCGGCCGCGCATCCGGCGCAAACAACTGCTCGGCAAATTGGTCGGCGAACACCACCCAGGCTTGATGCAGGTAGCGACGCGTGCCAGTGACCAATTGCGCCTGCGCCGCCTCATCCGCAGTGCCCAGCCAGCGTTGCGGGTAGTCGATGATGCCGATGGCCGAATAGCAATTGGCGGCGATGTACACCAGGCCTCGCAGGATCTGCGCGCGGTCACCGCCCAATAAATCGGAAGCCGGAAACTCCAGGCCCAAGTGGATCAGAATCGCGGCGCTTTCGGTCAGCACCTGGCCATCGGGCGTGACCAACGTAGGAATCTGTTTAAGCGGGTTGATACGCGCAAGAGCGTCGCTGCCCTCGCCGTCGTCCCAGGAACTGGCGTTAACCCGATGCCACGGCACCGCGCAACGCTGTAGGGCGATTTCGATCATGCAGGAGCCGGATTCGTCGGTGCCGTAGAGCGTGTACATGGGCGTTTCCTCGCTGTCGCAGCCGTTCGGCGTTCACGTTGGCCGTTTAGAACAGGCCCATTTGCCCGCCGACCAAGGTGCCGAAATCATCATTCACAAACGGCAGAATAGCATCGGCCACCGGCTGCAGTTGCCGAGTGACGTAGTGATCATAATCAATCGGCGCCTGCCGCACTTCCAACGGTTCCGGCCCGTTGACGGTCATCACATAGCTGATCCAGCCGCCACGCTGGTACTGGCGCGGTCGCCCGAGGCGGTCGTTGTATTCATCCGCCAGGCGCGCAGCGCGTACATGCGGCGGGACGTTGCGTTCGTAATCGCCCAATTGGCGGCGCAGGCGTTTGCGGTAAATCAGCAGGTCGTCGAGTTCGCCACTCAAGGTACGGCGCACATAGTCGCGCACATAATCCTGATGGGGCTGGCGATGGAAGATGCGCTGGTAAAGCGCTTGCTGGAATTGCCGGGCCAGCGGCGACCAGTCGCTGCGCACGGTTTCAAGGCCCTTGTAGACCATTTGTTCGCTGCCATCGGCGCGCACAACCAACCCGGCGTAGCGCTTTTTGCTGCCCTCCTCCGCGCCCCGAATGGTCGGCATGAGGAAGCGACTGAAGTGGGTTTCGTATTGCAGTTCCAGAGCGCTTTGCAGGCCGAATTCGCTGTGCAAATGCGCGCGCCACCACTCATTCACGTGTTGCACCAGCGCCTCGCCGATACGGCTGGCGTCTGCCTGGGAATGCGCACTGCCGAGCCAGACGAAGGTGGAATCGGTGTCGCCGTAGATCACCTCATAGCCTTTGGCCTCCACCAGTTCGCGGGTCTGGCGCATGATCTGGTGCCCGCGCATCGTGATCGACGACGCCAGGCGCGTGTCGAAAAACCGGCAACCGCTGGAACCCAGTACGCCGTAAAAAGCGTTCATGATGATTTTCAGCGCCTGCGACAACGGCGCGTTGTGCTCACGCTTGGCCAGCTCGCGGCCCTCGGACACGCGCGTGACGATGGACGGCAGGCAGTGCCGGGTACGAGAGAACCGCGCACCGCGAAAGCCTTCCACCGACGCGCTGTCGTCAGGGTGCTTGAGGCCTTCGATCAGGCCCACCGGGTCAATCAGGAAACTGCGGATGATCGACGGGTACAGGCTTTTGTAATCCAGCACCAGCACCGATTCGTAAAGGCCGGGGCGCGAGTCCATGACAAAACCGCCGGGGCTGGCTTGCGGTGGTTTATCGCCCAGGTTCGGCGCAACAAACCCTTGGCGGTGCATCAGTGGCAGGTACAAATGGGTGAAGGCCGCAACTGAACCGCCATTGCGGTCCGCCGGCAGCCCGGTGACGCTGGCCCGCTCCAGCAGGAATTTGAGCAGCTCGGTCTTCTCGAAAATCCGCGTGACCAGCTCGCAGTCTTTGAGGTTGTAGCGCGCCAGGGCGGGTTTGTCCTCGGCGAACATGCGGTTGATTTCGTCCATGCGCTGATACGGCGTGGAGATGTCTTTGCCTTCGCCAAGCAGGGTTTGCGCGACGTTTTCCAGGCTGAAGGATTCGAAGCTCCATGTGGCCGAACGCAGCGCTTCAATGCCATCAATAATCAGCCGCCCCGCTGCCGCAGCGAAGTAGTGGTTGCGGCTGCCGTGCTCGCGCCAGGCCATGGCTTCACCGCCGCGCCCGAGCAGCAGCGGCACATTCAGGCGCTGGGCATGTTCGTGCAGCACGCGCAGGTCGAACTGCACCACGTTCCAGCCGATGATCGCATCCGGGTCGTGGGTCGCAAGCCATTGGTTAAGGCGTTCGAGCAGTTGCGCGCGGGTGTCGCAGTAGTCGAGCTTGAAGTCGACCGCGCAGGCCTTGTTCGGCGGGCCGAGCATGTACACCTGGCGCTCGCCGCAGCCTTCAAGGGCGATGGAATAGAGGTCGCCTTTGGCCGTGGTCTCGATGTCCAGAGACACCAGTTTCAGCGGCGGGCGGTAGTCGGGCGCAGGTTTCATTTGCGCATCGAGCAGCGTGCCGTCGGCGTCAGGCGTTCCGCCAAACCAGACCGGCGCGGTGATGAAACGCTCCATCATGTAGCGCTCGGGCGGGCGTATGTCACCCTCGTAGACGTCAACGCCGGCGGCGCGCAGGCGTTTTTCCAGGTCCATCGCCTGGCGGTGCTGCCGGGTGTAAAGGCCCAGCACCTGTCGGTGGTGGAAATCGCACAGTTGCAGCGGGCGCAATTCAACCTCGCGCTCGCCCTTGAGCAGCCAATCCAGCGGCTTGCGGTGCACCTCGGGAATGAACATCACCGACGTTTGCACGGGTAGGCGAATACACCGGGGGCCGTGGTCGGTGGCCAGCCAGAAACTGACCTCCGTGCCCGCCGGGGTGTCGCGCCAATGCCGGGTCAGGACAAAACCCTGCTGTAAATCCACCGTACCGCACCTCAGCCATAACGTTCAGGGCGTGATTCTACTCGGCATCCGCCTGGACGCGGCCGGTTAACGCGCGCGCAGACCACAATAATACAAACTTGTTGCAAAATATTAATCACAATCACTATCATTCGCGCCGGAGTCGTATCCGCGCAGCGAGGACGCGCAACGTTTTTGCCCTTTTCCTCACTGTGACGGTTCGCCGTCTGGATCGACCATGCCCGCCCGTGCCCGACTTTCCATCCCGTTTTGCCCTACCCTGCTCGCCCTTTGCTGCTCAGTGAGTTTTGCCGCTCACGCCGCAACCGCGCTGACTCCACTGACCCCGCAGGAAGCGAACAGCAGCCAGGGCGGCACTGCACTTCAATTGGACGCCACGCGCATCAGCGCCGACGCACCCGCCCCGAATGCCCTGCCGCCGGTATACGCCGGCGGCCAGGTGGCGCGTGGCGGTCAGTTGGGCGTGCTGGGCAACCAGGACATCATGGACGTGCCGTTCAGCATGGCCGCCTACACCGAGAAACTGATACGTGACCAGCAGGCGGAAACCGTCGGCGACGTGCTGCTCAATGACGCGTCCGTGCGCCAGGCGTCGGGGTATGGCAACCAGTCACAAGCCTTTGTGATTCGCGGCCTGCCGCTGAATGGCGATGATATTTCCTACAACGGTTTGTACGGCATTTTGCCGCGCCAGATCATGTCCACCGATGCGCTGGAACGGGTTGAAGTGTTCAAGGGGCCGAATGCCTTTATCAACGGTGTAACGCCCGGCGGTTCAGGCATCGGCGGTGGCGTAAACCTGCAACCCAAGCGCGCGGAGGACGTGCCATTACGCCGTTTCAGTACCGACATCAGCAGTGATGGCCGGGTGGGCGAACATTTGGATGTGGGCCAGCGTTTCGGCGAAGACAACCGCTTTGGCGCACGCGTGAACATTTCCCAGCGCGAAGGCGATACCGGCATCGACGACGAAAACCAGCGCTCCAAGCTGTTTGCCGCAGGCCTGGATTATCGCGGTGATGCGCTGCGTTTATCCGCTGACTTTGCCTACCAACGCCAGCACATCAATGGTGGCCGCAACTCGGTGTTCCTTGGCACGGCGGTCACGCATATTCCCGACGCGCCGTCAGCGGACACCAACTACGCCCCCAAGTGGGCCTCCACCGACCTTGAAGACACGTTCGGCATGCTGCGCGCCGACTATGACGTGAGCGACAACTGGAGCGTTTACCTCGCAGGCGGCGCCAAGCACACCAACGAAGAAGGCCGTTATTCCTCGGTGACGCTGACGGACAATCTGGGCAATGCCAACGTGACCGGTTCGCGCATTCATCACCAGGAAGACAACACCAGTTTGATGACCGGCTTGAACGGTAAATTCCAGACCGGCGACGTCAGCCATAAACTCAACCTTGGGCTGACCGGAATCTGGACTCAGGCGCGCAACGCTTACGACTTTGACCTCAGCGGCCATGCGAGCAATATCTACGAGCCATCGAGCGTCGCCGAGCCGGTTAAAGGCGGCTTCGCGGGTGGCGACATGAACGATCCGGGTATCACCGCCAAAACCTTTGCACGCAGTGCGGCGATCTCGGACACCGTCGGGTTTATGGACGACCGCCTGCTGCTCACCGCCGGCCTGCGCCGCCAGCAACTGGTGGTTCAGGGTTTTGCCTACGGCACGGGCACGCGCACTGCCGCGTATGACAAGTCGATCACCACACCGGTGTACGGCATCGTGTTCAAGCCGTGGGACCACGTTTCGCTCTACGCCAACCACATTGAAGGGTTGGCCCAAGGCCCGACGGCACCGGTTGCGTCAGGCGGTTTAACCGTGACTAACGGCGCCGAGGCGTACGCGCCCGCGCGCACCAAGCAAACCGAAGCCGGCGTCAAACTTGATATGGGCAGCTACGGCGCAACGCTGGGCGTGTACCGCATCGAGCAACCGAGTGACGGCTACTCGACGCAAACCAGCGCGACCACCGCGCTGTATGTGCGTGAGGGCCAGCAGGTCAACCAGGGCGTGGAGCTGAACGTGTTCGGTGAACCGATCAGTGGCCTGCGTTTGCTTGGCGGCGTCACCGTGATGAAGACCGAACTCAAAGACACCCTCAACGGCGCCAACGACGGCAACCGTGCGATTGGCGTGCCGTCATTCCAGCTTAACGCCGGCGTAGACTGGGACGTGCCCGGCCTGCAGGGCGTGAGCGTGAACGGGCGGATGTTGCGCACCGGCGGCCAGTACGCCGATGCGGCCAACAACCTGAGCTTGCCGGCATGGAACCGCTTCGACGTAGGCGCGCGCTACACCTTCAAGGTCGACCAGCGTGATGTATCGCTGGGCGCTACGGTGGAGAACGTTGCCAATACAAAGTACTGGGAATCGGCGCTGGGCGGTTATCTGACCCAAGGCGATCCGCGTGTGGCCAAGCTGTCGGCGACGATAGACTTCTAAAACGGTACACGCCGCCCTTATCGGGCGGCGTGTAACGGTAATGTCTACAGCTCAACCATCGAGGCTGTCAGTCTCGACGGGCTCCGCCAAGATAGGTTTCGATGTTGTTCATTTGCTCATCCCACCCACGCGAGTTCATTTTGAAGGCTTTTTGCCGCCGGGCTGCGGGCACGCCGTTAAAGCCGGACTCGACCACCCGCAGCAAAATGCCCGGCGCGTGATCTTCCAGGGTGAACTCCACCAGGGTCGGTGTTTCAGCGTCGTAGTCGACATCCTTCTCGACCGCGTAAGGGTGCCACCAGAACGAGAACAGCGTCTGCGGCAGGATGCGTTCGATCTTGGCCTTCCACACCACGTGCTCGTAGCCTGCGTAGGTAATCGGCGCTTCGAGGGTGTCCCCGGCCGCAAAGGTTTTGCCCTTGAGGGCGACGCCGAACCAATTGCCGAACTGCTCGGCATCGGTGAGTGCTTCCCACACCTGTTTACGTGGCGCGCTGAGCAGGACTTTTCGTTCGATGCGATCTAATACGTGCATAAGTCACCTCCTCCATTGACATTAGGCGACATCGACCAATGCGCAACCTTGGGTTGTGCGCGATGATGATGCCCCATCCTTGAACCGACCTAACGTTATGACTGAGCCGTTAAATGGAAGTTGCTTGTGCAAGGCTGTGCGCTACGAGGTGGACAGCCTGGACATGCCGATCAGCCACTGCCACTGCAACAGCTGCCGCAAGGTGCATGCCGCAGCGTTTGTGGCCACGGCCGGGGTGATGCGCGAGCACTTTCGCTGGGCGCAGGGTGCAGAGTTGCTGTCGTCGTTTGAATCCTCACCGGGCAAACTCAGGCATTTCTGCTCAAGGTGCGGCTCACATCTGGTGGCGGAGCGTAGGCATCAGCCCCATGTGATTGTGCGGGTGGCGACGCTGGATGATGATCCTGGCGTTCGGCCCACCTCGCACATCTGGACCGATCATGATGTGCCCTGGCTCGCCTATGCAGGCATAGAGCGCTGGGATGAGTGGCAAGTAGACTAGACGTGCGGGTCACCTGGCGCTTTGGCCGGCGTTGCATATTGCGGCTTGAGGTGGCCTTCCTGGTCCAGCAGCCAGGCGTCCATGATCTGCCGCACCACCGGGCCTGCCACGCGGCCACCGGCCTCGCCGTTTTCGATCATCACCGAAATCACGATTTTCGGGTGTTCGGCTGGCGCGAAGCCAACGAACAAGGCGTTATCGCGATGGCGCTCCAGGGTCTTGTTACGGTTGTAACGCTCACCTTGCTTGATCGCCACCACCTGCGCTGTACCACTCTTGCCGGCGATCCGGTATTGCGCGCCAAGTGCGGCGGCCCGCGCGATGCCGCGCGGGTCATGCATCACCAATTGCATGCCATGGTTAACCTGCTCCCAATCACGCGGATCTTTGAGCACCACGTTGGGCATCGGGTTTTCATCCACCGGCGCCACGCCGTTGATGGTTTTGGCCAAGTGCGGTCGGTTCCACACGCCTTTGTTGGCGATCAGCGCGGTGGCTTGCGCCAGTTGCAGCGGCGTGACCTGCATATAGCCCTGGCCAATGCCAAGGATCACGGTTTCACCCGGGAACCAGGGTTGGCGCCGCGTCGCACGCTTCCATGCCTGGGAAGGCATCAAGCCAGCCGACTCTTCGAACATGTCGAGCGAGACCTTCTGGCCAAGGCCGAATTCGGCCAGGTAGTCGTGCAGGCGGTCGATGCCCAGCTTGTGGGCCAGGTCGTAAAAATACGTGTCGTTGGAGCGCATGATGGCCGCGTCCATGTCCACCCAGCCGTCGCCGCTGTGGTTCCAGTTGCGGTATTTGTGGTCAAAATCAGGCAATTGGTAATAACCGGGGTCGAACACCCGGGTTTGCGCGGTGACCACACCGCTGTCGAGGCCGGCGATGGCCACTTCCGGCTTGATGGTTGAACCGGGCGCATAGAGCCCGCGCAGTACGCGGTTGAACAGCGGACGGTCGATGGAATCATGCAGCGCGGCGTATTCCTTGAAGCTGATGCCGGTGACAAACAGGTTCGGGTCAAAGCTCGGCTTGCTGACCATTGCCAGTACTTCACCGGTTTGCGGGTCGAGCGCAACCACCGAACCACGGCGATCGCCCAAGGCTTCTTCCGCCGCTTCCTGCAGCTTGACGTCGAGGCTCAGCACGATGTTTTTGCCGGGGATCGGGTCAGTGTGCTTGAGCACGCGCAGTACGCGGCCCTGAGCATTGGTTTCAACCTCTTCATAACCTACGTGGCCATGCAGCTCGGACTCGTAAAAGCGCTCGATACCGGTCTTGCCGATGGATTGCGTACCGCGGTATTCCACCGAATCGAGGGCCTTGGATTCTTTTTCGTTGATGCGGCCGACGTAGCCAATCGAGTGGGCGAAGTGCGCGCCCAGCGGATAGTGGCGAACGAATTGAGGCTCGACGTCCACGCCCGGCAAACGAAATTCGTTAACAGCCAGCACGGCGATCTGTTCTTCGGTTAACTCGTAGAACAACGTCACCGGCACAAAAGGATGGCGCGCCTGCTTCAGCGCCTTGTCGAACACGGCGCGGTCTTCAGCGGGCAGGTGCAGCAGATTGACGATGGCGTCCAGCTCACCCTTGAGGTCGGTGGTGCGCTCGCGGGTGATGGTCAGGTTATAACTGGGACGATTATCGGCCAGTACCACGCCGTTGCGGTCATAGATCAACCCGCGCGTCGGCGTAATCGGCAATACGTGGACACGATTGTTTTCAGAAATCGTTGAGTGATAGTCGTACTGCACCACTTGCAGGAAGTACATGCGACCCACCAGGGCGCAGGTGATGCCAATCACCAACAGCGCACACGCGAGTAAACGCTTGTTGACCAGGCGGTTTTCTTTTTCGTGATCCTTGATCGGTATCGCTTCGGGCATTTCTACAGCATCTCGTTGAAGAAGATCGACGCCGCGTCCTGCGGATGAAAGATCAATCCTTGTGAAAATGTGCTGCACCATACCAAAAATGCAGAAACACTTTGCATCGATTTCCCCAACGGCATGCTGTTTTGTCACAACAAGCCAGGTCCAGGTCAAGCACTGGCTGTTTTAGCCGGCCTTATATAACGAATTTGCTGACCAAACCCTGCAGGTGCACACCCAACTTAGCCAACTCGACGCTGGAAGAGGCTGTTTCTTCACTGGCGGAGGCGGTTTGCTCCGAAATATCGCGGACGTTCAGAACGCTGCGGTTGATTTCTTCGGCGACGGCGCTCTGCTCTTCTGCAGAAGCGGCGATCTGCAGGTTCATTGATTCGATGGTCGAGATCGAACGGCTGATGTTACTGATCGAGGTCCCTGCATCACGGGTCAGCTCGACGCTATTGTCGGTGAGTACGCGGCTGTTTTCGAGGAGGGTCGCAACCTGTGCAGTTCGACGGTGTAAACCATCGATCAAGGATGCAATTTCCTCGGTTGAGGTCTGGGTGCGCTGTGCAAGGCTCCTGACTTCATCGGCGACCACCGCAAAACCTCTGCCGGCTTCACCCGCGCGTGCAGCCTCGATGGCGGCGTTGAGGGCCAGCAAGTTGGTTTGCTGAGCGACGGCCTGAATCACATCAAGCACTCCGCCAATCTTGTTGCTCTCTTGCTTCAACTCATCCATCGCGGTCTTGGAGTGACCGACTTCGGTCGAGAGCTGTTCGATCTGAAGCACGGCACGTCCCACGACCGCATCACCCTCGCGGGCTTCTTTTGAGGCAGTAACTGCCGCGTGCGAGGCCTGTTCAGCGTTGCGCGCGACTTCCTGAACCGTGGCTGCCATTTCATTCATGGCCGTTGCTACCTGATCGGTTTCGCTGCGCTGGCTATTCACGCCTGCACTGGTTTGCTCCGTGACTGCCGACAACTGTTCGGCAGCGCTGGCTATCTGAGTGACACCATCACGCAAACCACCGATCAACTGGCGCAGGTTTTGAGTCATGCGATGCATGCTGCTTTGCAACATGCCCAGCTCGTCGCGCCGCGTGGTGACAGCGTTGTGCGTCAGATCCCCATTGGCTACCCGGTCAGCCAACTGCAGCGTTTCAAGCAGCGGGCCGACGATAACGCGGGTGATGAGCCATGCAGCGAGTGCGCTGACAATAAGCGCTACCACCAGCCACATAACCAACATTTTGCTGGCTTGGTTTACGTCTTCAATCCGCAAATCCACTTGGTTTTGTGCTAGTTGATTGGCGGACGTGAGCAGGATTTCGATGTTTTTCGATATACCGGCCTGGGCGTTGTTAATAGCAACCTGAGCGCTCGAAAACTGTGTAAAAGCAGCCTCATGCTCATTCAGCGAGGCTTCAAGCGTTTTGATGGCGTCGGGTTGGATGCCGGAACCTTCGAGCGTTTTGACATAGGCAGACGTCGCAGAAATTGAGGTGATTGCGAGCTGCTGCGCTTCGGGTTTCAGCGTCAGCGTGTACGCCACCACATCGGCGCGCATTTTCTGAAACAGTGTGAACGCTTGCGCCATTAGCTCGCGTTGTGCAGAGGTGCTGTCTGGCGAATTAGCCAGCACGTTGAGCTGTTGTAACTTGGCAGCCGCGTCATCACCACGGCTGCCGACGAGTGTGCGACTGGCCTCACGCGTGTGAGTGGCATTGATCAAACTAGTGTAGAAACCTATGTACTCTTTCATCGCCGCTGTTGCAGTGTTTACATGCGGAACGTTGAGTTTGGAGTCCAGCACTTTGCTTAAATAACCCAGGTGGCTATCCAGGTTTTCATACGCTTTAAGCCAGCCCGCCGCGTTCGCGTCGTCGGCATTCAAGCTGTAAACCAAGCGAGCTATTCGCATGTCTCGCGTCAGCGTACTGAGCTTGGCAATATCGGCGACGCGCTCACTGCGTTCACTGAGCGATGATATGCCCGACCAGCCCGTCAGCGCGATAAGAATGGTGAGCACTATGACGAGCGTGAAACCGAGTATCAGTTTAGATCTGACGCTCATGTTAACCAATGTGTTCTTAAGCATGTTGCCCTCTCGGAATGACAATTATTAATGTACGAGACGGCTGCTCCGTGCCATTCCTACAGCATAAGAATTCGGCGACCTGCGAAAAAACTTTAATTAAAAAACCAACTTTCTAAATATCCATCAATATATTGATGCTGCGCTTAACAGCTTTATAACTATCAAAGAAAGTTCAATTTTTTTATACACTCGATAGTCGTTATCTTAAGTCGAGTTACTGTAAGTCCGCCATGCACTGTAAAAAGCACGATAAGTTGATGGGTAAAAAGTTCGCGGGTACGTACAGCAACAGTGCAGCAAGCACTAATGCCAAACTTCGGTCAACGACGTTGTGCCGGTGAGCGTACAACTCATAACCACAGCGTGGGCATTGGGCCTTTTCACCGCGGACAAGCGCTGGCTTGCGCATCAGCAAGTCACACTCGTGGCATGCCACCAGTTCGTCGAGCGGCAAGTCCGACACCTCGAAGGTATCAACCGGATCGGGCATAAATAGGGCTCAAGCTCTAAAAAAGGTTAGGCGCCTATTCTAGTGGTGTGGTTCATAAATAACTGTGCAAATTTTGTGTCAGGCATATCCATCGCCCCAGCAGGTTTCCAGGGTTTTCGACCGCCCAAAACAAAACCCCTGTTTGCGTTAGCAAACAGGGGTTCTGGAATTTAATCTTGACGATGACCTACTCTCACATGGGGAAACCCCACACTACCATCGGCGATGCATCGTTTCACT
>NZ_JBLZPT010000033.1:0-45986 GCF_049199985.1 Pseudomonas kitaguniensis
CGCGATGGCGGTGTGTCAGATAAGTATTTTCAACTGATACACCGCCATCGCGAGCAAGCCCGCTCCCACAGTTTTGACCGAGTTCGCTTATTTCGGCCCCATGATCTTGTTCAATTTTTCAGGCGATGGCGCGCCTTGCTGTTGCTGCAGCGCGCCTTTGTCATCCAGGTAGAAAATCGCTGGCGTGGCCGACAACTCCAGTTCCTCCATCAACTTCATGTTGGCATCAAGCTTGGCTTCAATAGCAGCCGGGATCTTGTCCAGTGCCTGCAATTTGCTGGCCTTGCCGGCGGCTTCGTGTTCTTCCAGGGCTTTTTGCGGGTCTTTGGCGGCGAGCAGTGCGGCCGACTTGCCGGGGCTGTCTTCGCGGATGATGCCGACCATCACGTGGCGCAACTGTACCTTGCCGGCTTTGACCCATGGCCGCGCCTGTTGCCAGAACATGTTGCAGTACGGGCAGTTGGGGTCGCTGAACAGGTAGACGGTGCGCGGTGCGTTTTTATCGCCGTCCTGAATCCAGTTGCTTTTTTCCATCTTGGCCCAGACTTCCTTGGCCATTGGCGCGTACACCAGTTTTTCCAGCGGCGCGTTGCTCAGGTCATTGCCTTGTGCGTCGTAGAGGTTGCCGGCCAGCACGTTTTTGCCGTCGGCGGTCAGGTACAGCGCCATGCCGCGGTTCTGGTACTGCGCGGCGTAGCCGGTGAGGCCGCTGGGCGCGTCAAACGTGCCGAGGATTTTGGCGCCCTTGGCTTCGATCTGCTTGATCGGTGCCGGCCAGTCTTCGGCCTGGGCCTGGGTGGCGGCAAGGCTCAGAGACAACAGGCTCAGAGGCAGCAAGGTCAGCAGGTGGCGGAGGCTTGGCATGTGGGTTTCCTTGTTGGGGCGGTGTCGAAGGGTTCCATGGCGCGGGCCAGGCTGGCTTGGGACAGTTCGCCGAGGTGGCTGTTGATCAGGCGCCCATCGGCTTGGTAGAACAGCGTGGTCGGCAGGGCCATCGAACCCACGGCTTGGCCGAGGCGGCCACTGGCGTCAAACAGCACGTTGTCGAGCGTCAAACCCTGGGTGGCGAGGAAGGTGCTGACGCTTTGCATGCTTTCGGCCTGGTTGACGAACAGGAAGGTCACGTCGGGCCGCAGGTGTTGCGCGCGCTCCAGCACCGGCATTTCCCGGCGGCACGGCGGGCACCAGGTGGCCCACAGGTTGATCACCAGCGGCCCGCCGCGATAATCGGCGAGTTGCACCACCTCACCATTGGCGTTGCGCAGCGTGATGTCCGGCAGTTGCGAGCCCTTGTCGTACAGACTCAGGGACACGCTGGTCATGCCCCAAAACACCAGCCCGGTGACCACCGCCGCACTCAGCGGTTTGCGCAGGGCAGGGCGCCGCCAACCGTAGGCCAACGCGCCGAGTACCAGTGCAATCACGCCGGGCCAGGCGAGAAAACCACCGTCGCGCAGGTCGACCATCTGCAGCGGGTCGTGCCGGTATTCGTCCCAGTACATCAACACAAAGCTGACGCGCGCGGCCAGCAGGCCTAACAGGAACAGGCTGAACAGCACCGACTCCGGGTTTTCACCGCCACGCTTGGCCACGCGCCAGCCGACCACGGTGGCTAGAATCAACGCGCTGATCAGCAGGATGTGATTCAGGGCGATGGCGAAGGTGCCGATGGTCAAGGTCAGCATTAGCGCGCGTCTCGGGTTTGCGTCCAGCGTTGCAGGAAGGCGTCGGCATTCACTTCGCCGGTGATGCGCTGGGCACGGCGTTCTTCACCGTCCGGGCCGACCCACACAAAACTCGGTGGCCCCGGCACTTGGTAATGGCCGAGCAGCGCGCGGCTGGCAGCGTTGTCGGCGGTGACGTCGAGGCGCAGCAGGCGCACGTCTTTCAATGCGGCCAACACGTCGGGTTTGCCGAACACTTGTTTTTCCATGATTTTGCACGACACGCACCAGTCGGCGTAGTAGTCCACCAACACCCATTGGCCCTGGGCCTTGGCGCTGTCGAGCTGGCGTTGCAGCTCGGCCGGGTCGTTGATCGTGATGAACGCGTCGTGGGCGCTCGGCGCAGCGGCAAGTTTTGAGCCGCTGTAGACCTTCAAGGGTTGCCACAGGTCGTCGCTGCCACCGGCCGCGCCCACCACCAGCAGCGCGCCCCACAGGCCGAGCACCAAAGACGTGGCGCCAAACAGCTTGGCCGCCAGCCCGTATTCACGCGCAAGACCCCAGCCGCAGTACGCCATCACCAGCGCCAATGCGCCCCACAAACCGAGCCACAGGCTTTGATCCACCACAGGGCGAATCATCAGCACCGCCGTGCCCAGGAACAGAAAGCCGAAGATGCCCTTGAGTATGTTCATCCAAGTGCCCGGTTTGGGCAGGAAGCGGTTGCCCACCGTGACCAGCAGCAACAGCGGAATACCGATACCGATGCCCATGGCGAACAGGATCAGCCCGCCGTGCAGAGCATTGCCGCTTTGCGCGATATACAACAGCGCACCGGCCAGCGGCGCGGTCATGCACGGGCCAACCAGCAGGCCGGACAGCGCACCCAGTACGCCTGCGCCCATCAGGCTGCCGCCGCTTTGCCGGCGGCTGACGTTATCCAGGCGGTCACGCACGAAAGCCGGCAGTTGCAGCTCAAAGAAACCGAACATCGGCAGCGCGAGCATCACAAACAGTGCAGCGAAACTGCCCAGAATCCACGGCGTTTGCAGCAGTGCGGCCAGGTTGCCGCCGAGCAGCGCGGCGAGTACGCCGAGCGCCGCATACACCAGGGCCATGCACACCACGTAGCTACTGGCCAAGGCAAACCCGCGACGCGGGCTGGCGCCACTGCCGACCACCAAGCCTGCCAGAATCGGCAGCATCGGCAGCGAACACGGGGCGAATGCCAACAGCAGGCCGAGGCCAAAGAACACCAGCAGGCTCCAACCCAGGCTGCGCTGTTGCAAGCCGCTGGCCAGGCTTTGGTCCTGAGCCTGCGCTGTGCCGGCAACGGCGGGGTTACCGCCCAGGTCTACGGTAATCGACTGCGGCGGGTAGCACAGGCCGGCATCTGCGCAGCCCTGCCAACCGAGCTTGAGCTGGCCGGTGGCACCCGCAGGAATCTTGACTTCCAGGCCTTGGCGATACACTTGCTGCTCGCCGAAGAATTCATCGCTGTGCGCTTCGCCCTGCGGCAATACCGGCTTTTCGGCCAGGCCGTCGAACTTCATGCGCTGTTGGTACAGGTAATAACCATCGGCAATTTGCCAATAGAGCTGGGTCTCGCCAGACTCCAGGCGCTCGGAGGTAAAGGTGAAGGCTTTGCCCACCGGCAGGAACTCGGGTTTGGTCTCGAAAGGATTACCCGGCGCAGCCTGGGCAAACCCTGCGAATACCACCAGCAAAAAGGTAAACAAATACCGCATGGTCAAGCCTTAGTTTGATGCAAGTGAGGCACACAATGTGTGGCGTTGATTAACCGATGATTAACCGGCAGCTATTCTAAAGTGAAGGCGGTGACAGAGCGCGCCTGTTTTCACGGCATAATCTGCGCTTAATCCGCAGCCCCTTTAATCCCCGCATCTTTCATGAAGGGTTCACCATGCACGTACTGGTCTGTGAAGACGACGAACTGATCGCCAGCGGCATTGTCGCCGGGCTCGGCGCTCAGGGCTTTACCGTCGAGCGCGTGGCCACGGCCGCTGCCGCGCGGGCGATGCTCAAGGCGGCGACGTTCGACATCATGGTGCTTGACCTCGGGTTGCCCGATGAAGACGGCCTTAAACTGCTGCAGCAACTGCGCAGCCAAGGTTTGGAAATCCCGGTGCTGATTCTCACCGCGCGTGACTCGGTGACCAACCGCGTTGACGGCTTGCAAGCCGGTGCCGACGACTACCTGCTCAAACCTTTCGACCTGCGCGAACTTGCCGCCCGCCTGCAAACCCTGCTGCGCCGCGTGGCGGGGCGCCGGGTTAACCTGATCGAACACGGCCAACTGGCCTACGACCCGAGCAGCCGCGAAACCTTCCTGGCGGGCCAGCCGGTCGACCTCTCGCGTCGCGAGCAAGCGCTGTTGCAGGCGCTGTTGCACAACAAGGGCCGTGTGCTGTCCAGCGAACAGCTCAAAGACAGCGTTTACGGCTTTAACGACGAGCTGGAAAGCAACGCCCTCAACGTGCACATCCACCACCTGCGGCGCAAGTTGGGCAATGGCATCGTCGAGACCGTGCGCGGCTTGGGCTATCGCCTGGGCGCGGCGGATGCTGGCCCGGCGGATGAAGCAGAGCACCTGTCGTGATGAGCCTGCGCCTGCGCCTGACGTTCAAGCTGGGCGCTGCCTTTGTGTTGATCTGGGTGCTGGCGGCGGCCTGGATGCTCAACGATTTGCGCAACCAGATGATGTTCTCGCTGGATCAGCGGCTGGTGGCGTCGGCACGCATGGTCGCCGGGCTGACCGAACAAATGCCGGGCTTGGCCAGCGTCAGCGGCGGCACGCATTTGCGCACCGAACAACTGAATGTGCCGGGCGGCATGGCTTGTCAGGTCAGCTCCTTGCGCGGCGAAATTCTGGCGCGCAGCCACACCACACCCGATGAAGGCCTGGAATCGCGCAAGAGCGGTTTTCGCGATCAGGTTATCGACGGCGTGGGCTGGCGCAGTTTCACCCTGTCGCGCGGCGACCTGCTGATCACCACCGCCGACCGTCAGGTTGAGCGCGAGGCGCTGAACCTGTCGATATTGCTGGCGGCTTCGGTGCCGGTCGGCGTGGCCTTGCTCGGGTGTTTGTGCCTGCTGTGGCTGGGCATCGGCCAGAGCCTGTTGCCGCTCAACCGCATGCGTGATGCATTGATGCGCCGCAGTGCCGACTCCCTCGAACCGCTGCAGATTCACCCGCTGCCCAGCGAATTGAAACCGTTGCTCGACACCCAGAACCAACTGCTGCAACGCATCGCCAAGACCATCGAGCGTGAGCGCCGCCTCACTGGCGACGCCGCCCACGAACTGCGCAGCCCGCTGACGGCGATCAAGACCCACCTGCAAGTGGCGCGCATGACCGACGGCGCGGCGCGCGACCAGTCGCTGGCGCATGCCGAAGAGGGCGCCGACCGCCTGCACCGCACCCTTGAGCAATTGCTCTTGCTGGCGCGCGTGGAAGGCAGCCTGTCGTTCGACGATGGCCTGCAGTCGAGCGCCGAACAGGTCGCGCGGCTGGCAATACAGGACGCGAACGCGGGTGATAACCGCCGTATAGATTTGGTGCTGGCAGGCAACCTTACCGAAACCCCGGTGGAGATGCCGGTCGCCCTGGCCGTGGCCGCCCTGCGTAACTTGCTGGATAACGCCCTGCGTCACACCCCGCACGACACACGCGTGGAACTGAATGTATTCACCAGCGCCAACACGGTGGTGTTCCGCGTGCGTGACCATGGCACGCAGATCTCCAGCGAGGACCTGCAATACCTGACCCAACGCTTCTGGCGCAATGGCAACAGCGAGGGCTGCGGGCTGGGCCTGGCGATTGTGCAGGCGATTGTGCAGCGCTGTTCCTGCTCATTGAAATTCGACAGCCAGCCGGATGGCTTGCGGGTCGACTTGGGCATGCCCTTGCGGCGCTGATCACTTTTATTCAAACGCTCATAAATAGCTACCGCCCACCTGACGCTCAGCGCGTCAGGATGGCGGTAATTATTTGCGTTTGAACGGGCTGAATGACTCGGCCTGTACTGAAAAGGACGGTTCTTATGTTGGTTATCGATAGCAGTTTCCCCGCCAAGGATTTCAACGAGCGCAACGGCGAGCCCGTGCGGCAGGTGATCCTGCATTACACCGCGGCGCCCTTTGCTTCGTCGCTGCGCACCCTGACCCAAGACGGGGTCAGCGCTCACTATTTGCTGCCCGATCCCGATGACGCCGGTTACCGCGCCACCGGTTATGACGAGCTACGGGTGTTTCGGCTGGTGGCTGAAGATAAGCGTGCCTGGCATGCCGGCGTCAGCCATTGGGGTGGGCGGGACAACCTCAATAGCCGCTCGATTGGCATCGAGATTGTCAATGTGGCCCGCGATGATGGCGGTGTGTTCACCTTTCCTGCGTACGCACAGGAGCAGGTCGATGTGTTGATTGCCCTGCTGCGCGACCTGCTTGGGCGCTATCCGCAGATTGCACCGGTCGACGTGCTTGGGCATTCGGACGTGGCGTACTGGCGCAAGAGCGATCCGGGGCCACGCTTGCCGTGGCGCTGCTTGTTTGAGGCAGGCGTGGGCGCCTGGTTTGAAGAACCGACGCGGGCGATGTACCAGCGCAGGTTTTGCATCGGGTTGCCGCCGGAGGTGGAGGTAGAGCGGGCGTTTCAGCGGTATGGGTACAAACCGGCCTGGAGTCGTCAGGCATTTGAGCAACGTACCCGGGCGTTTCAAATGCACTTTCGGCAGAGCGATTACCGTGGGGTGCTGGACGGTGAGACGTGTGCGATTTTGTATGCGTTGAACGAGCGGTATCGCGCCGGGTGAGGTTCCGTGATCCTTCCCAGGCAGAGCGTGGGAAGGATCTGCTCGGACGGGCACCGGGTCAAAAGCGACCAGACGCCTAAATCGCATCAACGCTGGTACGTCTCCAAAACATCACATCCGTGCGCCTGAGCCACACATAAACACACGGATCGGCAGTTTGGTCACCCCCACCAGCGTATTGAGGGATCGAGAGATGTCAGTCGCTACCAGCCGTATCGAAGCCCCCGAGGTTTACTCCACCGCGGCGCCCACGGAAACGCTTTACGCGTTCGAAGAAAGCCCATTGCTGGCCCGCCAACGTCAGCAGGAATCGAATGCCCGCAGTTACCCGCGGCGCATCCCGCTGGCACTCAAACGCGCCAAAGGCATCTACGTGGAAGACGTGGAAGGCCGCCGTTTCATCGACTGCCTGGCCGGTGCGGGCACTTTGGCGCTGGGCCACAACCACCCGGTGGTGATCGAAGCGATTCAACAGGTATTGATCGACGAGCTGCCGCTGCACACCCTCGACCTGACCACGCCGGTGAAGGACCAGTTCGTGCAGGACCTGTTCGGCCTGTTGCCGACCGAGCTGGCCCGCGAAGCGAAAATCCAGTTCTGCGGCCCCACCGGCACTGATGCAGTCGAAGCTGCGTTGAAATTGGTGCGTACCGCCACGGGGCGCAGCACGGTGCTGTCGTTCCAGGGCGGTTATCACGGCATGAGCCAGGGCGCGCTGAGCCTGATGGGCAGCCTGGGGCCGAAAGAACCCTTGGGCGCACTGCTGAGTAATGGCGTGCAGTTCTTGCCGTACCCTTACGACTACCGTTGCCCATTCGGTTTGGGCGGTGCGCAAGGCGTGCAGGTCAACCTGCATTACCTGCAAAACCTGCTCAACGACCCGGAAGCCGGGGTGTTGTTGCCGGCGGCGGTGATTGTTGAAGTGGTGCAGGGCGAGGGCGGCGTGATTCCGGCCGATCTGGACTGGCTGCGCGGCCTGCGGCGTATCACCGAGCAGGCTGGCGTGGCGTTGATCGTCGATGAAATCCAGAGTGGTTTCGGCCGCACCGGCAAGATGTTTGCCTTCGAACACGCCGGCATCATCCCGGATGTGGTGGTGCTGTCCAAAGCCATTGGCGGCAGCTTGCCGCTGGCGGTGGTGGTGTACCGCGACTGGCTCGACACCTGGTTGCCGGGCGCACATGCCGGGACGTTTCGCGGCAATCAATTGGCGATGGCGGCGGGTTCGGCGGTGATGCGCTACCTCAAGGAACACGACGTGCCCAGCCACGCCACTGCCATGGGCGAGCGCCTCGGTGAGCACCTGCGTATCTTGCAGCGCGACTTTGCGCAGTTGGGCGATATTCGTGGCCGTGGGCTGATGCTGGGCGTGGAACTGGTTGACCCGCAGGGCCCGCTCGACATTCAGGGCCACCCGCCGGTGCATCGCCAACTGGCGCCGCTGGTGCAGCGCGAATGCCTCAAGCGCGGGCTGATCCTGGAACTCGGCGGTCGGCATGGCAGCGTCGTGCGTTTCTTGCCGCCGCTGGTGATCACCGCTGCCGAGATCGATCGCGTGGCCGAGATCTTCGGGCGCGCCCTGGCGGCAGCGGTCAGCCGCCTCTAATTTTTCGCGCGCTTGGTACGTTTCTACAGATATAGCGCTGCGCGTGGTGCGCAGCCAGCCTTTGAGCGACGGAGAACCGCAATGACCTCAGTATTTGACCGCGACGACATCCTGTTTCAGGTAGTGGTCAACCACGAAGAACAGTATTCCATTTGGCCAGACTACAAGGCCGTGCCGGAAGGCTGGCGCACCGTGGGCAAGAGCGGCATGAAAAAAGAATGCCTGGCCTACATCGAAGAAGTCTGGACCGACATGCGCCCGTTGAGCCTGCGCCAAAAGATGGACGGCGCCACCCTCGCAGGCTAACCCTGCAAGCCCGCTAGCCACAGGGGGTTGTGCTGGCAACACCACAACCCGCCACTTCACGCACTGCTCTCTTTCTCCAACCCCACCACGCCCGCCGTCACCACCTGCACACTCAAACGCGGCGTCGCCAAATCCAGCCCCGCCTCATCCAGATGGCGCTTGAGCGACAAGTTAAACGCCCGCGACACCTCCCACTGCTTGATCGGCGCCGTTTTAAAGCGTGCGCGCAAAATCGCGCTGCCCGACTCAAAACTTTCCACACCCTGAATCTCCAGCGGCGACCAGATATTGCGGCGTTGCAGGGGGTCGTTACGCATTTTCTGGCCAACGTCGCGCATCAGCTTGATCGCCTCGTCGATCTCCATGTTGTACGGAATCGCCACCCGGAAAATCGCATAGCCGAACTCCCGCGAGTAGTTCTTGATGCTCTTGATTTCGCTGAACGGGATGGTGTGCACAATGCCGTCGATGTCGCGCAGGCGCACGGTACGAATGGTCAAGCCTTCGACCGTGCCGAGGTGGCCGCCGACGTCCACGTAGTCGTCGATGGCCAGCGAGTCTTCGATGATGATGAACAAACCGGTGATCAAGTCCGCCACCAGTGACTGCGCACCAAAACCAATGGCCAGGCCGATCACACCGGCACCGGCCAGCAGCGGCGTCACGTTCATGCCCATGTTCGCCAGGGCGACGATCGCGGCGATGATAAAAATGGTCACGAACAGCACGTTGCGGATCAGCGGCATCATGGTTTGCGCACGCGCGTTGGCCAGGCCTTTGCGCGAGCGGGTCAGGGCATGGTGGATCGCCGTGTCGCTGAGAATCCAGATCAGCCAGGCAAACAGCAACGTCCCGGCGAGGCCGAACAACTTGACGCTGACTTCATGGCCGTCGCCCTCGGTAAAGCGAATCAGCGACAAGCCCCAGACGCGCAGGCCCAGTTCGATAAACACCAGCCACACCACCAAGTGGGCCAGGGTGTACACGAAGCTTTTCAGGCGATCGGAATACAGCGCATGGCGTTTGTGACCGCGTTGCGGCTTGAGTGCGTGGCGCCGCACCAGGCCGTTGATCACCATGCACAACACCAGCAACACCGTGCACAACAACGACTGACGCAGGGCGGTGCTGGTGTCGCCGGCGGAGAGGAAGGTGGCGAACAACGAGATGCCCACCAGCAGCAGCGCCGGCAAGTACCAGAAGGTGCCGATGATCGACAGGGTGTCGCTGAGGGCGCGGCGCGTGAGGCGACGAGACAGCGGCTGGTTGCGGATCAAGTGGGCGATCGGCCGACGGAAGCGCAGGATAAATACGCCGGTCGACAAGGCCGCCATCACATTGGCCACAGTCGCCGCTGTGTGGGCCAGGTGCTGGCCGAGCGCCGCGACCAGTCGTGGGTCGCTCAGGGCTTCGCCAAAGGCGGCGAAGCTGCCGATCCACCACAGTGGCCGAAACGCCTGGTGCCGCAGGATATACAGCGCGCGGTGGCGATGCGGGCCGTCCAGCAGGGAGAAGGCGATGACACAAATGGCCGAAAAGCAGGTGCCGACCACCAGTGCATACGCCAGCACCATCGCCAGCGATTTGCCCAGCGATGAAGGCAGCGCGTAGCTGAGGTAAACCGTGATCACCAGCGCGATCAACCACGGCCCCAGTTTGCGCAGGGCGAAGCGCAGCATGTCCCAGGTGCGCGGGTGCTGCGGCAATTCTTCGGGCAGGCCGAACCGCACGCGCACGCGGTGGCCGAGCCAAATCAGCGCGGCGGCCAGCAGGCTCCACACCGCGAGGATCACGGCAAAACCGAAAATGATCGGCAGCCATTCGGCGGCCGGCAGCATCAAGGCGCTGAACTCATCCTTGGCTTGCTCAAACTCATTGGTCCAGCGCCCCAGCGGGCTGTCGGCACCGGAGAACTGCTGCTCAAGGCCCGACAGCGTACTGCCGATCAAGCCCAGTACGCCCTGTTCGGCAGCGGGTTGGGCTTTTTGCGTGGCTTCGCGGAGTTTTTTCAGGTCGCTCAGCAACTGGGTGCGTTGCTGGTCGTTTTCCAGGGTCTTGATCACCTCGTCCAACGACTGCCCCAGCGGCACGTCGGCCTGGGGTTGGGCGGCGTGGGTGCCGCCCAGCAAACCGGGCAAGCCCACGGCTTGGGCGGACGTGAGCGGCAGCAGCGTCAGCAGGGCGATCAGGCAGTAGCAGGGCAGGGCAAACAGACGGGAAAGCACGAGGCGGTCAACCTTGGAAACGACGAATTGACCGAGTGTACGAGGCCGCTATGCCCAATGCGAGTGCATTTGTCATTCCGCCAGTTTGGCGAGGATCTTGTAAACCATCGTGCCGAGGATCAGCAGCATGCCGATCCACATGCCAAACACCGCCACGGGCTTCTCGCGAAAGTTGAAGCCAACCATCAGCAGGAACATGCCGATCAGAACAGGGATAAGCATCGTGTGAAAAGAGGACATGGAGATCATGGTGCGACGGCCTTGTCGGAGTCGGAATACTGACAAGTTTAGGCCCGATTGCGGGAAGTGCAGATGACGTAGATCAGCCCCGACCGCGATCAACTGTGGGAGCGGGCTTGCTCGCGGTGGCTGCAACTCGGTGTGCCTGATGGCCCGAGGTGCCTGCATCGCGAGCAAGCCCGCTCCCACAAAAGCTCCGTCTCACATTTTTTAGCGTGGGCTCAGGGCAAATCACGGCTTGCGTAGAACGCGCCCAACACCTTCACCAGGTGCGCCAGGTCGTGGCTGCCGCAGAGTTCACGGATCGAGTGCATGGCAAACGTCGGCAGGCCGATGTCCACGGTGCGCACGCCCAAATGGCTGGCGGTGATCGGGCCGATGGTCGAGCCGCAACCCATGTCACTGCGCACCACAAAGCTTTGCACCGGGACTTCCTGGGCCATGCACAGGTGGCGGAAGAACCCGGCGGTTTCGCTATTGGTGGCGTAACGCTGGTTACTGTTGACCTTGATTACCGGCCCTGCGTTGAGTTTTGGACCGTGGTTGGCGTCGTGTTTTTCAGCGTAATTGGGGTGCACGCCGTGGGCGTTGTCTGCAGACACCAACAGTGATTTCTGAATGGTGCGTACGAATTCGTCGCCCTCCGGCAACAAGCGGCGCAGCGTCTGTTCGAGCATCGGGCCGTCAGCGCCGCACGCCGAGCAGGAGCCGACCTCTTCGTGGTCGTTGCACACCAGCACGCAGGTTTCGTCGGTTTCGCTGGTCAGCAAGGCTTGCAGGCCGGCGTAGCACGACAGCAGGTTGTCGAGGCGCGCACCGGCAATGAAGTCGCCGTTCAGGCCGATCACCGCAGCGCTTTGCGTGTCGTAAAAACTCAGCTCGTAGTCGAGCACCACATCCGCGTTCAAGCCGTGCTCGCGGCCCAGTTGCTCGGTGAGCACGGCGCGGAAGTCCACGCGCTCGTCACCGGCAAACTGCGCGAGAATCGGCGGCAGCTCGGTTTGGGCATTGATCGCCCAACCCTGGTTGGCTTCACGGTTCAGGTGAATCGCCAGGTTGGGAATGATGGCGATGGGCAGCTTGAAGTCGATCAACTGGCTTTCGACCTTGCCGTCGCGGCGGAAGGTTACGCGCCCGGCCAGCGACAGGTCGCGGTCAAACCACGGGGCCAACAGCGCACCGCCGTAGACTTCGACGCCCAATTGCCAGAAACCCTGGCGTTGCAGCTCCGGTTGCGGTTTAACCCGCAAGCATGGGCTGTCGGTGTGGGCGCCGACCAGGCGAATGCCGCCTTGCAGCAGCGAATGACGGCCGAGTTTGAAGGCGATGATCGAGGAGTCGTTACGGGTAACGTAGTAACGACCGTTGGCCTCGGTGGCCCAGGTTTCACGTTCGTCGAGACGCTGGTAACCGGCCGCTTCCAGGCGCTGGGCGAGGGCGGCAGTGGCATGAAAAGGAGTAGGGGAGGCCTTGAGGAAGTCGATCAGGCCTTGATTCAACGCTTCGCGCATAAATAGCTCCAGACAGCAATGTGCGGAGTTTACCGTTCGAGGGCGCGAAGTGCACAGAACAAATGTGGGAGCGGGCTTGCTCGCGATGGCATCAACTCGGTGTGCCTGCTGGACCGAGGTGCCTGCATCGCGAGCAAGCCCGCTCCCACAGTAGATGGGGTTTGCACTTCAAAAGGGTGCGGGGCACTCAAAGCGCAAACGCTCGCCACTCTGCGGGTGCGTAAAACTCAACATGCTCGCGTGCAGGCACAACCGCGGCCAAGCGGCCAAGGCCTGTTCATGCGCGTAGAGGCCATCACCGAGCAACGGATGGCCGATCGACAGCATGTGCACACGCAGCTGGTGCGAGCGCCCGGTGATCGGCGTCAGCTCCACACGGCACCAGTCGCCGCAACGCTCCAGCACCTTCCAGAAGGTCAGCGCGTGTTTGCCGAATTCATGGTCGACCACGTGGCGAGGCTTGGTCGGCGGGTCGTAGCGCAGGGGCAAGTCGATACTGCCGCTGTCGAGTGCCGGCTGGCCCCAGGCCAACGCGGTGTAGGCCTTTTCGGTTTCGCGGTCATGAAACTGGCGGGACAGTTCGCGATGGCTATCGGCGTCGCGGGCCAGCAGGATGATCCCTGACGTTTCCCAGTCCAAACGATGCACGATGCGCGCTTCGGGGTAGCCGTTTTCCTGCAGGCGGGTGATCAGGCAATCCTTGTTGTCGTCGGCGCGACCGGGCACCGAGAGCAGCAGGGTTGGCTTGTTCACAACCAGGACAGCCTCGTCCTGGTGAAGGATATGGATATTCGACAACGGCATTAAACAGCCTCGTAACAAACGCCAACGGCGGCTCGCTCACCGCGTTCCCGAAACGGGATCAAGGTGACCGAGCCGCCGTGGCGACCGCCTGTTCGATTAACGATCAGGCAGGGTGATATTGAGTTCCAGAATCGAGCAACTGCCGTCGTTTTCCAGCGCGACATGCACATCGTCGTTGCCGATATTGACGTACTTGCGGATCACCTCGACCAGTTCCTTTTGCAAGGCTGGCAGGTAGTCCGGCGTGCTGCGTTGGCCGCGTTCGTGCGCCACGATGATCTGTAGACGCTCTTTCGCTACCGACGCGGTACTTGGCTTTTTGTTGGCCCGAAAGAAGTCGAGAAATTTCATTGTTTAGTTGCCTCCAAAGATACGCTCGAAGAATCCCTTCTTCTTAACGTCGAGGAAGCGATGTTCCACGGTCTTGCCCAGCAAGCGATCAACTGCATCGCTGTACGCCTGGCCTGCGTCGCTCTGGTCGTCAAGAATCACCGGAACGCCCTGGTTGGAAGCCTTCAGCACTGCCTGGGATTCCGGAATCACGCCCAACAACGTTACGGCGAGGATGTCTTTGACGTCCTCAACGCCGAGCATTTCGCCATTGCTGACGCGCTCAGGGTTATAGCGCGTGAGCAGCAGGTGCTCCTTGATCGGGTCTTCACCTTTTTCGGCACGCTGGGATTTGCTCGCCAGCAGGCCGAGCATGCGGTCCGAGTCACGTACCGAGGAAACTTCCGGGTTGGTGACGACGATGGCTTCGTCGGCGAAGTACATCGCCAGGTGCGCACCGGTTTCGATTCCGGCCGGCGAATCGCAGACCACGTATTCGAAGGTTTCTTTCAACTCGGCGAGTACTTTGCCCACGCCTTCTTTGGTCAGCGCGTCTTTGTCGCGGGTCTGGCTGGCGGCCAGTACGTACAGGTTCTCAAGGCGCTTGTCCTTGATCAAAGCCTGTTGCAGGTTGGCTTCGCCGTTTACCACGTTGACGAAGTCGTACACCACGCGGCGTTCGCAGCCCATGATCAGGTCGAGGTTACGCAAACCGACGTCGAAGTCGACGATGACTGTTTTGTGGCCGCGCAAAGCGAGGCCGGTACCGATAGCGGCGCTGGTGGTGGTCTTACCCACACCACCCTTGCCGGATGTAACCACGAGAATCTTGGCCAAGGTGTTTCACCCCTAAGGAAAAAGGACTTTTCAGCCCCTGAAAAACATCTCTTGAAACTCGCGGCATGCGGACAGCTTCTGTAGGAAAAAGATGTGGTTTGCGCGTGGAAACGCCAACTTTCAGTTGTTCCTACACAAGTTTTGCCGGTTTCGCTGTGCTATCAGAGTCTAGAGATGCTTGGAAAATGCGGCAGTATCCGTTAAAGACGGGTGATGTTCAACACATCGCCCGACAGGCTGACTTGAACCGAGGCGCCCCACAGCGGATCGCGGCGCAAATCTTCTGCAACCTTGTACTGGCCTGCTACGGACACTAGCTCAGCGGTCAACTGCTGACAAAAAATACGCGCCTTGGTATCACCCTTGATGCCGGCCAAAGCACGACCGCGCATAGGGCCGTATACATGGATGTTGCCATCGGCCAGAAGTTCCGCGCCCGGGCTGACCGAAGCGATCACCACCAAGTCGCCGCCCTGGGCGTAAATTTGCTGCCCACCGCGTACGGGAGAGGTGATGATCTTTGTAGGCTTGACGCTGGGCTCCGGCGGTTTTTCCGGGGCTTTCTTCACTTCACCTTCGCTCTGCTCAAGCGGCCGCTCGCGCGCACCGGACGGTGGCAACACGGGCAGTTCAATAGCGATTGCGGCGGCGATGTCTTCGATACGGCTGGCGCGAATGGCCAGCGTGCGCAAACCATGCGAGCGGCAGACGCGCATCAGGCCGGGCAAATCAATCAAGCCCTGGCCAGCCGGCAGTTTGTCCAGCGCGAGTACCAGCGGGGCATTGTTGAAAAAATTTGGCGCCAGGGCGACTTTGGCGGCCAGTTGGCGGTCGAGGGCGTCGAGGTCATTGCGGGCCAGTTCCAGCACGGTAATGGCGAGCATGCTGCCTTTCAGCTGGAACACGGGATCTTGGTCTAGCGGTTCGGTTTGGCTCATGGTCGGCAAAAGCGGCTTGTCACGAAAAGTGTCGAGACTTATAACGAGAACATCCACGGGCCGCAAGCCGAGTCGAACCGTTGTAGAATGCGCGGCCCTGTCTTTACCGGAATCTGTAATGGATCGCCCGCGTTTTCGAGCTGTATTTTTTCATCCGCGTTTTTGGCTGTTATGGCTGGGGCTCGGCCTCTTGTGGCTGATCACTCAATTGCCGTACCGGGCACTTTTGACCATTGGTCGTTTATTGGGCGCGGGCATGTACCACGTGGCCGGCGACCGTCGGCGCATTGCCGCGCGTAACCTGGAGCTGTGCTTCCCGGAAAAGTCCGCGGCCGCGCGTAAAAAGCTGCTCAAGGAAAACTTCGCGTCTACCGGCATCGCCTTTTTTGAAATGGCCATGAGCTGGTGGTGGTCGCGTCAGCGCCTCGCACGCCTGGCGCATGTCGAAGGCCTTGAGCACCTCAAACAGGCGCAGCTGGATGGCAAGGGCGTGATCCTCATGGCCCTGCATTTCACCACCCTGGAAATCGGCGCGGCCTTGCTCGGCCAGAAGCACACCATCGATGGCATGTACCGCGAGCACGCCAACCCGCTGTTCGACTTCGTTCAGCGCCGTGGCCGCGAGCGGCATAACCTCGACTCCCTGGCGGTCGAGCGCGAAGACGTGCGCGGCATGCTCAAGCTGCTGCGTGCCGGCCGCGCGATCTGGTATGCGCCGGACCAGGACTACGGCGCCAAGCAAAGTATCTTCGTGCCGCTGTTCGGCGTGCAGGCCGCCACGGTGACAGCCACCAGCAAGTTTGCGCGTTTGGGCAAGGCGTTGGTGGTGCCGTTTACGCAGGAGCGGCTGGCGGATGGCAGCGGTTATCGCTTGGTGATTCACCCGCCGTTGACGGATTTTCCCGGCGAAACCGACGAGGTTGACTGCCTGCGTATCAACCAGTGGGTCGAAACCTCGGTGCGTGAATGCCCAGAGCAGTACCTGTGGACGCACCGGCGCTTCAAGAGCCGGCCACCGGGTGAGCCCAAGTTGTACGAAAAGCGTCGTCGATAACCGCCGCGATTTTGCTTTGTGTGGCTGCATCTTTGATGCAGCGCTGTCGCGCGGGAAACGGGGTTGGGGTGTTCTTCAGGTTGGGTACATATTGAGTATTTGGGTGATGGCTAACCCGGCGTCCTGCCGGGTTACCCACGGCTTCAAGCCTGTGTGCGGCCATCGTGGTTTATCTCAGATCAAAAGCAACAGCACGGCGGCCTGAAAGCCGACCTGAGTGGTTGAAGCAGATCAAAGGCGACTTTGCATCACAGCAGATCTGCTTTTGTTTTTTGTGGGAGGGGGCTTGCTCCCGATAGCAGTTTTACAGTTGATACATGAATTGACTGACCCACTGCCATCGGGAGCAAGCCCCCTCCCACAGTTTGACCACACTCTGCTTGGGGGATTGGGTCGGCTTTCGGGCCGCCTGCTTTTGATTGTGATCTTGATCTAAAGGCGGCCCGCTGTAAGAGCGCAACCGATATAAGCCATAACCTCAATAACGGATATGCACTCAAAACCCAGGCACAACCCTGCAGCCACAGTGATCAACTGTTAGAAGTGGTATTTGACCAGGAAGCTTGCGGTGTTCTGGTTGGTCTCAAAAGCACCGGTGTCCTGAATGCCGTACTTGTTCTTCCAGTAGTCATACTCAAAGCCCACATACAACTGCTTCTCGCCCCAGTGCAGCGCTTTACCCAAGTCGTATTTGACCTGTGGGTTGATGTGCAGGTTGGCGTGATAAGTACCGCGTGAAGTCTTGTCGTTATCGGTTACCCAGTCGATATACCCGTCAATCAGTACGTTAGAGTTGCCAACGGGAAGGGTGTACGCCCAGACCGGGGTGATCTGCCAAATGTTGTCGCCAGGGCGATTGCCCTCGGTCTGACGCTGGTAGAAGTTCAACTGGAAGTAGTCAAAACCCGGAATGTTCAAGTCAAAGCCCGGGCCGAACAAGTACGACTCGTTGTCGCCTTCGCCGAACTCGTAAGTGAACGCCAGCAGCACGTCTTTGATCGGACCGAATGACAGGTCTTTGTCGAAAATCTTGCCGAACGACAAGCGTGGGCTGAACTCGCCGTAGTAAGTACTTGGGCCTACGTTGCCGTCTTCCTTGCCGTTGTAAAAGATGCGGTCGACAAACAAAAAGTTGTCGCCGTACTTCCAGGCGTCAGCATGTTCAAACGTCACCGTCTGCTGGATCTGTGGGTTGATGGTGAAGTTTTTGCCCCACAGGTACGTCAGGCTGTTGTTCTGCCATTGCAACAGGTCACCCGCCGCGGCTTGGCCACCGGCCAGCAGCGAGCCTGTCAACATCAGGCCTTTCAACATAGGTTTCATTCGGTTGCTCCCGAGTCAAAGTTTAGGATTATTTTTCTACGCAGGCGCTCTGGTATGGCGCCTTTTGGTTCGCTGCAAAAATCGTCTGATTGGTCAGCTTTGATGCTTTTAGCAAGCGCTGCGCCAAGGTGTTCAAAAAGCCGAAAAAACCTCTTCGCCTGCACTTGATGCAGTTGAGTCCAGAGGGTTTTTTGTACACGTTGGCCGCAGGCATTGGGCCAGGATTAATTGGCCCTGCAGTCAGCTTTTACAGTCGCTGTTTGTTTTAGAGTCGATTCGAGCGGGCGCGGAGAATACTGGCTCCCAGGCCTTGGCTCAAGTGCGTTGTTAGTGCGCGTGTGGGGCAAAAATGGGGCGCGGCAGCAATCGATCGTTCCCACTCGGCATGGGAACGATCAATCTCAGTGGGTGTGGGCGCCTTGGTTGATCCAGGTGCCGATCAACTCCCGTTCCTGCTGGGTCATCTGAGTGATATTGCCCAGCGGCATGATCTGGCTGGCCACGGCCTGCGCTTGAATGCGCGCCGCCTGCTGCTGGATTTGCGTCGGGGTGTCGAACATCACGCCTGCCGGTGCGGTGCTGAACAGCGGGCTGGTGGGCTTGGCCGAGTGGCACACGGCGCAGCGTTCCTGGATCACGCCATGCACCTTGTCGAAATCAATCGTCGCCTGTGCAGGCGCAGGTGCGGCAGCCGGTGCTGCGGGCGCGGCCGGTACGGCCGGTTTCAAGCCGCCACCCAACGCGGTTTCCGGCAGAGGTTGGTACTCGATGGCGGCAGGCGCCTTTGCGACTTCTGCAACTGGCTTGGGCCCGGTGACATACGCCAGGCAAATCATTGCCAAGGCGCCCACTGGCAGCGTCCACGCATACTTCTGGCTGTTATGCCGGGTGTTGAAGTAGTGGCGCACCAACACGGCGGCGACGGCGATGCCTGCCAGGATCAGCCAGTTGTATTGGCTGCCGTAAGTGCTAGGGAAGTGGTTGCTGATCATGATGAACAGCACCGGCAAGGTGAAGTAGTTGTTGTGCCGCGAACGCAGCAAACCCTTGGCCGGCAATGACGGGTCCGGCGTGCGCTGCTCCGCGATTGCGGCCACCAGCGCGCGCTGGGCGGGCATGATGATGCGGAACACGTTACCCACCATGATGGTGCCGATGACTGCGCCCACGTGCAGGTAAGCGCCGCGGCCACTGAAGACTTTGCTGAAGCCGTACGCGGCTGCAATCAACAGCACAAACAGGATCAGACCAAGCAGGGCAGGGCGCTTGCCCAGCGCCGAGTCGCACAGGAACGAGTAGATGAACCAACCGGCGAACAGTGAGCCAATGCCCAGCAATACGCCTTCGGTGCCGCTGAGGCTGCTGCCGGGGGCGAGCAGGTACAGCGTCGGGTTGAGGTAGAACACCACGCACAGCAGCGCGACGCCCGACATCCAGGTGAAATAGGCTTCCCATTTGAACCAGTGCAGGTTGTCCGGCATGGTCGGTGGGGCCAGTTTGTATTTTTCCAGGTGGTAGATACCGCCACCGTGGATCGCCCACAAATCACCGGCCAGGCCGTCTTTGGGGTTGACGCGATTGAGGTTGTTTTCCAGCCAGACAAAATAGAAGGAAGCGCCGATCCACGCGACGCCAGTGATCATGTGAACCCAGCGCACGCTAAGGTTCAGCCATTCCAACAGATGTGCTTCCACAGTCTTTACCTCTCGCCTGTCACCCTTGTTGTCGGGTGATCCGGCCTTCTCTTATTGGTGGGGGGCGAGGATCAATCGCTCATCCTCTTGGAAAAAATGCTCATCGCAGTTATTGCCGGTGCCACTGCGATCAACCACCAGGAAGTCATCCCGCTTTTCGATCGTCAGCACCGGGTGGTGCCAAACGCCGCGATGGTAATTAATGCCCTGCCTGCCGTTGGTGACGAAGGCGCGGACCAAGCCCGATACAGGTGCATCGCCAAGTGGCGCGACCACGATCAGAAAGGGGTTGCCGAGCAGCGGAATAAACGCCTGGCTGCCCAGCGGGTGTCTTTCCAGCATGCCCACGGTCAGTGGCATCTGCAGCGCGTCGGCGCGAAAGATGCTGATGATGGCGTGGTCTTCAGGCTGGGCGGTTTCGACTGTCGCCAGCTTGTGAAAGCGCATGGTCGACCCGTTGTTGATCATGAAGTGATCGCTGCCATCGGTTTCGATAACGTCTCCGAACGGCGCGAAGGCTTCTTTGCTCAGGGGTTCGATCATCAGTGTGCGCATGGCTGTCTTCTTGTCTTCTTGTCTGAGTGCTGTGTTGTTTGATCTGGCGTCATCGCGAGCAAGCCCGCTCCCACATTTGAAGGTATTCACAATTCAAAATGTGGGAGCGGGCTTGCTCGCGAATGGCTTCACCGCTTATTTCGAAACCTTGCCAAGCACTCGCAAGCGACTTACACCGCCATCCGGGAACACGTTGAGGCGGATGTGGGTGATCGGGCCGAGCGCTTTGATTTGCTCGGCGAACGAGTGCTCAGCGTGCATTTCGAGCTTTTGCGCCGGCAGCAATTCGCGCCAGAACAGCGATTGGGTTTCGATCTGGCTGTCGGTGCCGCCCTTCACAAAGGCGCCCTGGATCGAACACGTGTCCGGGTAGTTGCCCTTGAAGTGCAGGGTGTCGACGATGATTTTCTCGATCTCGCCGGGGTGGCCCAGCGCGACGATCACCCAGTCATTGCCTGGCGTGCGACGACGCGCGGTTTCCCAGCCATCGCCCATGTTCACGCCACGGCCGGGGTTGAGGATGTTGCTCATGCGCCCGAAGTGTTCATCGGAGCACGCCAGTGCGCGGCCGCCGTTCAGCGCCGACGCCAGGTCGACCTGTTCGTTGTCACCCACCTGCGACCAGTCGCGGAACGGAATGCCGTACACCCGCAGACGGGCCACGCCGCCATCCGGGTAGATGTTGAAGCGCAAGTGGCTGAACGCCTCGCCGTTGCTGATCTCGTGGTAGTGGTGGCTGTTGCCTTGCAGCTCGACGGCCGACAGCACTTCCACCCACGGGGTGTTTTCATCCGGCTCGCCCGACGCCAGGAAGCAGGCTTCCAGCGAGGCCGACGGCGGGTAGTTGCCGGTGAAGAATGAAGTGTCGATGTCCACGCCCTTGATCGAGCCGGGTACGCCGAGGCGAATCACCGCGCTGTCGTAGCCTTCAAAACGCTTGCGGCGCGACTCCCAGCCGTCCATCCACTTGCCGTTATCGTCGAAAACGCCCTCCTTCCACACGGCCGGGGTCGGCTGAAACAGGCGGTTGGCGTCAGCGAACCAGTCATCGGTCACCGAAACAATCTTGGTGCCCAAACGGGCGTCGGCCAGGTTGACGAACTTCTCGAAAGGTGCGGCGTAAGCTTTCATTCTTCTTGTCTGCCTTGAGTAAAGTGGCTGGGGACGGTGGTTTAGAGGGCCAGTAAGCGCAGCAGCGCGATCTTGTTGATCTCGGCCAGTGCGCAGTTGAACTCGACGTCTGCCGGGTTATGGATGCGCGTTTCGAACGCGGCGAGGATCTGATGCCGGTTGCTGCCTTTTACCGCCATGATGAAGGGAAACTTGAACCTGGCCTTGTAGGCATCATTCAGCTCGGTGAAGCGCGAGAACTCCTCGCTTGAGCATTGGTGAATCCCCGCGCCAGCTTGCTCAGCAGTGCTGGCTTGGGTCAGTTGGCCCTGGACGGCCGCTTTGCCGGCCAGGTCCGGGTGAGCATTGATCAGCGCCAGTTGCCGGGTGCGATCGGCGCCGAGCAGGATGTCGCTCATGCGCTGGTGCAGGGTTTCGATCTGATCGATCGAAGGGTCCTGGCCGAGGTCGAAGGCCTGTTCGGCCACCCATGGCGAATGTTCGTAGATGTCAGCAAACGCTGCGACAAATTCGTCGCGGCTCAAGGTCGAGGGTTTCAGTGTTTGAAAGGCGCTCATTGGGCCGCTCCCGTGTACGGGTGGGTGTGGTGCCAGTGGCGGGCAATGTCGACACGGCGAGTGAACCACACCTGTTCATGGCCCTTTGCGTATTCGATAAAGCGCTTCAAGGCGGCGAGGCGTGCAGGGCGGCCGATCAGGCGGCAATGCAGGCCGATAGACAGCATCTTCGGTGCCTCGGCGCCTTCGGCGTAGAGCACATCAAACGCGTCTTTAAGGTAGTCGAAAAAGTCGTCGCCCTTGTTGAAACCCTGCACCTGAGTAAAGCGCATGTCGTTGGTGTCCAGCGTGTAAGGGATTACCAAGTGCGGCTTGCCGGTCGGGTTATTCGGTTCCCAGTAGGGCAGGTCGTCGTCGTAGGTATCGCAGTCGTACAGAAAGCCGCCTTCTTCCATCACCAGCCGCCGCGTGTTGGGGCCGGTGCGCCCGGTGTACCAGCCCAATGGGCGCTCGCCGGTCAACTCGGTGAGGATGCGGATGGCTTCGAGCATGTGCTCGCGCTCCTGGGCTTCGTCCATGTACTGGTAGTCGATCCAGCGGTAGCCGTGACTGCAGATCTCGTGGCCGGCGTCGACCATTGCGCGGATAACATCCGGGTGGCGTTGGGCGGCCATGGCCACGGCGAAAATCGTCAGCGGAATATCGAATGCCTTGAACAACTTGAGGATGCGCCATACACCGGCACGGCTGCCGTATTCGTACAGCGACTCCATGCTCATGTTGCGTTCGCCTTGCAGCGGCTGGGCCGAGACCATCTCCGAGAGAAACGCTTCGGACTCTTTATCGCCGTGCAAAATGTTGCGCTCGCCGCCTTCTTCGTAGTTGAGTACGAACGACAACGCGATGCGTGCCTTGCCCGGCCAGTGGGGGTGAGGAGGGTTACTGCCGTAACCGATCAGGTCGCGTGGGTAGTCAGCGCTCACTGCAGTCTTCCTTCTTGTTCGTGATCATTGGGGTGGCGGCCGAGCAGTGAAATAACAGGGTGGAGTCACTGCGATGATTGATTGTATACAACTTATGGCAAATTTTGTAAGCCTGGTTTTTTGCATTTTTTCCGCAGTGATCGACGTACAGGCTCAAGCAAGAAACTTGCCTAACTGGTCAGCTAAAGGACAAAAGGTTGTTTGAAAGCAAGGATTACCCATGAACTGCCCGTCAGGCTAACGCGGCCAATAGGATCGGCGGCGCTGTGATTTTTATTGTGTACAATTTTTTTGAAAAGTGTCTTAATCGGCCACCGTCGGCTTTTTCGACGCCCTGAAACGGGGCGAATTTACCTTCTACTGACTTATGGAGGCGCATAGACGCCATGGGACGTTTGACCACACACGTTTTGGACGCCGCGCACGGGTGCCCCGGCAGCGCAATCAAGGTTGAGCTGTACCGCGTCGAAGGCACGCAACTGGTGCAGGTGGCGAGCGCCGTGACCAACAATGACGGGCGCTGCGACGCGCCCTTGTTGCAAGGCGACGACTACCGCAGCGGCGTGTACCAACTGCACTTCAGCGCTGGCGATTACTACCGCGCGCGTGGCGTGCAATTGCCGGAACCGGCGTTTCTTGACGTGGTGGTACTGCGCTTCGGCATCAGCGCCGAACAGGACCACTACCACGTACCGTTGCTGCTTTCGCCTTACAGCTACTCCACCTATCGCGGTAGCTGATCTCGGCGCCTGGTTAGCTTGGCCCGCTCACACAGCGGGCTTTTTTATGCGCGGCGCAAGGTTCTGGCGTGGTTAAAGCGCACCCGCTCGAACCTTGATCAGCGAGGCAATGCCGGCGCAACTGAAGAGTGCCGCACTCACGCGGTTGAACCAGCTTTGGCCTGCGCCGCTGCGCAGATAGCGCGCGGCGCCATGCGCGCCCAAACCGTAGGCCAGCTTGCACAACAGGTCGAGCACCGCCCACGTGGCGATCATGCTCAGCAGTTGCGGCACAAACGCGTGCTGGCTGTTCAGAAACTGCGGCAGGAAAGCTGCGAAAAACAGAATGTCTTTGGGGTTGCTCGCGCCCAGCACAAAGGCTCGGCCGAACAGCGCAGCAAAGCGCGGCGCCGGCAGCGCGTTCGGCACGGCGGCCGCCTGGGACGGCAGGCGCGATTGCTGCCAGCTCTGCCAGGCAAGGTAGAACAGGTACAGCGCGCCGACAATCTTCAAGGCGCTGAACAGTTGCTCCGACGCCAGCAACAGCGCACCCAAGCCCAAGGCCGACGCGCTGAGCAAGCAGATCGAGGCAAATACCCCGCCCAAAAACGCCGGGTATGAACGGCGCAGGCCGTAATTCAGGCTATTGCTGATCATCAACAGCGACAGCGGGCCTGGAATCAGGATCACAATCAGTGCAGCGCCGCTGAACAGCAGCCAGGTTTCCAGGGTCATTTACAGTCCTCCAATCGTCCAAAAGCCTCACCCAATACAGCAATCGGGCCGCGCCTTACCTGTGGCGAGCGGGCTTGCGCGCTGGGCTGCGCAGCGGCCCCAAAAATTCAACTACCGCATTACAGGAACGCAAACTTCGCGATAAATATCACGCACAGCACCCACAAACTCACGGAAATTTCGCGGTACTTGCCGGTGCCTGCCTTGAGCGCCACATACGTGATAAAGCCCAAGGCGATACCGTCGGCGACCGAGAATGTCAGCGGCATCATGATCGCCGTCACGATCGCCGGAATGCTGTCGGTGGCCTCATCCCAATTGATGTGCGCCATGCTTGCCATCATCAGCATCGCCACGTAAATCAGCGCACCGGCGGTGGCGTAAGCAGGGATCATGCCGGCCAGCGGTGCAAAAAACATCGCCGCCACAAACAACACGCCCACGGTGACGGCCGTCAGCCCGGTGCGCCCACCCGCGGCCACACCGGCGGCACTTTCTACGTAGCTGGTCACCGGTGGCACACCGACCATGGCGCCGAATACGCTGGACGCGCTGTCGGCCTTCAAGGCGCGCGACAGGTTATGAATCTTGCCATCGGCATTCACTAGCCCGGCGCGCTGTGCAACGCCCATCAGCGTACCGGCGGTGTCGAACATGTGCACAAACAGGAAGGCGAAAACCACGCTGATCATACTCACATGGAATACACCCTTGATGTCCATCGCCATCCAGGTCGGTGCCAAGCTCGGCGGCGTGGAGAGAATGCCGTTGTAGTGCACCAGGCCCAAGCCCCAACCGGCCAGCGTTACGGCGATGATGCTGATGAGGATCGCGCCGAATACCCGGTGATAGCTGAGAATCGCGATCAGCAAAAAGCACACTGCCGCCAACAGCGGCGCGGGCTCGTGCAAGGAGCCGAGCTTGATCAGCGTGGCGGGGCTGTCGACGATGATGCCGGCGGTTTTCAGGCCAATCACCCCGAGAAACAAGCCGACGCCCGCACCCATCGCATGGCGCAGGCTCACCGGAATGCTGTTGAGCAGCCATTCGCGCACCCTTGAAAGCGTGAGGCCCATGAACAACACGCCCGAGATAAACACCGCACCCAGCGCGGTTTCCCAGTGGTAGCCCAGGGTGCCGACCACGGTGTAGGTGAAAAACGCGTTCAAGCCCATGCCCGGCGCCAGCCCCACCGGCCAGTTGGCGTACAGGCCCATCAACAGGCAGCCGAGCGCGGCGGCGATGCAAGTGGCAACGAACGCTGCGCCGTGATCAATGCCTGCGTCCGCCATGATGTTCGGGTTGACGAAGATGATGTAGGCCATGGTGATGAAGGTGGTCAGGCCGGCGATCAGCTCGGTCTTCACGGTGGTGCCATGCAAGCGCAGTTTGAACAGACGCTCCAGCCAACCGTTGTGCGGTGTGGAGAGGTCCAGCGTAGGGGCTTCGGTTTTGCGGCTATCCACAGCGAATACTCCTCAAGCGTTTTATTGTTATTGGCGGCGCCGGTCACTTGCGTGGGTAACGGCGCTTTGAGGTACTGGCGGGTTTTGTTGACTAATAGGTCAGAAACTCACGCAAAGTTGATTATGCTTTTGTATACAAATAAAGCAAATAGTGTTTTCGATTGTGTGCGCAGAAGGTGGTTTATTGTGGCGAGCCAGCCACAATAAGGCCGCTTGCCTCACGGCCTAAGGCAAGCCAGCGAGTGCCTGATTCACTGCCAGCCACCCCGCGACCGCGTCCGCCCCGGCTTCGCTGAACGCGCGCTGCAACAACTTCACCTGTTCGCGGCGCAACGCTTGCTCGAAACGCCGGCCTTCTTCGCTCAATTCGAGCAGGCGTTTACGTTTGTCGGTCTCGGACGCCACGCTGTTCACCCAGTGCATTGCCTGCAATTGGCGCAATGGCATGTTCAGCGCCTGCTTGCTCACGCCGAGTAATTCCAGCAGTTGCTTCACGCTCAATGCGGGGTAGCGCGCGATAAAAAATACGATGCGCTGGTGCACGCGGCTCAGGCCTCGGCGCTCAAGCATTTCATCGGCCTTGGCGGTGAACGCCTGGTAACCGAAGAAGAAGGCTTCCATGGCTTGCTGTTGGCTGCTTTGGTTTTTAAGGTCAAGCATATTGACGTATCTACTCAAGTCGTCGTAATTTCGGTCAACCAGTTTGACGTATTTCCTGCACGCTTTGCCACCGGTGACCTTATGGCCTTCTCTGAACGTGTTACGCGCCTCAAAAGCTCCTTGATCCGTGAAATCCTCGCCGCGGCGCAGCGCCCGGAAGTGATGTCGTTCGCCGGAGGCCTGCCCGCCGAAGCCATGCTGCCCGCGCTGAACTGGGACGACATGCCGCTGAACATCGGCCAATACGGCATGAGCGAAGGCGAGCCGCAGTTGCGTGAACTGCTCGCCGCGCAGGCGCGCGCCATTGGCGTACCGTGCCAGGCCAGCCAGGTGCTGGTGGTCAGCGGTTCCCAGCAAACACTCGACCTGGCGGCCAAACTGTATATCGACAAAGGCACGCAGATCCTGCTTGAGGGCCCGACCTACCTGGCCGCGTTGCAGATATTCCAACTGTTCGGCGCCGACTGCCTGACCGTGCAACTGGAAGCCGACGGCCCCAACCTCGCGGCCTTGCGCGCCAGCCTCGAACACCATCAACCGGCATTCATCTACCTGATCCCGACCTTCCAGAACCCATCGGCCGTGCGCTACAGCGAGGCCAAGCGCGCAGCCGTCGCCGCGTTGCTGGATGAGTTCGGCGTGACCTTGATCGAAGATGAACCTTACCGCGAGCTGACCTTCGACGGCGCCAGCGCGCAGCCCATCGCCGGGCGCCTGCAAAAGGCCAGTTGGATCTACACCGGCACCGTCTCCAAAACCTTGCTGCCCGGCCTGCGCGTCGGTTACCTGATCGCCAGCCCGGACCTGTACCCGCACCTGCTCAAGCTCAAGCAGTCTGCCGACCTGCACACCAACCGCGTCGGCCAATGGCAAGCGATGCAGTGGGTCGGCAGCGAAAAATACCAGCAACACCTGACGCAACTGCGCAGCTTTTACCGCGAGCGTCGCGATGCATTCCAGGCTGCCCTGCAGCGCCATTTCGGCGACTTGGCCGACTGGCAAACGCCGCAGGGCGGATTATTCTTCTGGCTGACCTTGAAACAACCGCTCGACACCCGCACCTTGTTGGCGCAAGCATTCGATCAGAACGTCGCATTTATGCCCGGTGAACCGTTCTTTTCCGAGCCCGACCAGCACCTTGGCTCGTTCCGGCTGAATTTCAGTCACATCGACCCGTCCCGGTTGGACGAAGGTCTCAAGCGCCTGGCCGCAGTGGTCCGTCAAGCACAGCACGCGCAAGCGGCATAAGGGGAGCCCCATGTACAAGGTTTACGGCGATTACAAGTCGGGCAATTGCTACAAGGTCAAGTTGATGCTCAACCTGTTGGGCATCGCGTATCAATGGATCGATGTCGACATCCTCAAGGGTGGCACCGAGACCCCCGAATTTTTGGCCAAGAACCCCAACGGCAAAATCCCTGTGTTGGAGTTGGAAGACGGCACCTGCCTGTGGGAATCGAATGCGATCCTCAACTTCCTCGCCGATGGCAGCGAGTTCTTGCCGACCGAGCCGCGCTTGCGCACTCAAGTATTGCAGTGGCAGTTTTTCGAGCAATACAGCCATGAGCCCTACATTGCAGTGGCGCGGTTTATCCAGTTCTACCTGAACATGCCGCAAGACCGCCTTGAGGAATACACCACCACCCACAAGCGCGGGCACAAGGCCTTGAAGGTCATGGAGCGCCAATTGCAAGCCACGCCCTACCTGGTGGGCGAGCAATATTCGATTGCCGATATAGCGCTGTACGCCTACACCCACGTGGCCCACGAGGGTGGTTTTGACCTGGCGCCGTACCCGGCCGTGCAGGCGTGGTTGACGCGCGTGGCCAGCCACCCCAAGCACGTGGCGATGCTGGGCTGATTCACCCGGTCAACGGTGGGAAGGGAGCACGCTCCCTCCCGCGTTGGCTTCGCATCGGTCGGTCAGACCGCTGCGAAGCGCTTGTCCAGGTAATCAATGATCACTTTGGAATCGTACATCCAGGTGGTCTGGCCATTCTCTTCGATACGCAGGCACGGCACTTTGATCTTGCCACCTTGCTCCAGCAGGGTTTGACGGTCGTGTGCGTTGTTCTTCGCATCCTTCAACGCCACCGGCACATTCAGGCGGTGCAGTGTGCGACGGGTCTTCACACAGAACGGGCAGGCGTGGAACTGATACAAAGTCAGGTGCTCGGCGGCGGCGTTGACCTGCGCCTGTTGTTCGGCGCTGCGCTGCTTTTTGCGTGGGCGGGTAAGGGCGTCGCCCGCGATGATGACGTGGCCGAGGCCTACTCGAAGTGCTTTGACGAACATGGCTGAAACCTCTTGCCCGATACAGAATGGGCCGCAGCTTACCTGATTTCGGAAGGCGAAAAAAAACCGGCGATGAACGCCGGTCTTTTTGTACCCAGCCGGTTACTTGATCAGGCTGAGGAATTCGCTGCGGGTGGCCGCGTTTTCGCGGAACTCACCGAGCATCACCGAGGTGATCATCGACGAATTCTGTTTTTCCACACCGCGCATCATCATGCACATGTGCTTGGCTTCAATCACCACGGCCACGCCCAGCGCGCCGGTGACTTGCATCACCGCATCGGCGATCTGGCGGCTGAGGTTTTCCTGGATCTGCAGGCGGCGCGCATACATGTCGACAATGCGCGCGACCTTGGACAGGCCCAGCACTTTGCCGCTCGGGATATACGCGACGTGAGCCTTGCCGATAAACGGCAGCAGGTGGTGTTCGCACAACGAGTACAACTCGATGTCCTTGACCAGCACCATTTCGCTGTTGTCAGAGCTGAACAAGGCACCATTGGTGACCTCTTCGAGGGTCTGTGCATAACCGCGGCAAAGGTACTGCATTGCCTTGGCGGCACGTTTTGGCGTGTCGAGCAGGCCCTCGCGGGAAACGTCCTCGCCGAGTTGGCCGAGAATGTCGGTGTAATTCTGTTCCAGGGACATGAAACTACCTGTGGGATGTTCGCAAAGCGCAAGGTTACGGTGGCGGGCACATCGCTGCAAGCCTGACGATGGCACTTGTTACTCGTCGCGGCCTTCCAGCATGGTGCGCTTGAGCATCACATACACCGCACCCGCGCCACCGTGGCGCGCCTGGCACGAGGTAAAGCCGAGTACCTGGGCATGCTGGCGCAGCCAGGTGTTGACGTGGCTCTTGATCATCGGCCGTTTGCCGTCCAGCCGCACGGCTTTGCCGTGAGTGACGCGCACGCAGCGGATTTCGAATTTAGTCGCTTCGGCAAGAAACGCCCAGAGGGTTTCGCGGGCTTTTTCGACGTTCATGCCGTGCAGGTCGAGGCTGCCTTCGAAGGGGATCTGGCCGATCTTGAGCTTGCGCATCTGGCTTTCCTGCACGCCGTCACGCGCCCACATCAGCTCGTCTTCGGGGCCGACGTCGATCACGAACTGGTCCGACAAACCATCCACGGTGGTGGCATCGGTGCGCACGGTTGCGGCCTGGCGCAGCTTGGCGATCTGCGCCCGGTCAGCCTTGGGTTTGCCGGTATCGGCACGGTCGTGCTTGATCGGCTTGACGCCGCGCAGCTCGTTTTTGAACAGGGAAAAATCGTCGTCTTGCATGTCAGCCTCCGCGAAGGGCGGGCAGTTTACCTAATCGCGGCGGCCAGGGCGCAGGAAACGCTATCCAAGCGCCATCAGTCGTGCTTTTTCATCAAGTGCGAAGCGATGTTCAGCGACAACGGTTGGCGCATCCGCCGACGGCTGCGACGCCACAACCACACGCCCAGCCACACCACCAGCAGGCCCATGACCAACAGCAGAGCCGAGCCGCCCGGGCTCGCATTCAGCTCGCCAAGTGCCGGTGAATGCCCCACTAAACCGGCGCCACCAGCACCCGCCAGCAGCAAACCTACCATTGCCAGCAGCGCGGCAAAGCCGGCCACCAGGCGCAGACGCCAGTTGCTCGGGCCCTTGGGGCGCAAGCGACGAGCATCAAATCCACCATCGGATATCTTCATTCCGACCTTTCCTCCAGGGTATCGGCCCTTCGACCGGAAGATACACAGGTTGTTCCAGTGCCCGAGGTAAATGCGCCAAATGAGCGGGCCTTGCGCATGAGCGGGGTAATAAACACGCCGCGCCGCTCATCGGAAGTGCGATCAGGTCAGATAAGGTCTTTGGTCGACGCGAGGGTCGCGAAGTTGTCGGCCATTATGGCCATTTCGGTCTGTTGCACGTGCTCGGCACTCAGCACGCCGTCTTTACAGGGCAAGTCGCGAGTGGCGCAGGCGTCTTCGACCAAGGTGCAGCGAAAGCCCAGGTTCTTGGCCGCGCGCACCGTGGTGCTGACGCTGGAGTGGCTCATGAACCCACACACGATCAGGTCGAGCGAGCCGAGGTCTTGCAGGTGTTTTTCCAGGCCGGTGCCATGAAAGGCGCTGGGCAGCAACTTGCCGATGATGGTTTCGTCGCCGAGCGGCTCAAGGCCTGCAATGAATTCGCCGCGCTCGCCCTGCGGGTCGAACAGACCGCCGACGGTGCCCAAATGGCGCACATGCACAATCGGGCGCCCGGCGCTGCGCGCTGCGGCCACCAGTTGCTTGATGTTGCCCACCGCCGCGTCCATGCCGGAAAGGGCGAGTGGGCCGCTGAGGTATTCCTTCTGGGCGTCGATGATCAGGAGGGTCGCGTGGTTCAGGTTGGCTGCTGCGTAACCGCGACCGCTGAGTTGAAACATCGTCTTTGGAACGGACATTCTGGGGCTCCTGTGAGTGGGGCTTTTGTGACATTGTCCACTGGCTGAGCGGTTCTGTGAATCGCTACCATCGTAAGGTACGCCGTTATTGACGTGCAGCCCTGTCAAGTAGGCAGCGTGTTTACCCCGGCGATGGCAAACTGGATGAAATCCGACGCACGGCGAAGGGCTTTCGTACGTCGTCGGTGCAGACGAAGGCTGATAGAATCGCCAGTCGTTTTTTCCAGGAGCTTGCCCCGTGATCACATCCCGCCTGCGCACGTTGCGCGACCACATCCGTTGGGCTGTCAGCCGTTTCCATGGGGAAGACCTGTTTTTCGGGCATGGCACCGACAATGCCTGGGACGAAGCCCGGCAATTGGTGCTCGGTGCCTTGCACCTGCCGTGGGAAATCGCCGACAGCTACCTGGATTGCAACCTGGAAGAAGAAGAGATCTCCCACGTGCAGCGCTTGTTGCATCGCCGTATACACGACCGCGTGCCCACCGCTTACCTGTTGAAGGAAGCCTGGTTCTGCGGCATGTCGTTTATCGTCGATGAACGCGTGTTGATCCCGCGCTCACCGATTGGCGAGCTGATCGAACAGCGTTTTCAACCGTGGCTGGCCCAGCCGCCAGCGCGCATCCTCGACCTGTGCACAGGGTCTGGTTGCATCGGCATCGCCTGTGCTTATGAGTTCCAGAATGCCGAAGTGGTGCTGGGCGACTTGTCCTATGAGGCGTTGGAGGTGGCTAATCAGAACATCGAGCGCCATGGTGTCGACGAGCGCGTTTACACGGTGCAGGGCGATGGTTTTGATGGCCTGCCGGGGCAGCGCTTTGACTTGATTGTGTCGAACCCGCCGTACGTGGATGCCGAAGACTTTGCCGACATGCCGGATGAGTATCAGCACGAGCCGGAGTTGGGTCTGGCCTGTGGCGATGACGGTTTGAACCTGGTGCGGCGCATGCTGGCCGAGGCCGCGGAGCATTTGACCGAGAAAGGCTTGTTGATTGTTGAGGTGGGCAACAGCCAGGTGCATGTTGAGGCGTTGTACCCGGAGGTGGACTTTGCCTGGCTGGAGTTCCAGCGTGGCGGGCACGGGGTGTTTATGTTGACGGCCGAGCAATGCCGCGAGCATCAAGCGGTGTTTGCGGCTCGGGTCTGACCGCCGCTTGCGCGGTCAAATGTGTGAGCGGGCTTGCTCGCGATAGCGGTGTGTCAGGTAGATATTTTTCAACTGACACACTGCAATCGCGAGCAAGCCCGCTCCCACAAAAGCCCGTTTGATCCAAGGTCAATCGCCGCTTACCGATGCGTCGCAATCCAGATCAACAAGCCCGCCTGAAACACGGTAAACGCCACCAAACAGGTAATGGTAAAGCGCAGGCCGGTGTCCTCGCGCTTGAATTTGGTGACTTTTTCCTCTTCCTTGCGCAGCTTTACTTCGTGCTCCGCCAGGTTATGCTCGGCCTGTTGCAGCATCTGCGCAGCTTCCAGAATCTCGACGAACTGCACCTTCTCAGTGTTCCAACTGTCCAGCACATCGCCGACTCTGCCTGGCTGCACTTTACCCTTAAGGTGCTGCACATCGGCGTAGGCCACATCAAAACCGTGGATACGCAGAAAGTGGTCGCGACGCAGGCGGGTCGCTTCGTTCAGCGCGTCCTTGTTGGATAAGTCCACGCCGTCGACGCGGTAGTCCGACCACTTCTTTTTCGCCCACGCGGCGGCTTGGGCTACCAGGAAACGGCCGATTCCCCGGTTGGCCGGTTCGATTTCCAGGCTGGTACCCGGACCGAAATGCACGCGGCGTTCATCGTGATCCACCCAGATGTCCAGGTGGTTCTGCTCGCGGCGCACGCGCTGGCCCGGCAACTGGATGATCATGCGCAACAGGCTGTGGTGTTTATCGTGCCGCTCGGCATAACCGAATTGCACAAACCGCAACGGTCGCACGCCGGTGGCGCGGTCTGTGGCCAGTGGTGCCAGGCGCAGCAGCTTGAAGTGTTCAGCGTGCACGTCCGCCCACGGCAGGGCTGGGGCCTCAACGGCTTCGGCGTTTTCGGCCGGGGTGTCGGCACTCTGTTCGGGTAATGCTTGTGTGGTTGTCATGCGCTGCGATCCTGTCCAAGCCCTGCGGGTCGGCAGTCTTTTTACTGTCGACCCTGGGCTTATCGGCCGCTTTTTCCAGGACTGGAGGCAACGAGTCGTTTAACGCGGTTGAAGCCCTTGGATAAAACGCACGATGCGCTCGCCCAGCTCGGCGGCGAGCGGGAGTTTTGGGTCGTTGTAGGACTCCAACTGCTCCTTCACGTCCTTGGGCACGATACGCATGACATGGTTCATGCCTTCGATCACGGTCAGCTCTGCGTCGGGCTTGGCGTTTTTCAGCTGCCGGGCATCTGCGACGCCCACTTGAATATCGTGGGTGCCCTGGATGATCAGCGCGGGCATGTTCAGTTTGGCGAAGGCGGCCGACGGATCGGCGCGAAACAGGCTGATCAGATAAGGCTGTACGCTCGGTCGGAAAATACCCTCCAGCGGGCGCGGCACATCGGCATCCACTTGGCCGGCCTTGAGGTGGTCGAGTATTTCATTGCTGCGCAGCAACAGGGCGGGGGGCAGATGGTCGGCCAGTTGCTGGCGGATTACCTGGTCTACCGGGCGCGCGCTGCCGGACAGGGAAATAACACCTGCGGGATCAAGTTGCGGCGCGGCAAGTGCAGCGACCAGCGCGCCTTCGCTGTGGCCCAGCACGATCAGCGGGCCCAGGCGCTTGTCGGTTTTGAGCTGCTTGCCCCAGGCCACCGCGTCGGCCACGTAGGCGTCCAGGGTCAGGTTGCGTTCGTCGGGGGTGGCGGCGAGGCTGGCGGCCACGCCGCGCTTGTCATAGCGCACGCTGGCGATGTTGTGCCGCGCCAGTACCCAGGCCAGGCGCTTGAGGCTGTCGTTGCGCGCGCCGTCGGCACTGTTGCCGTTGCGGTCGGTAGGGCCGGAACCGGCAATGATCAACACCACGGGGACTGGCGCGTCGGATTTGGGCAATAACAGCGAGCCAAACAGCTCGCCGCTGCCGGTGTCGAGGCTGATCGGCCGTTGCAGCACGACGGGGGAGGCGGCGAAGCCAAGGCTGGAAAACAGAGTGAGGGTCAAAAGCAGAACTCGCAGCATCATCGCGCCATCATTGGGGAGGTGCCGGTTGGACCAACGTCTACCGGTAAGGTTTCGAGGATGAACTAGTCGGTTAGCCTGCGTATACTGCCCGCCTTAAGTTATTACGGTTGACTTGATTCAACTGATTTCACGGAGCGCCCTGCATGTCCGGCAATACCTTCGGCAAGCTGTTCACAGTCACCACCGCCGGCGAAAGCCATGGCGCGGCGTTGGTCGCCATTGTCGACGGCTGCCCGCCAGGCCTTGAGCTGTGCCTGGAAGACCTGCAGCGTGACCTTGACCGCCGCAAGCCCGGCACCAGCCGCCACACCACGCAGCGCCAGGAGCCCGACGAAGTCGAGATAGTCTCCGGTGTGTTCGAGGGCCGCACCACCGGTTGCGCCATCGGCCTGCTGATCCGCAACACCGACCAGAAGTCCAAGGACTACTCGGCGATCAAGGACCTGTTCCGCCCGGCCCACGCCGATTACACCTACCATCACAAATACGGCGAGCGCGATTACCGTGGCGGTGGCCGCAGCTCGGCCCGCGAAACCGCAATGCGCGTGGCTGCCGGTGCGATTGCCAAGAAATACCTGGCGACCCAGGGCATCGTCGTTCGTGGCTATATGAGCCAACTCGGCCCGATCGAAATTCCGTTCAAAACGTGGGACAGCGTCGACGACAATGCGTTTTTCAGCCCCGACCCCGACAAAGTGCCGGAACTGGAAGCCTACATGGACCAGTTGCGCCGCGATCAGGACTCCGTGGGCGCCAAGATCACCGTGGTCGCCGAGGGCGTCAAACCGGGCCTGGGCGAGCCGATCTTCGACCGCCTCGACGCCGAACTCGCGCATGCCTTGATGAGCATCAACGCGGTGAAAGGCGTTGAAATCGGCGCCGGTTTCGCCTGTGTTTCGCAGCGCGGCACCGAACACCGCGATGAACTCACGCCGCAGGGTTTTCTCAGCAACAACGCGGGCGGCATCCTCGGCGGCATTTCTTCCGGCCAGCCGATTGTTGCGCACCTGGCGTTGAAAGCCACGTCGAGCATCACCACCCCGGGCCGTTCGATCGACGTACACGGCAACGCGGTCGAGGTGATCACCAAGGGTCGTCACGACCCGTGCGTGGGCATCCGTGCCACACCGATTGCCGAGGCGATGATGGCCATCGTGCTGATGGACCACCTGCTGCGCAACCGTGGGCAAAACGCCGATGTGCGCGTAACCACCCCGGTGCTGGGCCAACTGTGACCGCATGCGGCAAGCAAGCTCCCAGTGACGAGCGCGCTTGCTCGCATTGGGCCGCGCAGCGGCCCCCTGCAACCCCACACTTATGCTGACTCCAGCCCTCCCATACTGGCGCCTCTGCAGCTTCTACCTGTTCTACTTCGCCCTGCTGGGGGCGACCGCGCCATTCCTGGCGCTGTACTTCAACCACCTCGGGTTCTCCAGCGCACGCATCGGCGAGTTGGTGGCCATCCCCATGTTGATGCGCTGCGTGGCGCCGAACCTGTGGGGCTGGCTCGGCGACTACACCGGTCGGCGCCTGGCCATCGTACGGTTTGGCGCGGTGTGCACCCTGGCCAGCTTTTCGCTGATATTCGTCAGCAAAACCTACGCCTGGCTGGCCTTGGTGATGGCGCTGCATGCGTTCTTCTGGCACGCCGTATTGCCGCAGTTTGAAGTGATCACGCTGGCCCATCTGCAAAAAAATACCGCACGCTACAGCCAGCTCCGGCTGTGGGGTTCCATCGGTTTTATCCTCACCGTAGTGATCATGGGGCGTGTGTTCGACGGGTTGAGCCTGGACATTTACCCGGTGGTGGTCGTGGTGATCATGGCCGGTATTATTGGCGCGAGCCTGTGGGTGCCGAACGCGCAGCCCGCCACCCACGGCAATCGTCTGGCGGGCGAGGGGTTCCTCACGCAACTGCGCAGCCCCGGGGTGCTGGCGTTTTATGCCTGCGTGGCGCTGATGCAACTGAGTCATGGCCCGTATTACACGTTCCTCACGCTGCACCTCGAACATTTGGGCTACAGCCGTGGCGTCATCGGCATGCTCTGGGCCTTGGGCGTGGTGGCGGAAGTGCTGATGTTCCTGGCGATGAGCCGCATCCTTGCGCGCTTTTCAGTGCGACGGGTGTTGCTGGCAAGCTTCTTGTTGGCGGCGGTACGCTGGCTGCTGCTGGGTTCATTTGCCGAGGTGTTCTGGGTGCTGCTGCTGTCCCAGCTCATGCACGCTGCCACCTTTGGCAGCTTTCATGCAGCGGCGGTTGCCTTTGTGCAACGCAGTTTCGGCGCGCGACAGCAAGGCCAGGGCCAGGCGTTATACGCCGCCCTGTCCGGTACTGGGGGCGCGCTGGGCGCCTTGTATTCGGGTTATAGCTGGAACCTGCTGGGCCCGACGCTGACCTTCAGCATTGCGAGCATTGCGGCGCTGGCAGCCGCCGTTATCATTGGCCTTCGATTGCAAGCGCCGAACCAAGGAACCGTGCAATGAGTTATGTCGCTGTTTACCACGTCGCCACACCCGCTACCCCAAACAAGGTGTTGACCCACTTCGGCGACATCGCCGCTACCCTGGCCGAACTCGGCGTGCGGTTTGAGCGCTGGCAGCCCAGCCCCATCGAGCAGGGCGCCAGCGACGCTGAAATGATCGCGGCGTACCAACCGCAAATCGACGCCCTGGGCTACGCTGGCGCACAGGTGCTCAGTTTGACGGGCGACCCTGCGCACAACGCTGAATTGCGCGCCAGGTTGCTCAAGGCGTGCCGCTACAGCGAAGACAACGTGCAGTTTTTTATCGCCGGCCAAGGCCTGTTCTCGTTGCACGTCGGTGAGTACGTGTACGCCGTACGCTGTGAGAAAAATGACTTGTTGGTGATTCCGGCGGGCATGCCGCATTGGTTTGATATGGGTGAGAACCCCCATGTGGTGGTAATGCGTCTGTTCAATACTGCCGAAGGCTGTGAGCCAGCGTTCAGCGGCGACGGTATTGCTGCCAAGTTTCCAGGGTTGGACGATTAAGCATTCATATCTGACTGTTTAACCGCAGCACGTTGGAAATTGCTGTGGGAATAAACCCAATTCTCTGTAAGGCGCAGCTGTTTATTCTGCGCCTTATGCTTTCATCTCCGGGGTTATGTAACTCTCTCCAATCCCGATGTTTATATCGCCTGTCAATGGGAAGAATCCGAAGGGTGGTAGGGATACGTTAATAAAAAGGAGAGAGATTAATGAGTGGCCCAGAGGACTTGTGCTGTACGCAGGCTGCGGTGCCCATGGCGGTTAGACGGCGCCTGAGCTTACGCGGCAAACGCCTCACACCGACCGAGCTGGAAGTTCTGCGTTGGGCCTCAGAGGGCAAGACCGTCTGGGAAATCAGCCAGATTCGCGCCATTTCCGAGGCTACGGTGAAATTCCATCTGCGTAACATCTACGGCAAGTTGGAAGTCAGCAACCGTGTACAGGCGATGAATGAAGCGGCCCGCCAGGGCATTTGCTGAACGCATAAAAAAAAGGGCCGCAACGCTTAACGGCGTCGCGGCCCTTTTTATGTCTGGCAGCTTTTTACATCCGGCACTTATGCCGAATGGTAAGTCGGCAGGGCAAAGCGGTTCTGGCTTTGCAGCATCGAAATCTGCGGCAGGTCACTGGCTTGTTCGGCCAGGTCGCGACGAATCGCGCTGATCACCCACGTCAGTTGATCGGCAGTGTGCAGCTGTTGGTACGAAATCGAGCGCTTGACCTGCTTGCCTTCGCTATTGCGCAGGGTCAGCAGGATACCGCCGTCGGGGCGTGGCTGAGTGGTGACATCGTATTGGGAAAATACAGAAGCGAATTTATCTTGGATCAGGCTCATGTCTATCAGCTCCGTTGGCTCAAGTTGGCAAGCATGGAGTGATAGGTGCAGTGATTGTGCCAGTATTGGGTGTTCGAAAAAATCGTTATAAATCAATAACTTAAAAATTTTCACGAAATTCACTTTCGTGCAATTTGCATGAAAGGCCATCGTGCGTCCTGCATTTTGCGCTATCTAACCCGGGCATTTCACGGTTCGCTTACTGATAAAGACTGTTCACACGCCGCAAAATTCCCTGGGTACAGCGTGTGGGGCCGGGATACAAAACTTTTCAAATCCTGCGTGTACAGCCGAAGAACGGCAGGCGTATTTTCCAGCAAGGCATTCGCGCCGCCCTGGCGTCAACGCTGCGGTTGTTCTGGATCAGACAAACAATAAGAAAAAGGACGTTCCGCCATGAGTCATCAGCAAGACGACATGATCACGTGGGGCAAAATGCTGCGTAAGGTGCCGGCGATTGTTCGGGCGCTGCCGCGTGTGGTGCGCGGCATGCGCGCCGCCAATGTCACCGACCCACGGCAGCCCTGCGGCCTTGGTTGGCAGTTTGAACAGGCGGCGCTGCGCAACCCCGAGGGCGCGGCGATTTTGTACGGCGACAGCGTGCTCAGCTACCGCCAAGCCAACCAGCGTGCCAACCGCATCGCCGATTACCTGCAGGGCCAAGGCATCGGCAAGGGGGATGTGGTCGCGCTGTTTATCGAAAACCGCCCCGAGCTGCTGCTGAGCGTGCTGGCGGTGGCCAAGTCGGGCGGCATCTGCGCCATGCTCAACACCTCGCAAACCCAGGCGGCGCTGGTGCACAGCGTGAACCTGGTGAAGCCGGTGGCGATGGTGGTGGGTGCAGAATTGCTAGACGCTCACGCGGCAGTGCGCGACCACGTGGCGATCACCGCGGACAGAACCTGGTATGTCGCCGATCAACAGAGCGGCAGGCTGCCCGAGGGTTATATCGACCTGATGGCCGCGAGTGCCGACGGCTCGGTGGAAAACCCCGCCAGCACCGGGCAAGTTTTTTTCAACGACGCGTGCTTCTATATCTACACGTCCGGCACCACGGGCTTGCCCAAGGCCGGCATCATGAAGCACGGACGCTGGACCAAAACTGCGGTCAGCTTCGCCAGCATTGCCTTGAACATGTGCCCGCAAGACGTGCTGTATTGCACCTTGCCGCTGTACCACGCCACCGGGTTGTGTGTGTGCTGGGGCTCGGCCATTGTCGGAGCGTCCGGGTTCGCTATTCGGCGAAAATTCAGCGCCAGCCAGTTCTGGGAGGATGCGCGAAAATTCAACGCGACCACCTTGGGTTACGTCGGTGAATTGTGCCGCTACCTGCTCGATCAGCCAGCCGGCGCGCTGGACCGCGATAACCGTGTGACCAAGATGGTCGGCAATGGCCTGCGCCCCGGTGTGTGGGCGCAGTTCAAGCAGCGCTACGCGGTTGAGCATGTGTGCGAGCTGTATGCTGCCAGCGACGGCAATATCGGCTTTACCAATGTGCTGAACTTCGACAACACCATCGGCTTTTGCCTGCAGCAGTGGGCGCTGGTGGACTACTCCCACGAAGGCGGTGAGCCCACACGTGGTAGTGATGGTTTTATGCGCAAGGTGCAAACGGGCGGGCAGGGGCTGCTATTGGCCAAAATTGACGAAAAATCGCCGTTTGACGGCTACACCGAGCCGGAAAAGAACCGCAAGGTGGTGCTCACGGACGTGTTCGAGAAGGGTGATCGTTATTTCAATACCGGCGACCTGTTGCGCAGTATTGGCTTTGGCCACGCGCAATTTGTTGATCGCCTAGGCGATACCTACCGCTGGAAGGGCGAAAACGTCTCCACCACTGAAGTCGAGAACGTCTTGCTGCAGCACCCGCAGATCGCCGAAGTGGTGGCTTACGGCGTCGAGATCGACAACACCAATGGCCGCGCGGGCATGGTCGCCATCACCCCGAGTGAATCCCTGGCGTGCCTGGATATGCGTGAACTGCTGCAGTTCGCTCACGGACGGTTACCGCACTACGCTGTGCCGTTGTTCCTGCGGATCAAAGTGAAAATGGACACCACCGGCACGTTCAAATACCAGAAGGTACGGCTCAAGGAGGAAGCGTTCGACCCGCACAAGGCTGGCACCGACCCGGTCTATGCGTGGCTGCCGGGCGCTGACTGCTACGTCCCGGTCACCGGCGAACTGTTGGCGCAGATCCAGGGCGGGCAGTTTCGCTATTGATTGTGGTTATGCTCACTTTTGGCAAAAAAGTCATGACAGCAGGGAACTCCGTCGCGACACTGGGCGCCTTATCCAGTACTTAAAGCAGCACCCCACAAGGAGCCTCCACATGCCAGACCAGCCTAAACAAATGACCGAAGACGAAGCCGCAGCGTTTGCCGAGCAGGTCTTCGATGTCGCGCGCAAAGGCGACGCCGCCATGCTCGCCGCGTTGCTGGCCAAAGGCTTGCCGCCTAACCTGCGTAATCATAACGGCGACACGTTGTTGATGCTGTCGGCCTACCACGGCCACGTCGACGCGGTGAAAGTGCTGCTGGAATCCAAGGCCGATCCGCTGATCGCCAATGACAAGAACCAATTGCCGATGGCCGGTGCGGCGTTCAAAGGCAACCTGCCGGTGGTCAAGGCGCTGATCGAAGGCGGCGCGCCAGTAGACGCAGCCTCCTCGGACGGCCGTACAGCCTTGATGATGGCGGCAATGTTCAACCGTGTCGAAATGCTTGAGTACTTGCTCGGTCAGGGCGCCAACCCCAAGGCCACCGACGCGCAGGGTGCCACCGCACTGGCGGCGGCGCAGACCATGGGGGCCATGGACACGGCGGCGCACTTGCAGAAACTGGTGTAGGCTACGCGCCCTTTAAAACCAGCCCACCACAGGATCTCCCCATGAAAGCCGCACTCGTCGAACTCATCAGCAAAATCAGCGCCGGCGTGATGAGCGCAGACGAGGTGGCGCGCATCGCCGAAGAAGCGGCGCAGGCCTACGCTGACCCTGCGGCATTCCTGGCAGCGAACCCGGACATCAACTACGACGACTCCTTCCCGATCACGCTGGGTGAGTGGGTAGTGGTGGGCAGCTTGCCGGATACCGTGTTGTTTCAGGCCGACACCTATGGCGATTTGTTTGCGCAGATCGTCGCGTCGTTCGGCGCGGGCGTGGCGTTCAACCTCAAGCCCAAGCAGTTGGCCAAAACCGAGGACCTCACCGCGCTCAACCGTATCCAGATCCAGATGAGTGCCCTCAGCCCGGAAGATGGCGGGTATGTGCTGCTTAATTTCAGCCAGTTGCTCGATGACGAGATACAGGCCGTGTTGGTCTACGGTAATGACCTGCCGCGCGTGCTTGAATTGTGTGCCGAGGTCGGCATCAAGGCTGAACCTTCCCTCGAAGCGCTGCGCATCGCCCTACACGTCTGAAATAAAACGGAACCCCTGCCAGGGCTGGCTATCCTACAAGTTGCATGACCTCACTTAGGAGCGACACCATGGGTTCAACGTTTAATGGTCTGATTGGCCTGATCATCCTCGCGCTGGATATTTGGGCGATCATAAATGTGTTCAAAAGCGGCGCAAGCACCGGTGCCAAGGTGCTGTGGATTCTGCTGATCCTGTTGCTGCCGGTGCTGGGCCTGATCATCTGGGCAATCGCCGGGCCGCGCGGTAACGTGCGGATATAACCGCTGACTCAATGTGGGAGGGGGCTTGCTCCCGATAGCGGTGTGACAGTCACTTGTTTAATGACTAAGACACCGCCATCGGGAGCAAGCCCCCTCCCACATTTGCTTTATGTGCGCTCAGAAGATTTGTGTTTCGAAATATTCGCTGCACACAATTTTCACATCTTATCCAAGACAATTCCCCGGCTTTATGGCTCCCCCTCACGCCCTGTTTCCCACGCCACTAAAGGTGGGTCAGCGGCGCACGTTGAGTAATTAATAGCGTTGATGCCGTTGATCGGGCACCATTTGCGCCACCGCGTTAACCGCCTACCCCAGCCAGCCTGGGCGAGGGTCGGACGCAACTGCATTATTTCGCAACTTAAACTTCCAATGGGTCCTGAAACGACATGGCAAACCCGGACGCCCTGAGTCAGCAGCGAGCTTCTAATCGCCTGCTGCAACCGACCGTCAAATCCCATCTGGCGTACACGCTGCTCTGCGCACTGGTCATGATGGTGATGTTCTCCCTGCTGCGCCTGGCGCTGCTGGCCTACAACCGCGAGATGATCCTCGACACACCGGCCTCAACCTTCCTGGAAGCCTTCGGCAACGGCCTGCGCCTGGACATTCGCCTGGTGATGTACGTGCTGGTCCCGCTGCTGCTGGCGTTGTTCAGCGTTCGGGCCATGGCGGCGCGCGGGTTCTTCCGTTTGTGGCTGACCGTCGCGTCGAGCATTGCGCTGTTCCTGGGCCTGATGGAGATGGACTTCTATCGTGAGTTCCACCAGCGCCTCAACGGCCTGGTCTTCCAGTATGTGAAAGAAGACCCGAAAACCGTGATGAGCATGCTCTGGTATGGTTTCCCGGTGGTGCGCTACCTGCTGGCCTGGGCCGTGGGCACGTTGATTCTGAGCATCGCCTTCAAGGGCGCCGACCGTGCGACGCGCCCACGCGGGCCGTTCAGCGGCGGCACTGTCGGCACGCGCCAAGTGGCGCCGTGGTACACCCGCATCGCGGTGTTCGTGGTCTGCCTGTTGGTCGCCGTGGTTGCCATCCGTGGCACCTTGCGCCAGGGCCCGCCGCTGCGTTGGGGTGATGTTTACACCACCGATTCGAACTTCGCCAACCAGTTGGGCTTGAACGGCACCCTGTCGCTGATCGCTGCGGCCAAGTCGCGCTTCTCCGAAGACCGCTCGAACATCTGGAAAGCCACCCTGGAGCAACCGCTGGCCACCCAGACCGTGCGTGACATGCTGTTGCTGCCGCAAGAAAAGCTGGTGGATGCCGACACTGCCGCCGTACGCCGTGACTACACGCCGCCGGCCGAGAAAACCCTGCCGATCAAGAACGTCGTCGTGATCCTGATGGAAAGCTTCGCCGGGCACTCGGTGGGCGCCTTGGGTCGCCCCGGCAATATCACGCCGGCCTTCGACAAGTTGTCCAAGGAAGGTTTGCTGTTCGACCGCTTCTTCTCCAACGGCACCCACACCCACCAGGGTATGTTTGCCACCATGGCCTGCTTCCCGAACCTGCCGGGCTTCGAATACCTGATGCAAACCCCGGAAGGCAGCCACAAGCTGTCGGGCCTGCCGCAGTTGCTCAGCGCGCGCAAGTTTGACGACGTGTATGTCTACAATGGCGACTTCGCCTGGGACAACCAGTCGGGCTTCTTCAGCAACCAGGGCATGACCAACTTCATCGGGCGTAATGACTTCGTTAACCCGGTGTTCTCCGACCCGACGTGGGGCGTGTCCGACCAGGACATGTTCAACCGTGGCCTCGAAGAACTGAAGGCCCGCGAAGGCGGCAAGCCGTTCTACGCACTCCTGCAAACCCTCTCCAACCACACGCCGTACGCGTTGCCGACGCCATTGCCGGTTGAGAAAGTCACCGACCGTGGCAGCCTCAACGAGCATTTGACGGCCATGCGTTACTCCGACTGGGCGCTGGGCCAGTTCTTTGAAAAAGCCCGTAAAGAGCCGTACTTCAAAGAGACCCTGTTCGTGGTTGTGGGTGACCACGGCTTCGGTAACGAGCAGCAGATCACCGAGATGGACCTGGGCCGCTTCAACGTGCCGATGCTGATGATTGCACCGGGCATGCAGGAGAAGTTCGGCCAGCGTGACCACACCGTGGGTACGCAGATCGACATCGTGCCAACCATCATGGGCCGCCTGGGCGGCGACACCTTGCACCAGTGCTGGGGCCGTGACCTGCTCAACCTGCCGGAAGGCGACAAGGGCTTTGGCGTAATCAAGCCGTCGGGCAGCGACCAGACCGTAGCGCTGGTCACAGATGACCGCGTGCTGGTATTGCCGAAGGAAATGCCGCCGAAGCTGTGGTCCTACGAACTGGGCGCTAACCCGACCGGTAAGTTAATTTCCGAGTCACCGGACGAAGCGGCGTTGAAGCAGAAACTCGATTCGTTCCTGCAGACGGCCACCAAGAGCCTGTTGGATAACACTGCCGGTGTAGTTGACGGCAAGCCCGACTAACTAACCGACGAAAAAAAAGAGGCCATTAAGGCCTCTTTTTTTGTCCGGCTTTTATATCCGGCCGAGCAACAACAGCACCAGCAGCACCACCAGCACAACACCGAGGATACCCGACGGGCCATAGCCCCAGTTACGCGAGTGCGGGAACACCGGCAGGCCGCCGACCAGCAGCAGGATGAGGATGATGATTAGAATGAGGCTCATGTTTTATTTCCTTATAGGCCTTCTTCAAGGACCGGTTATTTAACGTTGGGACCGCACACTGTAAATGCGAGCGCGTTAACAACTCCGACTGTACGACCGGGTAAAAAATTCCGTGATTTCTTAAAGCATTTCGCAAACATGTTTATTTCTTTTAACCCGTTGGCACTTACCACACGTTAGTTGAGAAATATTGAACTTACGCGTTAAGTCGTCCTCGCACCCGGCCTTGGGTTTGCTCAAGGCATTCATCAATTGGATGGTGCGTGGGTGCGGTAAAAACCTTCGCTACACTGCGGATCACTTCTACTGTGAACCACAAGGCTACTGTCCTATGCAAAATCGCATGATGATCACCGGCGCCGGGTCCGGCCTGGGTCGCGAAATCGCGCTGCGCTGGGCCCGCGAGGGTTGGCAGTTGGCCTTGTCTGACGTGAGTGAGGCGGGCTTGCAGGAAACCCTCAAGCGCGTACGCGAGGCGGGTGGCGACGGCTTTACCCAGCGCTGCGATGTGCGCGACTACAGCCAGCTCACCGCTTTTGCCCAAGCGTGCGAGGTGAAGCTGGGGGGTATTGATGTGATCGTCAACAATGCAGGGGTTGCGTCGGGTGGCTTCTTCGCCGAATTGTCCCTGGAAGACTGGGACTGGCAGATCGCGATCAACTTGATGGGCGTGGTTAAAGGCTGCAAGGCGTTTCTGCCGCTGCTGGAAAAGAGCAAGGGCCGGATTATCAACATCGCCTCGATGGCGGCGCTGATGCAGGGCCCCGCGATGAGCAATTACAACGTGGCCAAGGCGGGCGTGGTGGCGTTGTCCGAGAGTTTGCTGGTGGAACTCAAGCAGCAGGCAGTGGGCGTGCATGTGGTGTGCCCGTCGTTTTTTCAGACTAATTTGCTCGACTCGTTTCGCGGGCCTACGCCAGCGATGAAGGCGCAGGTGGGTAAGTTGCTGGAGAGTTCGCCGATCACGGCGGCGGACATCGCTGACTATATTTACCTGCGGGTGGCAGCGGGCGAGTTTATGATTTTGCCGCATGAACAGGGGCGAATGGCGTGGGCATTGAAGCAGCAGAACCCGCAGTTGTTGTATGACGAAATGACGGTGATGGCCGACAAGATGCGGGCCAAGGCGCAGACGGTTAAGGCGTAGTGTGGGCATCGTGGTTTAACGGGGCGCTTCTCAGATCAACAGCAGATCAAAAGCAACAGCACGGCGGCCTGAAAGCCGACCTGAGTGGTTGAAGCGGATCAAATGCGGCGTTGCATACACAGCAGTTTTGCTTTTGCATTTTGTGGGAGAGGGCTTGCTCCCGATAGCAGTTTTACAGTTGATACATGAATTGACTGACCCACCGCCATCGGGAGCAAGCCCCCTCCCACAGTTGACTGCATTCAGCCTGGAAGATGGGGTCGGCTTTCAGGCCGCCTGCTTTTGATTTTGAGTGGTTGAAGCGGATCAAATGCGGCTTTGCATACACAGCAGTTTTGCTTTTGCATTTTGTGGGAGGGGGCTTGCTCCCGATAGCAGTTTTACAGTTGATACATGAATTGACTGACCCACCGCCATCGGGAGCAAGCCCCTCCCACAGTTGACTGCATTCAGCCTGGAAGATGGGGTCGGCTTTCAGGCCGCCTGCTTTTGATTTTGAGTGTTTGAAGCGGATCAAATGCGGCTTTGCATACACAGCAGTTTTGCTTTTGCATTTTGTGGGAGAGGGCTTGCTCCCGATAGCAGTTTTACAGTTGATACATGAATTGACTGACCCACCGCCATCGGGAGCAAGCCCCCTCCCACAGTTGAC
>NZ_JBLZPT010000034.1:0-43836 GCF_049199985.1 Pseudomonas kitaguniensis
TCAGGCCCTGGTCATCATCGCCCGCAAGCTGGCTCGCATCGCGTTTTCTCTCATGAAAAACCTGAGCGAATACCAGTCGAAAGCGGTTTTGGAGGCTTCCCCAAAACCATAGAATCTCCCACAGTTGGCCGGGAGCGGCCAGTGGTAAGGGCGCAAGCCATCCTGGCCCCCTTGCTCCGGCATCATTTTACTGGCATTGTTTGCGCAATTGGTAACTCTTCCCATTTGAGAATTTTTTGCGCATGCATGACATTCCGGCCGCGCTGGGCGATGGCGCCCGTCAGCAGACCCTTACGGCAATGTACAGCGAGCACCACGGCTGGTTGTACGGCTGGCTGCGCAAAAAACTCGGTTGTTCGCAGCACGCCGCCGACCTCGCGCATGACGCGTTTATCCGCGTGTTGATGCTCGCCGAGCCGCACAATATCAAGGAACCCCGCGCCTTTCTCGCCACCACCGCCGGGCGTTTGCTGATTGATGGGGCGCGGCGGCGGCGCATCGAAAAAGCCTACATGCAAGCCCTGGTGATCCAGTGCGAAGACGCCGGCATGCCCGACCCGGCGGCGATTCATGTGGCGCTGCAAGCCTTGGAGCGCATCGCCGAGATGCTCGCCGGCCTGCCCGCAAAAAACCGTGAAGCGTTCTTGTTGAGTCGGCTCGATGGGCTGACCTACAGCGAAATCGCCCTGCGCCTGGACGTGTCGGCCAGCACCGTCAAAAACTACATCTCCACGGCGCTGGTGCATTGCTACCACAGCCTGCATGCGGCGGACCCGCTGTGATGAACTCGGAACACATCATCCAGCAAGCGGCGAATTGGCTGACGCAACTGCAAGACGAAAACGTCAGCGACGCCGACCGCCAGGCCTACACCACGTGGTACCACGCCGACCCGCGCCATGCCGTGGCGATCGAACGCATGCGTTGCCTGTGGGGCGACTTCGAGACCTTGCCCGCGCAACCGGCGCGTATCGCGTTGAATCACGCGTTCGCCGCGCCGCGCACTCGGGGTGCTCAGGTACTCGGTGTGCTTGGCGGTGTGCTTGGCGTCGTGCTGTGTGGTTGGTTGGGTGTGCAACAGTTGCCGGTGTGGATGGCCGACCAGCGCACTGGCGTCGGTGAGCGCCGGCACATCGCCCTCGAAGACGGCAGCCAGTTGCAGCTCAACAGCAACTCGGCCGTCGACGTGAAGTTCGACGGCCACCAACGTGTGATCGAACTGCTGCAAGGCGAGTTGTGGGTCGACGTGGCCAAGGACGCGCAACGGCCCTTCGTGGTGCGCACCGACCAAGGCACGGCCACCGCGCTGGGCACGCGTTATCTGGTAAAGCGGGCGGCGGACGGCAGCACCGTGGTCACGGTCATCGAATCCACTGTGGCGGTTAAAGGCCAGGCCGCGCAGGGCGTCAATGTCGTCGCGGGCCGGCGTTCTGTCCTCGACCATGGCCGCGCCCAAGCGCCGCAAGCGATTGGCAACGCCGACCCGGACGCGTGGACGCGCGGCCTGCTCAAGGTCAACGACCAGCCATTGAGCGAGGTGCTGCAAACCCTGGCCAGCTACCGCCACGGGCTGCTGCGTTTCGATGCGCAGGCCTTGCAAAACCTGCGGGTGTCCGGCGTGTTCAAGCTCGACGACACGGCGGCAGCGCTCTCGGCACTCGCCGATAACCTGCCGATTCAAGTCGAGTACTTCACCGATTTGCTGGTGGTGGTCAAGCCGCGCTAGCTCAACGTGGGGGCTGGCGCAGGCGTTCACCGAGCTGATGGCCAATGAAGGCAACCACTTCACCTCGCCGACGTTGGACATCAAGGACTTTATCGGTATTTCCTTTACCACTGCGCCCGACGGCAAGGTTTACCAATTGCCCGACCAGCAGTTCGCCAACCTCTACGGGTGGCGCGCCGACTGGTTTGAGCGCCCGGAGCTGAAAGCCAGGTTCAAGGAAAAATACGGTTATTTGTTTGCCCTCAAAATCCGTGCCGTGTCCCGTGCCGGCGGCAACCCGAACACCCGCGCATAATCGCGGCTGAACTGGGTCGCGCTTTCATACCCCACCTCAAACGCCGCACTGGTCACGCTGCTCGCACTGGCCAGCATCAACGTGCGCGCCTTGAGCAAGCGCACGCGTTTCTGGTATTGCAGCGGGCTCAACGTGGTCACGGCCTTAAAATGCCGATGAAACGCCGACACACTCATCGCCGCTTCCTGCGCCAGTGCATCCACCCGAATCGACTCGGCAAAATCCCGGCGAATCCACTGGATGGCCCGGCTGACCCGCGCCATGGCGGTGTCCGGCGCAGCGATGTCGCGCAGCATCCAGCCGTGTGGGCCTTGCAGCACGTGGTAAAGAATTTCGCGTTCATAGGCAGGGGCCAGGGCGGCAATCGCCATTGGGTCGCCCATCAGGCGCAGCATGCGCACCCACGCATCCATCAGCGCGGGCGTGACGGCAGCGACTGAAAACCCGGCCTCCTGCGCGCAATGGCCGCCCGGCGTCGGCAGGTCATTGAGCAAGGTGGTCAGCACCGTCGGGTCCAGCGTCAGGCTCACGGCCAGGTACGGTTCACCCGTACTCGCCGGGTTCACCACGCCCACGGCAGGCAGCTCGATAGACATCACAAAATACGTCGCCGGGTCGTAATGCAGGGTGCGGTCACCCACGGTCATGCACTTGCTGCCTTGCAGGATCAGGTTGATCATCGGCTCGTACACGGCCGCCAGCATGTGTTCCGGGATCGCGCCCTGGACCATCGCCACACGAGGGATGCCGGTCTCGGTGCGGCGGTTTTCGGCCTTGGCGGCCAAGGTACGCAGTTCGATCAATTGATTATTCATGGCGGCCATGCTGTTCCTTCCCGACAGCGGCGCGCAAGTAAAAAGCACAAACAGGCAGGATTGCGGCAGGAACGGCTGCGTCGGCGGGGAGGGCGCTGGTTACTCTGGTCACTCAACTTTTCGACAGTGGAGCAGGCCATGAGCGTTATCGTGATTACCGGAGGCAGCCGAGGCATCGGCGCCAGTACCGCCGAGTTGTGTGCTCGCCAGGGCCACGGCGTGATCCTCACCTACAATCACCACCCTGAGGCCGCGCAGGCCGTGGTACAGCGCATCGAGTCAGCCGGCGGAAAGCTGTCGCCGTGGCGTTGGACGTGGCGAATGTCAGCACGTTCGCGGCATTTCGTGAGACGGTGCTGCTCACGCTGCAGGCTACCTGGGGCGTGAAGACCCTGAGCGGGCTGGTCAACAACGCCGGCTACGGGCTGTTCAACCCACTCGAATCGGTGACCGAAGCGCAGTTCGACGGCCTGTTCAACGTGCACCTCAAAGGCCCGTTTTTCCTCACTCAAACCCTGCTGCCGCTGCTGGAAGAACACGCCGGCATCGTCAACCTCACCAGCGCCACAACGCGTGTGGCAACCGCGGGCGTCGCGCCTTACGCCGCGTTCAAGGGTGGCCTGGACGTGCTCACGCGCTACATGGCCAAGGAATTCGGTGAACGGCGTATCCGCGCCAATGCAGTGTCGCCGGGTGCCATTCGCACTGAACTGGGCGGCGGCTTGAACGACGAGTTTGAAGCGCTGCTTGCAGGGCAAACCGCCCTCGGCCGTGTAGGCGAACCGCAAGACGTAGCGCGGGTAATCGCGCTGCTGCTGTCGGAACAAGGCCGCTGGATCAACGCCCAAACCGTTGAAGTCGCCGGCGGCTACTCCATCTGAATCGCGAGGCCACAGCATGCTGGATCACCTGTTTATCTCGGTCAGCAACATCGAGCGTTCCATTCACTACTACGCGGCCAACGTCCTCGACCCCGACGGCTACAGCCTTGAATTTGTGTACAAGAACTGGCAGCACAGCGCATGAAAACACTGATGATTTACGGCGCAACCGGCTACACCGGGCGCATGGCGGCTGAACATGCCAAACAGCTCGGCCTGGAGGTGGTGATTGCCGGGCGCAACGAAGCGCGCCTGGCCTCCCTTGCCGCCACGTTGAACGTGCCTTACCGCGTGTTTGCCGCCGACGCCAGCCAGTTGCAAGGTATCGATGTGTTACTCAACTTCGCCGGCCCATTTGCTCACACCGCCGAGGCGTTGATGCGCGCCTGCATCGCCAGCGGCACCGACTACCTGGACATTACTGCTGAAATCAACGTGTACCGCCTGGCCGAACAGCTCGGCGCCATGGCCAGCGAAAAGGGTGTGATGCTGCTGCCGGGCGTCGGTTGGGACGTGGTGCCCACCGACTGCCTGGCGATGCACGTCATCAGCCGCGTGCAACAGCCGCACGCGCTGACAATTGCCTTGCAGGTGCCCGGCGCGATGTCGCGGGGTTCGGCGATGAGTGTCGGCGAGATCATCGGCGCGGGCGTCATGGCACGCATTGACGGCGAGCTGGTCGCCACCCCGGACGCGCCGTTGCACTCCATGGATTTCGGCGACGGCCTGGCACTCCAGCGGCGTGCCGAATATTGCCATGTACGTGCACATCACCGGCGAAGCTTTCCCCGAGGGCGACTTGTCACTGCTGCCCGACGGCCCCAGCCAAGCCCAGCGTGACGCCCATCGCGCCCGCGCCGTGGCCGAAGTCACCGGCAGCGACGGCACGGTTGCGCGCTCGGTGATCGAAACCGTCAACGGCTACAACTACACCCCGCTGGCAGCCGTGGCAGCGGCGCGGCGTGTGCTCGGCGGCGAACGCCGGTCGGGTTTTGAAACCCCGGCCAAACTGTTCGGTGTGGGGTTTGCGCAGACCATTGCCGGCACGCGGATCATCGACTACTAGCCGCAAAAGTGCTCACGTGGTCGGCGGCCGGGAGCTTGAACCGCGCCGCATCCTTCGCCGGTGGCAAGCCGAACAGCCGTGCGTATTCACGGCTGAATTGCGAGGCGCTTTCATACCCCACGTTGAAGGCGACGGAGGCGGCATCGAGGGTGTCGAACAGCAGCAGCCAGCGCGCCCTGAGCAGGCGCAAGCGTTTCTGGTACTGAATCGGCGTCATCGCTGTGACGGCTTTGAAATGCCGGTAAAACGCCGCCACGCTCATGTCGGTCATGGCCGCCAACGGTTCCACACGAAAGGGTTGGGTGTAGTGCTGGCGAATCCATTCGGTGGCGCGACGTATCTGTATCAGGCGCCCGTCGGGACGCGCCATGTCCACCAGGGTTTCGCGCAGCGGGCCTTGTAATGCCCGAAACAGGATTTCCCGCTCGATCATCGGAGCCAGTACGGCGGCTTCGCTTGGCCGGTCCATTAGCCGCAGCATGCGCAGCCAGGCATCAAGCAATTCTGCGGGTGCCTGCACCGCCGTGAAGCGTTGGGCGCATGGCCGCTCAGCGGGTGCGACTTCGTCCGCCAGCACGGCAGCAATCACTGAAGCATCCAGCGTCAGGCTGACCGCCAAGTAGGGTAGGCCCGCTGCGCAGGGATGAACCTGGCCGGTGGCGGGCACCTCAACCGGCACCACGAAGTAGCTGGACGGGCCGTACGTCGACACCTGATCGCCAATCGACAATGTCTTCGAGCCTTGCAGCACCAAGTGCAGCATCGGCTGATACACCTGAGCTGCGCAGGCCTCGGCGCGCACCATCGCCACGCGCGGCAGGCCGGTGTCGGTCCACGTGTTGTCTGCGCGCATTACCAGCAGGCGCAGTTCATTCAGGTCGTTGTTCATGCGCCGACCTTGAGCCAGGCCAGCCCGTATAGCAAGCGCGCCGAGAAGAATAGGCAAGAATGCGAGAAGAACCGGCAAGCGCTATCCCGGTGCTGGCGCCAATACTGCAAACACGCGGTATTACTCAACCTCAGGAATCACACTTATGAAGCTCGACGGAAAAATTGCAGTGGTCACCGGTGCATCAAAAGGCATCGGTGCCGGCATCGCCAAAGCGCTGGCGGCGGCAGGCGCGACGGTGGTGGTCAACTACGTATCGAGTAAAACCGAGGCTGACGCGGTGGTCGCGCATATTCAGGCGCAGGGCGGAAAAGCCATCAGCGTACACGCCAACATGAGTTCGGGGAGCGACGTCACACGCTTGTTCGACACGGTCAAACAGACGTTCGGCCGCCTGGATATTCTCGTCAATAATGCCGGGCTGGCGGTGTTCCAGACCCTTGAGAACCTGACCGAGGAAGCCTTCCACATCCAGTTCAACCTCAACGTGCTGGGGTATCTGCTGGCCGCGCGCGAAGCGCTGAAGTTGTTGAAGCCGGGCGGCAGTATCATCAATATCAGCTCAATCCTCAGCACCGACCCGTACCTGGCTTCCAGCGTTTATTCCGCCACCAAGGGCGCGGTGGATACGCTGACCCTGGCCTTGGCGCGCGAGCTTGGGCCAAAAGGCATCCGGGTCAATTCCATTCTGCCGGGCCATACCAACACGCCGGCAACCGAGGGCAACTTCGCCGGTGAGTTTGGCCAATCGCTGATCGCCGGCACGCCGTTGGGGCGCTTGGGTGAGCCCGAAGACATAGCGCCGCTGGCGGTATTTTTGGCCAGCGAGGATGCCCATTGGGTCACCGGGGAGTCCATCCGGGCCTCCGGCGGCGTGCGCGGGGTGGGTTACTGAGGGGTGGAGGTGTCATTCACGGCCACGATGTGGTGACCTTCAATCGAGACTTTTTCATCCCCACCCGTCTGACAACTCGCACAGCGTGTGTTCAGCGCTGCTTCGCAGATCAGGCGGCCTGAGGCTGAAGCTGCAACTCGCCGTCAACGTCCTTGACCACCTCACTGGCCAGCAACAACGGCGCCAAACGCCGGTGCAGTGGCGGCTCGACAAACTCTTTGACGGTGTCGAGCGCCAGCACGCCGCTGAGCGGCAGTTCAGCTTTGGTGTACGACAACCAGGCTTTTTTCAAGGCCATCAACACATCGCTGCCCGCCGTGGTGGCGAAGCGGCGGTGCACCGGTTTGGCGTCGAAGTGGAAGGTGTGCTGGAACGCGTAGCCGGTTTCATCAGCGTGACTGGCGGTGCAGCGTACGCAGGTGCACGCGCCGTCGCCGAACGCGCTGCGCAGGTAGGTATTGAAGTCCACCACGGGTTTGAGTGACAGGCGCTTATCGACCTCGAACAGGTCCCCAGTCATTTTTTCGTCAGTGTTCAACGTCCATTTCCTCGCAGTCGGCGGCAATATTTCAACGCGCGGCACAATACCAGCCGAGCGCCCGTTTGGGGTGATGATTTGCATAACAATAGATCTATATATTCTTTTCCAGTCTTAAAAATCGCCGCTAGGCTCCAGCACCTTCTCGAACACGCGGCAGACCCTCATGACCTTCAAGCGTTCCTCTTTGACACTACTGGCCGCGTCGCTGGCCGCTGCGAGCGCGGTGTTCAGCGCCGGCGCGCACGCCGAAGGCAAAATCAGCATCGCCCAGCAATTCGGGATCGGCTATCTGATTCTCGACATTGTGCGCGACCAACACCTGATCGAGAAACACGGCAAAGCGCAAGGCCTGGACATCGAGGTGGAATGGAACAGCATTTAGGGCGCCACCGCGATGAACGAATCGCTGCTGGCCGGCGCCCTCGACGTAGTTTCGGCCGGTGTGCCGCCGATGCTGACGGTGTGGGACCGCACCAAAGGCAAACAGAACGTCAAGGCTATCGCCTCGCTGGGCTCGATGCCCAACTACTTGCTGACCAATAACCCGGACGTGAAGACCCTCAAGGACTTCACCGAGAAAGACCGTATTGCCGTGCCTGCCGCCGGCGTGGGCTTTCAGTCGCGCACCTTGCAGATTGAAACCGCCAAGCAGTTCGGCGACGCCAACTACAAGAAGTTCGACGACATCTCCATCAGCCTGGCCCATCCCGATGCCACGGCGGCGCTGATTGCCGGGGGTTCGGAGATCAATTCGCACTTCTCCAGCCCGCCATTCCAGTATCAGGAACTGTTGAACCCCAAGGTGCACAAGGTGCTCAGTTCCTACGACATCCTCGGCGGGCAGGCCACGTTCAACGTGCTCTACACCACGCAAAAATTCCACGACGAAAACCCCAAGACCTACAAGGCGTTTTATGACGCGCTGGCCGAGGCCGAGACGATCATCAAGGCCGACAAACCTGCGGCCGCCAAGGCGTATATCCGTGTAGAAGCGTCCAAATTGCCGTTGGACCTGGTGGAAAAAATTGTCCAAGACCCGGAAATCGACTTCACCATCGTGCCGCAGCGCACCTATATCTACGCCGATAAACTCCACGAATTGGGCGTGCTGAAAAACCAGGCCGCGAGCTGGAAGGACTACTTTTTCGAAGAGGCCCACGGCGGCAATGGTAGCTGAACCTCCGATACTGCTCTGAAAACGCACTCAGAAATGTGGGAGGGGCGTGTTCCCACAGTGACCGCATTCTCGGTTTGGAACTCGGTTTAATGTGGGAGGTGGCTTGCTGCCGATGGCTGAGTGTCAGTCACTGAATGCGCTGGCTAAATAACCGCTATCGCGAGCAAGCCCGCTCCCACAGTTGATGGCATTCTCATGATGGAACTCGGCTCAATGTGGCTATCAGGTCAGCGGAAAAACTCGCCGGGGGTGGCGTCGAACTGCTGGCGAAATGCGTTGATAAAGGCTGATGTCGACTCATAACCGCAGGCCAACGCCACATCCGTCACGCGCTCGCCTTGCTCCAGCGCGGGCAGGGCGCTGAGCAGTCGCAGGCGTTGGCGCCAGGCGCGAAAGGTCAGCCCGGTATCACTCAAAAACAATCGGCTGAGGGTTTTCTCGCTGACGGCCAGCCTGGCGCTCCACTCTGCCAACGTCGTCTGCTGCTCCGGGCGCAGGCTCAGGCTGCGATAGACCTGCCGCAGTCGCGGGTCATGCGGCAAAGGCAGCATCAAATCCACCTGCGGCGCGGCGGCGAGTTGGTCCAGTACCACCTGAGCCAAGCGCCCATCCGGGCCGTCCTCGGCGTATTCAACCGGCAGTTCACTGAAACGGCGGATCAGCTCGCGCAACAAACTGCTCACCGCCAGCACCTGGCAGCGCTCGGCCGCCCAGGCGGTGACGCTGCAATCCAGGTAAAGGCTGCGCATCTCCGTGTGCGGCGAGCTAAACACACGGTGCGGCATGCCCGCCGGAATCCACACCGCACGCTGCGGCGGGGCGACGAAGCGGCCGGCGCGGGTCTGGATTTCGAGCACCCCGGAAATCGCGTAAGACAATTGCACCCACGGGTGGCTGTGCTTGCGGGTCAGCGCGCGGTTGGGCAGCGATTCGGTGCGCCCATACACCGGCCGTGGCAGGCTGGAAAGCCCGGGCACGCTGCGGCGCACGGCTTTTTCATGTCCTTTAGGCGGCATTTACTGGCTCATTGGCGTTAGTCGGTAACTTGCGGTTACGTTAGAGTCGCGACGATGCTCTTGGCAACCCCTGGAAGATTTGTTTATGACCCGCCTGCGTTTTCTGCCTGACAACTTCACCCTGACCCTGATCGCCACGGTGATTCTCGCTTCATTGCTGCCCGCCAGCGGCCAAACCGCCGTGGCCTTCGGTTGGGTGACTAACCTTGCCATCGCGCTGCTGTTTTTTTTGCACGGCGCGAAGCTGTCGCGCCAGGCCATCGTCGCCGGTGCCGGCCACTGGCGCCTGCACCTGTTGGTGTTCAGCCTGACCTTTGTGCTGTTCCCGTTGCTCGGACTGGCGCTCAAACCGCTGCTGTCGCCGCTGATCGGCAACGACCTGTACATGGGCATGCTCTACCTGTGTGCGTTGCCCGCCACCGTGCAGTCGGCGATTGCCTTTACCTCGCTGGCGCGCGGCAATATTCCGGCGGCGATCTGCAGCGCGGCGGCTTCCAGCTTGTTCGGGATATTCCTCACGCCGTTGCTGGTGACCTTGCTGCTCAACGTGCACGGTGATGGCGGTTCCACCGTCGACGCGATCCTGAAAATCAGCGTGCAGTTGCTGCTGCCTTTTGTGGCCGGGCAAATCGCCCGCCGCTGGATCGGCGAGTGGGTAGGGCGCAATAAATCCTGGCTCAAGTTCGTCGACCAAGGCTCGATTTTGCTGGTGGTTTACGGCGCGTTCAGCGAAGCGGTCAACGAGGGCATTTGGCACCAGATTCCGCTGTGGGAGCTGGGCGGGCTGGTCGTGGCGTGCTGCGTATTGCTGGCGTTGGTGCTGGTGGCGTCTGCGCTGTTGGGCAAGGCTTTCGGCTTTAGTCAGGAAGACCGCATCACGATTTTGTTCTGCGGCTCGAAAAAAAGCCTGGCCACCGGCGTGCCCATGGCTCAGGTGTTGTTTGCCGGGGCGAGCATGGGCGTGCTGATCCTGCCGTTGATGCTGTTTCACCAGATTCAGTTGATGGTCTGCGCGGCGTTGGCGCAGCGTTATGCCAAGCGGCCCGAAAGCATTCCCGAGCTGATGGGGCAGGTTGATCCTTGATCTAGCTCAACCCTTTGCACGAATCGCCTCAAGTTAACCTGCCGCCAGACGACTTACTTATTGAGAGCCCAATAAGGAGTGGCGGCATGAACGTTAAATGTATTTCGGTATTTGCAGGTCTGTTTTGCCTATGGGCGGGCGCCTGCGCTGCGGCGCAGACAGTGGGTGGGGGCACGCTTGAGTTTCGCGGCGCCATCAATGAGCCTGGGTGTGCGACAAATGCGCGCAGTGGTGCGGTGATGGAACTGACCGGGTGTGCCGAATTCAGCCGTGGCAGCCGCTTTGATGTGCGCAACCTGGCGCCTCTGGCCAGCGTCAATGCGGCCCACGTGTTGCTGGTGGCAGACAGCGGCAGCGGGCGTTATTACGATCAGCGGTATCTGTTGGTGGACGGCGCCGGCAAGCCGATTCAGTCGGGAAACTACGTCATCACCCTGACCTCGCCCTAACCGGCGCGGCGACGATGCGGGTCAACAGCGGGCCGAGAAACCTATAGAATGCTCGGCGGCGGCGTTGTTCTGCGTGGCCATCGGATCATCGTCAGAGTACCTCGCCCGCCAATGAGCATTTCAGCTGCAACGCCTCAAGCCAACTGGCAACCGGTCATCGCCCTCGCGCTGGCCGCGTTTGTGTTCAATACCACCGAATTTGTGCCCGTCGGCCTGCTCAGCGCCATCGGCGCCAGCTTTGACATGCCCATCGCCAGCGTCGGGCTGATGCTCACCATCTATGCGTGGATCGTCTCGGTGACCTCGCTGCCGGTGATGCTGCTGACGCGTAACGTGGAGCGGCGCAAGCTATTGATCGTGCTGTTTTGCATGTTTATCGCCAGCCATATCCTCTCCAGCGTGGCCACCAGCTTTGGCATTTTGATGCTCAGCCGCATCGGCATTGCGCTGTCCCATGCGCTGTTCTGGTCGATCACTGCCTCCCTCGCCGTGCGCTTGGCGCCGGAGGGCAAACAGGTGCAGGCGCTGGGTTTGTTGGCCACCGGCACCTCGCTGGCGATGGTCTTGGGCATTCCGCTTGGCCGCCTGCTGGGTGAAGCCATGGGCTGGCGCACCACCTTCCTGGTGATTGGCGCCTTCGCTGCGGCGCTGGTGTTCTGGCTGGCGCGCACCTTGCCGCCGCTGCCAAGCCAGAACTCCGGCTCGCTGCGCAGCCTGCCGCTGCTGTTCAAACGCCCGGCGCTGGTGGCGCTTTACGTGCTCACCGCGCTGGTGGTCACCGCACAATTCACCGCCTACAGCTACATCGAACCCTTCGTCGAAGGCGTCGCCGGCATGAGCGGCGGCACGGTAACCCTGTTTCTGCTGGTGTTCGGCGGCGCAGGCATTATCGGCTCGCTGCTGTTCAGCCTGGTGCACCGCTTCAACCCGCACATCTTCGTGATCAGCGCAGTGGCCCTGCTCGCCGCCTGCCTGGCACTGATGCTGCCCTTGAGCGGCGCCGAGTCGTACCTGGTCGGACTGAGCGTGTTCTGGGGCATGGCGATCATGGGCTTCGGCCTGGCCATGCAGTCCAAAGTGCTGGTGCTGGCCCCGGACGCCACCGACGTGGCCATGGCCATGTTCTCCGGCATTTACAACATCGGCATCGGCGGCGGCGCCCTGATGGGCAGTTGGGTCGGCAGCCACTTCGGCTTCGCCTGGATCGGCGCAGCGGGTGGGTTGCTGGCGGCGGTCGCATTGATTGGCTATTGCCTGGCGATTCGCAAGTATGGGACGGGTGTGGCGTCGCACCCGTAGAGGCTCAGATCAAAATCACACGCCGAACGCGGTCAATTGTGGGAGGGGGCTTGCTCCCGATAGCTGAGTTTCAGCCGATGCATAAGCTGACTGACACACCGCCATCGGGAGCAAGCCCCCTCCCACAGTTTGAGGCTGGCAGCCTTCAGGGCTTCCAGGTGTCTACATCCTTGGCGTCCACCGCCTTGGGCAAAATAGCCCAGCCTTGAAGAATGCATCGGCAACGCCTGCACATCAAAACGGTGGGAGGGGGCTTGCTCCCGATAGCTGAGTTTCAGCCGATGCATAAGCTGACTGACTCACCGCCATCGGGAGCAAGCCCCCTCCCACAGTTTAAAGCTGGCAGGCATCAAGGCTTCCAGGTGTCTACATCCTTGGCGTCCACCGCCTTGGGCAAAATAGCCCAGCCTTGAAGAACGCATCGGCAACGCCTGCACATCAAAACGGTGGGAGGGGGCTTGCTCCCGATTGCGGTGTATCAGTTGAAAAATACTTATCTGACACACCGCCATCGGGAGCAAGCCCCCTCCCACAGTTTGAAGCTGGCAGCTTTCAGGGCTTCCAGGTGTCTACATCCTTGGCGTCCACCGCCTTGGGCAAAATAGCCCAGCCTTGAAGAACGCATCGGCAACGCCTGCACATCAAAACGGTGGGAGGGGGCTTGCTCCCGATGGCTGAGTTTCAGTCGATGCATAAGCTGACTGACACACCGCCATCGGGAGCAAGCCCCCTCCCACAGTTTGAGGCTGGCAGCCTTCAGGGCTTCCAGGTGTCTACATCCTTGGCGTCCACCGCCTTGGGCAATAGCCCGGCCTTGAAAAACGCATCGGCAACGCCTGCACATCAAAACTGTGGGAGGGGGCTTGCTCCCGATGGCTGAGTTTCAGTCGATGCATAAGCTGACTGACTCACCGCCATCGGGAGCAAGCTCCCTCCCACAGTTTGAGGCTGGCAGCCTTCAGGGCTTCCAGGTGTCTACATCCTTGGCGTCCACCGCCTTGGGCAACAGCCCAGCCTTGAAGAACGCATCGGCAATCTTCTGTTGTTCGCCCAACTGATCAATCGTCACTGGCTGCACCTGATAACTGCGGTGCGCGTTGGCGGCCTCAACCGTGGCCACGTCCAGGTTGCCCCACAGCGGGCCGAGCACTTTTGCCGCGTCCTGCGGGTGGGTTTTGACCCACTGGCCCGCCTTTTCCAGTTGCTCATATACGCGCTTCAATACGTCGGGATGCGCCTTGGCGTACGGCGTTCCGGTCAGGTAATAGCGTTTGTAACTGGCCAGCCCAACGCCATCGGCCAGTGTGCGCGTTGGCAGTTGCCGCTGCACGCTGGTGAGGAAGGGTTCCCAGGTGACCCAGGCGTCAACCTTGTTGTTCTCGAACGCCGCGCGACCGTCAGCCGGCGACAAGTAGGCGGGCTCGATGTCCGAGAACGCCAGGCCGGCTTTGGCCAGCGCAGCAATCAGCAAATAGTGAGTGCCGGCGGCCTTGGTCACGGCGATTTTCTTGCCTTTCAAATCCGCCAATTGCTGAATCGGTGAGTCCTTGCGCACCACAATGGCTTGGGCTGAAGGCGAGGGCGCCTCTTGGGCGAAGTAAGTCAGTTTGGCGTGCGCCGCCTGCGCGAAGATCGGCACGGTGTCGGCTACGTCGGCGCTGATATCCACATTGCCCACGTTCAGCGCTTCGAGCAGCGGCAGGCCACTGGGGAACTCGTGCCAGCTCACGTCGATATTGTCGGCCTTGAGGGCTTTTTCCAGGGTGCCTTGGGTTTTTAGCAGAGTGATCAGGGTTGAGGATTTCTGGTAACCGATACGCACGGTTTGCTGGGCCTCGGCACTCACGGCAACGGAAAAGGCCAGTAGCCCGATGAGCATGGCGAGGGGACGACGAATAGACATGGCGCGCTCGATCTTCAACGAAATATACCCAATCTTAAGGTTCTAAAAACCATTCAATAAATACTCTTTCGATCTGAGCTTAAGGCGCTTTTTAGCTCTCTGCCTCCGTTGCTCTGGCGCACCCGGTCGTGATTGGCGAGCTTCTCGCAAGCGCTATGCGTCAGCTGTGAGGGGCGGTTCAGGCGCCGCATCAGTGCGGTACCTGTTTTCTTGGGCCTTGACACTCTGAAGCTCACGCGTAAGGATCAACTCAATTTTTAAAAATTGAGTTTCAGCGATGGCTAAAATCCACAAGCCCACCGATTTCGGTGTGCTGCTAAAACAGCATGGCTTAAAGATTTTTGAGCTGGCAAGCACCTATAAAGCTGTTGATGACAAAGGCAGATATCTGCATTGGGATGAATTCAGAAGACACCCCGCGCCGGGTGTCAATAAAGAGGCCGCGTGGGCTGCGACCAAAATGTCTCGGTCCTATGGAAGTAAGACCCTTGAACTCCGAAGTGAGTGTGACAATCCGTTTTTATTGTACATGACCGATTTTTGTAGTGCGGTTATTCACGGCATTGAGTTAGTGGCGTCAAGATTGGGTGTAGAGGCCGAATCCTCTAACAAGCAGCGTGATGATAATAAGTATCTGGTCGACTCCTTGATGATGGAAGAGGCGATATCCAGTGCGCAGTTAGAAGGGGCTGCAACGACGCGTGAGATTGCAAAGGATATGTTAGCTAAGGAGCGCGCGCCTCAAAATGATGACGAGCGCATGATTCTTAATAATTATCAGCTTATGAAAAGCGCCAAGTACAATAAGGGTGAGCGTCTTTCTATCGATCTGATCTGTGAGTTTCATAGCATAGCGACGGCGGGGATAAACGAAGAAAATGTTCATCCGGGTCAGGTCAGAGACGCTGATGATATTTTTGTTGGCGGGGCAGGTGATGAAGTTATTCACCAGCCTCCCCAAGCCGCGTTGCTGCCGGCGCGACTGGAAGCGCTATGCCTTTTTGCCAATGACAGGCACGATGGGCAGGATGGGCGGGCCTTTATACATCCGGTGGTAAAGGCGATTATTTTGCATTTCATGATTGGCTACGAGCATCCTTTCAGGGATGGTAACGGTCGGACCGCGCGCTGCTTGTTTTATTGGTTTATGCTCAAAAGCGGTTATTGGTCTTTTGAATATATTTCAATAAGTACTCTACTAAAACAAGCCCCTGTGCAGTACGCGCGCTCGTATGTTTATACTGAGACTGATTCGTTTGATTTGACTTATTTCGTGATTTATCAGTTGCGGATTATCGAGCGCGCAATTAATGAGTTCATGGATTATTTCGAATATAAAAGAGAAGAAGCTGAGGCGTTGGTGGTGTGGCTGGACGCCTTGCGTCTAAAAGATAATTTTAATTATCGGCAAGCTCACTTCTTGAAAAAAGTGCTCGCCCATCCAGGGCGCATTTTCACGCCCAAGGAACTCACCCACGACTATGATATTTCGGAGAATACCGCGCGTAAGGACTTGGAGAAATTGGTCGGTATGAAGGCGTTAATCAAAGTCCAGGAAGGCAAAGGCTTCTTGTATTTGGCCAGAGACGATGCTGAGGCCAACTTGAAAAATTTGGCTTCTGCAGGTTAGACGGCGTTCAAACCGGTTTATCTGTGGCGAGCGGGCTGTTGCGGCAAGCCCGCTCTCCTCAGTTACCGGTTGGCAATGTTTTGCAGCTCCGAGCCGCTTACATAGCGCTGCAGATTCGCCACAAACGTATCGGCAATCTCTTGCCGGCTGTTGGTGGAAATCGCCGAGGTGTGCGGTGACAAGCGCACGCGTGGATGGCTGTACAACGGGTGCCCGTCCGGCAACGGTTCCGGTTCGGTCACGTCGAGCGACGCCAGGCCGACCTGGCCCCTGTCCAGCGCTTCCAGCAGCGCCGCCTGATCAAGCAAACCACCGCGCGCGATGTTAATCAGGTGCAGCCCCGGCTTGGCGCTGCCGAGCACGTCACGGTTGATGATATGCCGCGTGGCCTCGGTCAGCGGCGCCGCGAGTACCAGGTGGTCGGCGCGGGCAAACAGGTCGTGGATGTCCCGCGCGGCCTCCACGCCGGCCACCTCAACCGGCGTTTGGCTGTGGCGCAGCGCGACCACATGAATGCCCAGCGCCTGGGCCTTTTGCGCCAGGCGTTGGCCAATTGCGCCAAAGCCGAGAATCCCCAGCGTGGTGCCCTTGAGCGGCCTTAGCGCAGTGAAGTTCCACTCGGCGTTATTCACCCAGATGTCCGGCAGGTGCTTGGCTGCGGCAAAGATCGCCGCCAGCGCGAACTCGGCCAAGTTGTCGGCGGCGCTGCCACGCGAGGTGGTGACCGGCGGGCCGTTGAACAGCCATTGCGGGTAAAAGTCGATGCCCGAAGACACCAGGTGCACCCACTGCGCGCCATACGGCCAGCCGGGCGGTGGCGTGTGCGGTGCGCTGTAGCCACGCACATTGATCGGGCGCAGCAGCAGAATATTCGCCTGCGGCGGCAGGTCGCTCGGTACGCCAACCGGCACGCCGATCACCTGCGCTTCGGGATACAGCGGCGCCAGGCGTGCGCGAATGACCTGGTTGTAATCTTCGTCCAACTGGCTGGCGATAATCACCTGGCTCATGTGCGTTCCTTTTGACGTTGGGCGAACAGCGCTTTGCCGACGCCCTGCAACACCGCATCGTTCTGTGGGGTGTGCACGCGACTGCAGAGCACGTCGCGGTAATGCCGTTGCAGCGGGCTGTGGCGCGACAGGCCGGGGTTGCCCGAGGCCTCGATGGCCAACTCGACGGCGCGGATCGCATTGCCGGTCACCAGGTACTTCAACTGCGCGGCGTTGGCGACCGGTGTGTGGCCGTCGGCAGCCGCGTCGAGCAGGCTGCGGTTGGCAAACAGCAGCGTGTCGATATGGCCGACGATCTCCTGAAAGCGGGGCAAGGTCGACAGCGCGGCGCCGAGGTTCGAGGGCGTGCGTTCTTCCAGCCAGTTCACCAGCCAATCGCGCGCGGCCTGTGCCACGGCGTCATACACCGAGGACAACAACACCGACATCCACAGCAAACCATCGCCATCCAGCTCCGGTTGCGGTGCGCTCCACGGGCTGACGCTGACCGCGTGGTCCAGCGGCACCAGCACGTTGTCGAACACCACTTCATGGCTGCACGTGGCGCGCATGCCCAAGTGGTCCCAGGTGTCGATGATGCTCACGCCGGGGCTGTTTTTCGGCACCAGCCAGGCACCTACCAGCGGGTCCTCATCGTTGCTGCGCGCCCACACGCTGAACCAGCTCAGGCCATGGCTGCCAGTGGAATAAATTTTGCGCCCGCTGATGCGCCAGCCCTCGGCGGTGCGCACTGCGGTGGTCGCCGGCAAGCCGCCGCGGGCCGGTGTGCCGAGGTCGGGTTCGACGCGCAGGGCGTTGATCAGCGCGCCGTTGCGCACCGCGTCTTCGGCCACTTGCACGCGCAGGTGCTGCGGCCAGGTTTTGCTGTCTTGCAGACGCGTGTGTTGCAGGTACTGCATCACCAGAATCAGCGCAGTGGAAGGCTCGCCCTTGGCAATCGCGCTGATGGCCTTGCGCGCCCTTGGCAAGCTGGCACCGCCGCCGCCGAGGGCCTTGGGCACGGTGAGCGCGACCAGGCCGTGGTCATGCAGCCGCTTGAAGTTTTCGTGGGGGAAGGCGCCGCTCTCGTCATACACGTGAGCGGTGGCGGCCAGCTCACCACTGAGGCGTTCCAGCAACGCTTCGAAGTTGGCGACTTCGACCGAGCGCAAGGAGGGTTGCGAGGATAGGCTCATGCCAACGCCTCCACCTGTTCTTCGACCTCGGCGGCGACGCTGTAACGGTTGGCCGGCACTTGCAGTTCAAGGTTATCGCGCAGGGTGTGGCCGCTGTACTCGCTGCGAAACAGCCCGCGTTGCTGCAACACTGGCACCACCCATTCGGTGAAGTACTGCAAGCCGTCCGGCAACACCGAGTTGATGATGAAGCCATCGCTGGCGCCGGTCTCGAACCAGGCCTGCAGCGTATCGGCGACTTGCTCGGGAGTACCGACAAAATCACGCTTGGGCCGCGAAAAACGCAGCGCCACTTCGCGCAGCGTCAGGCCTTCGTCACGGGCCAATTGCTTGATGCGGTCAGAGCCGCCTTTTTGGCTGTTGGAGCCGAGGTCGCCGAGCTCCGGGAACGCCTCATCCAGCGGATATTGGCTGAAATCATGGTCATTGAAGGGCCGGCCGAGGGCGACAATCGCGTCTTCGATGGTCACCAGGTCCACGGCCTGCTGATAGCGGCTTTCCACTTCGGCGGCGTCACGCCCGACAATCGGGCGAATACCCGGCAGGATCGACAGGCTGTCGGCGTCACGGCCAAAGCCTTGGGCGCGGCGTTTCAGGTCTTGGGTGTAGGCCAGGCCTTCTTCAATGCTCTCGACGTGCACAAAGATTGCGTCGGCGTTTTGCGCGGCAAAGTTACGCCCGTCTTCGGAAGTGCCGGCCTGAAAAATCACCGGCTGGCCCTGGCGTGAGCGCGCGATATTCAAGGGGCCTTTTACCGAGAAAAACTCGCCTTTGTGGTTCAGCGCATGCAGCTTGCCCGGGGCGAAAAACTCGCCGCTGTGCTTGTTGTAGGTAAAGGCGTCGTCTTCCCAGGAGTCCCACAGGCCTTTAACGGTGTCGACGTGTTCCTTGGCGATGCGGTAGCGCACGACATGCGGTGGGTGCTCGGCCTTGCTGAAGTTATCGGCGGTGCCGCTCAGCCACGACGTGACCACGTTCCAGCCAGCGCGGCCGCCGCTGATATGGTCCAGCGACGCGAACTGGCGCGCCACCTGGTAGGGCTCGGTGTAGCTGACGGTCACGGTGGCGACCAAGCCGATATGGGTGGTCAACGCGGCCAGCGCCGAGAGGATAGTCAGCGGCTCGAACCGGTTGAGGTAGTGCGGGCTGGACTTGGCGTGGATATGCAGGCTGTCGGCAATGAAAACGAAGTCGAACTTGGCCGCCTCGGCCAGTTCAGTCTGCTGCTTGTAGAACGCAAAATCAGTACTGGCATTCGGCAGCGCCTGTGGGTGGCGCCATTCGCCCCAGCCGTGGCCGACTCCGTGGACCATGGCACCGAGTTTCAATTGACGTGGCTTGCTCATGTTCTGCTCCTTGTGGCGCGATGCTTTTTATCAGCGCGATGCTTGGGAAAGTGGCACACGCTTGGCGTTGAAACTCTTGTCGAAGCCCTGCGACACGTCGATGTGTTGGGTAATCAGGCCTTCTTTTTGATAAGTGTCGGCAGTGGCTTGCAGGCCGCTGATCACGCTGTCGTCGATCATCACCGGGGTCAGGTGTGTGGCCTTGGCCACCTCGACGTGCACCGCCAACGGCAGGCGGGTGATCTTCGCCTGAGCGGCGGCGTACTCATTGGGGTGGGTGTTGGCCCAGGCGTAAGCGCGGTCGACGCGGGCGACAAAGTCGTCCAGTTGCGGGCGCTTATCGGCGATGGCCTGGCGGGTGGCCGCGAGGTACAGGTGGTTGCTCAACAGTTGGTTGCCGCTGATCAGCACGCGGGCCTGGCTTTGCGAGGTGACCACGGTGGTGTAGGGGTCCCAGGTGGCCCACGCGTCGACGGTGCCGTTATCCAGTACCAGGCGTGATTCGCTGGGCAGCAGGAAAATGAACTGTACGTCCTGGGTGGTCAGGCCGGCGCTGGCCAGCGCCTTGATCGCCAGGTAATGGCCGATCGAGCCGCGCCCGGTGACAATTTTTTTGCCCTTGAGGTCGGCCACCGTCTGGATCGGCGAGCCTTTGGGCACCAGCAGCGCGGTGGTGTTGCGCCCCTCGGCGTGGATGATGCTGACCACCTTGAGCGCAGCGCCAGCACCGAGGGCGAACACGTACGGCGCATCGCCGAGCGCGCCGACATCCACGGCGCCGGCATTCAAAGCTTCGCCCAGTGGCGAGGCGGAGGGGAACTCCGACCACTGGATTTGATAGGGCAGGTTTTTGGTTTCGCCGGAGACTTCCAGCAGCGCCTTGATCGTGGATTTCTGGTTGGCCACCCGCAGCGGCTGCAGGTCGGCGGCATGGGCCGTGGTGATCAGGCTGAGGGCGAGCGTGGTGCCCAGGAGCAGGCGTTTGAAGGGAGTGGTAAAGACCATGAGATGCGGGCTCCAGGCAGATCAATAAAGGGGTTTGCTACCTCCGCCTGGAGAAGGGGTCGGTGAGGGGTTAACGTTATGCCTATAAAAACTGGCTGTGAAGTTCTTTTTGGTTATATGTTAATTATTAAAATAATTGATTATGTAAGGTTTGATTATTTGTTTTATGCATTTGGTGGGCGGTAGCTTTCTGTGGCGAACGGGATCTCTGTGGCGAGCGGGCTTGCTCGCGTTGGGCTGCGAAGCAGCCCCAAAACCAGGCGCTGAGGAGTGCCTGAAACACTGCAATCCTCATTAAAGGGGCTACTTCGCAGCCCAGCGCGAGCAAGCCCGCTCGCCACACAAGCCCGCTCGCCACACAAAACCGCTCATCCCAACAAGAGGGCTTGCCACTTAAGCCTCAAATCACATAGAAACCATGCGTGCCGTCGCGGGCCAATTGGGCGACCAGGCCATATTCCCAATCCAGGTAAGCCTGCATAGCCTCCTTGGGGCTGTCGGTGCCTTCGTAAGGTCGGCGGTAGCGATCAATACGCGGCGAAGCCAAATGCGTTTCGCCTTCTTCGAGCGGCAACTGCGCATTGATCCAGCCAGCCGTGCCGTCTTGCAGCAGAAAAACTTGCTTGCCGGTAATGGCTTCGACGTCGGCCACCGCCCAGCGCGCCAGTTGGCTGCTGCCGCAGGTGAGTACATAACGCTGGGCAGACGGCACGTTGGCCAACGCCTCGGGCAGTTGCGCGCGCAAGGCCCACCAGGCGCCGGGGATGTGGCGTTTGACGTAATTGGCGCTGGCGGTGAAATCCAGCACCACGGTGTCGCCATGTTCCAGCCATTCGGCGAGGGTCTGCGGGCTGATCAATTCGGCCTGCGGTGGCGCGGGAACAGGCGCCACCCAAGTGCCCTGTTGGCTGAAGTGCGCCGCGTCCAGGCCATCCAGTACCTGCACGTCCCAGCCCAGTTGGGCCAGCCAGGACGCCGACATGTTGGCGCGCACGCCGTCATCATCCACCAGCACCAACCGCGCGCCGCGCACGCTGGCGACGTGGTCGGTTTCCTGCACCAACTGGCCGCCCGGCGTTGAGCGCGCGCCCGGCACGTGGCCGGCTTCGAATTCTTCCGGGGTGCGCACGTCGAACAGGTAGGTGGTGCGGCCCGGTTCCGACTGCCAGCGTTGCAGGTCGGCGAGGCTGGCACGGCCGACGCCGGCGGTGTCGGCCACGCGGCGTGCAGCCTCAGCGGCGAGCTGGCGATGTTCTTCAGCGGTCGGCGCAAAGCGGCGCGATTGGCCATGCGCGAGCTTCTGCCCGGCCAGGGTCCAGCCGATGGTGCCGTTGCGCAAGGCCGACACCGGGTTGGCCACGCCCGCGTTGATCAGCGACTGGGTGCCGATAATGCTGCGGGTACGCCCTGCACAGTTGACGATGATTCGGGTGGCCGGGTCGGGCGCCAGTTCACGCGCGCGCAACACCAACTCGGCACCGGGCACGCTGATGCCGGTGGGAATGCTCATGGTCTGGTATTCGTCGAAGCGGCGGGCGTCGAGCACCACCACATCGGCTTGGCTGTCGAGCAACGCTTGCACGTCTTCGGCGGCCAGGGACGGCGTATGGCGCTCGCTCTCGACCAGTTCACCAAAGGCTTTGCTTGGCACGTTCACATCGATAAACAGCTCGCCACCGGCGCGGCGCCACCCTTCAAGGCCACCGTCGAGCAGGCCTACGTGGGTGTAGCCCAGCGCAACCAGGCGCTCGGCGGCGCGACTGGCCAGCCCTTCACCGTTGTCGTAAACGGTGATGTGGGTATCGCGGCGCGGAATGCGCGAATACACCTCCAGTTCGAGCTTGGACAGCGGGATATTCGCAGCGAACAGCGGGTGAGCCTCGGCAAACGGCGCTTCCTCACGCACGTCCACCAATGCGACTTCTTCATGGGCCAACAGGGCCTGGCGAATCTGGGCGAAGCTGCGGTTCGATACGCGGGTCATAGGGCAGGGCTCTTTTCTTTGGACAAATCCCAGATGTTCGGGAGGTAGGCGTTGGAATAACCGGAGATAAACAGTTTTTCGCTGCCGTCGGGCTGGTACACCGCGCGGCGCACGGCACCGATATTGGCGCCATACACATGAATGCTGATGGACACCTGGTCGCTGTGCGCATTGCTGACCTGATGGATGTCGCCGACCTTGGGCGACACCGCCTCGACTTGGCCGGGCACCAACTGAATCGGTTGGCCTTCGGCGACGAGGCTGCCGCCCGGTGCGCGTTCAAAACCTTGCGAAAGCTCCGCGCCGCGCAACATGCCAATCAGCCCCCACACCCGATGGTCATGAATCGGCGTGCGTTGCCCCGGCCCCCAGACAAAACTGACGACGCTGAAGCGCTGGCGCGAGTCGGCATGCAGCAAAAATTGCTGGTAGCGCTCGGGGTCGGGTTGCGCGTATTCGTCGGGCAGCCAGTCATCGTGGCTCACCAGTTGCGCCAATAGCTTGCCGCCACGGTGCAACAGGTCGCCTTCGCGTGGGTTGCCGTCGATCAATTCCGCCAGGGCGCCTATAAAGGCTCTGAGTCGTTCGGGGTGTCGGGCCTGAGTCATGGCAATTCCATCAGATAACGTAACGGGTGTGGATTGATCGGTTTATCTAAGCATAATGTTTATATTTAATATGCTATTTTTTAATGATTAGCTTATAGCCGAAGGTAATTTAGAACCGCGCTGAATAGCGTTAGACGTTATCGATCACAGCGCGGGCTATTCAGATAGCGTTGCGACAACTATGCTTGGCGCACATCTTAATGACTGTTCTCTATGCGCGGCCAAAATGAAAATTGATGATATCGATGCCTTTGTCGAAGTGATTCGTTGCCAGTCCATCAGCCATGCCGCTGAGTCGTTGCAACTGACCCAGCCGGCCATTACCCGCCGCGTGCAGAACTTTGAGCAGGCATTGGGTGTGGAGCTGTTCGACCGCAACACCAAGCCGCTCAAGCCCACGCTGATCGGCACCCGGGTTTATGAGCAATGCCGGTTGATCCTGCGCGAGATGGATGCGCTGCGTGAACTGGTGGCCACCGATGCGCCGCCCACCGGCTTGTTGCGCCTGGGTGTGCCGCAGACCATTGGCGACGTGGTGCTGCTGGATGCGCTCAAGCACCTGCGCACGCAATACCCCGACCTGCGTGCCCAGGTCGCCACGGGCTGGGGCAGCCAATTGGTCGGCAAGATCGAACGCGGCGAGCTGGATGCGGCCGCGGCGCTATTCCCGGCGGGCAAGATCTTCCCGGACAACATCGTTGGCGAGTCCATCGGCAAGATGGAATTGGTGGTGGTGTGCGCCAAGGCGCAACTGCCGAAGAAGCCCTGCAAGCTCGCGGATGTGTACCAGAACGGCTGGGTTCTGAACCCGGATGGTTGCGGTTTTCGCGCGGGTTTGCAGCGCACCTTGTCCGACCAGGGCCTGGTCCTGCGGGTTAACCTGGAAACCTTCGGTACCGAGCTGCAGTTGGGGCTGGTGGCCGACGGCTTGGGCTTGGGCCTGGTGCCCCGTCCTTTATTGGAGCGCAGCGCGCATCGCGAACAATTGGCGGTCATGCCGCTCAAGGACTTCAAGCCGGTGATGGACCTGTGGCTGATCTACCCGCATTTTCTCGGCAACCTGCAAGGGCCGGTGGATGCATTTGGCAAGTGGGTGACGGACGCCCTGCAGAAGGTTCGTAGCGCGGCCTGATTTGGGGAAGGTCAGTATGAAAAAAAATAATAATTAGCTTAGATTAAAATGTGCTTTTTATTATTTTTGGCCATCCCCTAGGCTGACTGGAAGTCCTTAAGGCCATCCAGGAAGTTTTGCCATGAGCAGCGTCACCTCCCTATCCAGCGTGTCCAGCAACGTCCGTCAGCGTGTCACTCCACAAGAGTGGGAGGTGCGCGTCAAACTGGCCGCCGCCTATCGACTGGCGGCCTTGTACAAGTGGACTGACCACATCTACACGCACTTCTCCGCCCGTGTGCCGGGGCCGGACGAGCATTTTCTGATCAACGCCTTTGGGCTATTGTTTGATGAAATCAGCGCCTCCAATCTGGTCAAGGTCGACCTCGACGGCACTATCGTCGACGACCCTACCGGCCTGGGCATCAATTACGCAGGCTACGTGATCCACAGCGCCATTCATGCGGCCCGCCACGACTTGCAAGCGGTGCTGCACACGCACACCCGTGACGGTATTGCGGTGTCGGCGCAGAAGGAAGGTTTGTTGCCGATCTCTCAGCATTCGATTGGTTTTTCCGGGCGCGTGGCGTACCACGGTTATGAAGGCGTGGCGCTGGACCTGGACGAGCGTGAGCGGCTGGTCGCGGACTTGGGCGACAAGAGCGTGATGATCTTGCGTAACCATGGTTTGTTGACGGCGGGGGTGAGTGTGGAGCATGCGTTTCAGCAACTGCAGGGGCTGGAGCGTGCGTGCAACATTCAGATTGCGGCGCAGGCGGCGGGGAATGCGGAATTGGTGTTCCCGCCAGCCGAGGTTGTGGCCAAGGTCGAGAAGCAGGCTGAGGTGTTTAAAGCAGGTGATGGGCCAGGGGTCGCGCGGCATTGGAATGCGTTGATCAGGCAGTTGGAGCGCACCGATACAGACTACAAAAACTGACCCTGAGCCCGTAGCAGATCCAAAGGTGAAAGGAGCCTTGTGTGGGGGCCTTGTAAGAGGGGCTTTGTGTGGGGGAGGGCTGTTGTGAGATTGGCCTTTTGTGGGAGGGGGCTTGCTCCCGATTGCAGTGTGTCAGGCGCCACCTGTATGCCTGATGTACCGCTATCGGGAGCAAGCCCCCTCCCACATGGGTTTCAAGGTGTGGTTAAGCGACTTTTTTGGCCTGCTCGCGTTCTGCAACCAGTTGTCGCGTAAGCGGGATCAGTCGCTTGCCGTAATCAATCGCATCATTGAGCGGGTCAAAGCCGCGAATCAGGAAGGTGGTAATCCCCAAGTCGTAGTAATCCAACAATGCCTCTGCGACCTGCTCGGCGGTGCCCACCAACGCAGTTGAATTGCCTTGCGCCCCGAGCAACCCGGCGATTCCGGTCCACAAGCGCTTATCCAGCCGCGACCCTTGCGCCGCTGCCGCCAGTAACCGGCGCGAGCCTTCGTTCGGCGGTTCACGCTTTACAAAGCCATTCTTCTCGGCCAACTGCGTGGCCTGCTGCAAAATGCTCTCGGCGCGTGCCCAGGCCAGTTCTTCGGTCTCGGCGAGGATCGGCCGCAACGACAAACTGAAACGAATCGTACGCCCATGCTTGGCCGCTTCAGCGCGCACTTGGGTGACGACTTCGCGCACCTGTTCGTAGGTTTCACCCCACAGCGCATACACGTCGGCATGCTTGCCCGCCACCGCAATCGCCGCCGCTGAAGAGCCGCCGAAGTACAGCGGAATATGCGGCTGTTGCGGTGACTTCACGGTCGAGTGCGCGCCTTCGACTTGGTAGTAGGTGCCAGAGAAATCGAAGGGCTGCTCACGGGTCCATTCCTGGCGGACCACGCTGAGGTATTCGTCGGTGCGTGCGTAGCGTTCGTCCTTGCCGATGTAGCTGCCGTCGGCGCGCAGCTCGCGGTCATCGCCGCCGGTGATGATGTGCACCGCAGTGCGCCCGCCGTTGAATACATCCAGCGTGCTGAACTGGCGTGCAGCCAGCGTGGGCTGGGCGAAACCCGGGCGGTGGGCAATCAGAAACTGCAGCTTTTGGGTCACGCTGGCGGCGTGCGAGGCAATCAGCGTGCTGTCCGGGCTATTGGAATGGAAGGCCACCAGGGCGCGGTCGAAGCCGGCCTCTTCGTGGGCGCGGGCCACGGTTTCAACGTAGTCCGGTTGCAGGGTCGGGCCGCTGCGCGGGTGTATCTCGGAAGCGTGGTGGCCACCAATGTAGCCGATGAATTCAATGCTCATGGTCTGTCCTTGTCGAGTACGTGATTAACACCTCCGCCAGGCAAGGGGTCGGTTATTCACGTCAAAACTAGGGGCTGCGGCCGGGTCTGTAAAATGCCGATTGGTTCTATCCTAATTATTAAAATGTAGAATCATAAAACCTCATTAATATCAGCAATGTGTATTTTGTCGTTGCCGCGCCATCGCAGATCGGCAGCACCTTGAGGGCGATGATCGAATCTGGGAGGGCGGGTGAGCACTCGGTTGCAACGGGTGATGATCTGTGTGTGCAGCGCAAATTCTTTCCTCACCGGGTCGAGGTAGAAACGTTCACCGATCCCCTGATTTTTTCCCAACTTGAGTTCCGATGATGACCATGATCAACCCCAAAACAATGAAGACAGACGCCACCACAAGAATAAGGTCTAAACGCTCTCCCGCTCGGACCTCCTGGATGATAAGCACAGACACCGGAACAAATAATGAGGCCATGCTTGAACGAATCAAGTCCACACGTGAAACGATATAAAACCACAACGTAAAGCCTACTACGGAGGCGCCTAAACTTACGTAGATTAATGCAAAAAGACCTTCAAATCCCACCTCAAAAACAATTTGACCGTCGACATAAAAAGCCAAGGCAATCAGTCCAATTGAACCAAATGTCATCTGCCATGCGGTGATGCAAATCATATCCTTTCGAGCAAGTCGGGATTTCAATATCACACTAGAGACAGACCAGGATAGCGATGATCCAATCAACAGAAGAACACCAATTCCACTGCCGTAAAAAAAGCTGGGAATCGATATTAAAAGTATGCCTAAGCAGGCAAAAGCCAAGCCAAAAAATTTAAAGATTGAAAGTCGTTCGCTTAAAAAATACCAACCTAATAGGCTAGTCCAAACAGGCGTTGAATATATTAAAATCGCTGCCTTGGACAATCCGACCTCGATCATTCCGTAGGAGGCAAGAGAAAACATCATCGTTGTTTGGAAAATGCCGACCAGTAAAATAAAAAACCATTCCTGCAGTGTGTATCGGGCATGGCGAGCCCCCAAAAATATCAGTAAATGCATCACTAAAGCAGCTATCAAAAAGCGAAGTGCAGAAAAAGAGAACGGAGTAGATTTATCCAGGCCGCTCATTGTGAAAAACCAACCGATCACCCAAATGAACACCAATAAGCATAGCGATAGATTTATAAGCGCATTAGCTTGGCTGAGACGTTTCATCAGAGCACCTCGATGAAAAAAAATCACTTAAACGCGGATGTGCGAGCTGCCGATTATTTTGCGGATCATTTCATCATAATGTATGCCTGCCAGAAGGCATGCTTTTACGAAAACACTCTGAGTGTTCAGGCCTGGCAATGTGTTTATTTCAAGCAGGTAAGGAGTGTCGTCTCTTATAATAAAATCAAACCTCGCATAACGCTCCAGCTTTAGAGTTGCGCGCATCGTGTTTACATTTGCTCGGATCAAGTCAGATACGTGTGCAGATAGACTGTTGGCAACGTCATATAGTGTATCTTTTGATTTAAACTTGGCGTCAAAATTAAAAATGTCTTGGGAGTGGCGTATAGATAAAAAGGGTAATATCTGTCCGTCAAGAATTGCGACAGTTATTTCTCGGCCATAAATGAATTCTTCAAATAGCAATCGATCATTAAACTGGCAAGCTTCTAAAACGGCACGTTTAAATTGATCTTCGTCACTGACCAAATTTACACCTATGCTACAGCCCTGTGAGTCCGGTTTCACAATGAACCGGTTACCTAGCAAACGCTGCAGGTTGAAAAAGTTATCAGTTGCTCCAATAACGCCTTTGGGCACTGTAATAGCATTGGCTGAGGCCACACACCTCGTTAGGAATTTACTCATGCAAACAGTACTTGTTTCGCGATTAGCACCATTATAGGGAACCCCCGACAAATCCAATATGCTCTGAACAATACCGTTTTCTCCGTCGCCGCCGTGCATAGCATTAAATACATAATCCACTTCCTTCAAGGGAAGCGCCGCTAGATCAAAAGATGATCTTATGGTTTGAGATCGATAGTTGATGCCCATTCTAGAAAAGGCTGCTTCTACGCACGTTGCTGTTCTGAGTGAAACGTCTTTTTCGGATGAGTTTCCGCCTTTAATTATAAAAAAATTTGAACGTTTCATAGTCGATTTCCTGCCTCAAGCAAGGCGTTAAAGTTTTAGTACTTCGGCGGCAATCATTTCAGCCGCTGCTTTAATCTCGTGTTCTTTTAGGGTCGGGCTTATAGATACCCTAATCGAACAATTTGCTTGTTCGTCACTTAGACCTATGCCTCTTAAGACATAGGAAGCTTGCAGATTGCTAGAGTTGCATGCTGAGCCTGATGCAATACAAACTTCTTTCAATGCGCTTATTAGTGTCTCAGACCTTGCTGTGTGAAAACGCACGTTTAGTATATGAGGGAGGATGTGCTCAGAGTGTGTATTGAGTTCAAATTTTACCCCGTAGGCGCGGAGCGCAGACAGGAATAATGCTTTCAGAGTATCTACCCGAGTCCACTCCGATAATAAGTTGGCTTTAGCTCTTAATTCGCACGCTATGCCGAATCCAACAGCAAGCGGGGTTGGTGTGGTTCCACTTCGCAAGCTATTAAGTTCTCCACCAAAAAAAAGTGGTCGTAATTTTGCACGGGTTTTTTGATTCAAATATAAACCTCCAACCCCTTTTGGTCCGCCGATTTTATGGGCAGAAAAAGAGGCGCAATCTATACGCGATTTTCTCAGATCGAATTGAATTTTTCCAAGCGACTGGACGATATCGAGATGAAAAATTAGATCCCTTGAAGCAATAATTTCCGTTAGCATTTCCAAGTCTTGAATTATTCCGATCTCGGAATTTACATGGCAGACACTTAATAATTTCGTATTGATATCGATGGCTGCTTCTAAAGAGTGCCTGCAAATTCTGCCATTAGTATCGTATTTCACGTAACGGACTTCTACACCTCTGCGGGCGAGTTCGCGGGCGGCCTCAATAATAGACTTATGATCAATCGGTAAAAAAACTGCATTTGAGGGAGCGGTCTCACCGTATGCAAAAGCGCCTAACACTACAATGTTATTGCTTTCAGTAGCACCTGATGTAAATAATATGTCAGAGGGGTCTGCATGTAAAAGGTTTGCTATTTTATCACGTGAACTATTGACAGCGTGGTGGGCGATCCTACCCATTACATGAGGAGAAGATGAGTTACCATAATCATCTGTGTAGTACGGCTGCATACCATCAATAACCTCGTTTTCACATCTTGTCGTAGCCGCAAAATCCAAATATATAGTTTTCATAATAGGCCTCGTCGGCGGAGGGTAAACGAGCATAATTTTTATTATTTTTTATGATATAAAAACTGACACGCTCACCATGTTTTTATAAATAGAGTCGGCGCTCAGTTCGCCGCTACCGCCCGGATCAGCAACGACAATTTTCATCCCTGACAGCTCATAGAGTTTCAGCGCAATTTGTATACCCACCCTAACCGGGGAGTGGCATTCATTAGGTGCGAATAAGAGAATCAACCTATGACCATAACCATATATTTCACGTAACATTTCGGTTATTTCGCCTGCGCAGCCAGTCACACCGCAGCTTATAAGTGGGCTGCAATTTCCTTGCTTATCAATAAATGAGATTTCGCTTTTCTTTGAGTTTCCGCCAATATATTGCCTTTCTAGCTTTCCTTGCTTCACTAGCTTCGTAGCGCTTTTTTGAAATCTATACTTGAGCCAGGTTTCTGGAAACGCTAGGTTGTTCTTGCGACTAGGTAGTATGTCATTTTCTGAAAAAATCCCCTGTCGTTTTATTGATTTTTTGTAGGAGTCAGGAATGTTTTTAAAGTTATGATAAAATATTTTGCGGTGTTCGCTAGCAGAGCCAAACTCTGGAACATACTGCCAATCATTTATCAAGATCAAGAATTTAACTTTTTTATGACTATTCGTTAAATGATACTTGGCTATTTCAAGTGCAAGGTCCCAAGTATATAAAGGGAAGATTCCTACTCGATTGCTGACTTTTTCCCGCATATGTCCACTTGGTAAATCCTGAAATATGCCAGGTATCAATAAATTTGAATCGGGATCATAGAAGAGCATAAAGTGTCCTCCCATAATTACCAAGTCTTGAGCATTAGAAGTTGACAGTTGCTCATGCAATAAATTCAGCATTTCTATTTCCGAGGAAACAAACGTTTGATATTCGCCTAGCATAATGTTTCTCCGAGTTAATCTTTGAGGTGTATTTTTATAGTTATAATGTCCATTGAAGATATGCGTTGCTTTGCAATTTTTTATTGGATTTTTTTTGTGCTCGGTAGTGTACGAGATTGATGGAGTAGTTCTAATACTTCCTGGTATTTTGGTTTTGCTACTTTTGGGACGTTATATTCTGTAGACGCTTCTCCGAAGAAGTGAAAGAGTTCCAGCATGTGCTTGCCTAAAACAGGCCATTCGAGATAGGTGTAATTCGCACCATTATCGAAGCCTTTCAATGGGTGCTGAACAGCCCAGTTCATGGACGTGACTATTGGCATGTCAAGGTTTCTATTCACTTTTTCAATGAGGTCAATCAGCCTTAGCCGTGATGAGTGTGTTTCACCAAGTCCAAATAGCAATGCGAAACCGACCTTTAGGTGACATGCGTTTAGTAACTCGCAGGCTGATTCAATTCGGCTAGCCCATGAGGAGAGCTTTCTTGATACGTCCTTGTTCATTCCGCCAATAGCAAAAGGCTCGAGTGTTTCAACCCCTAAAAATACGTAGCTCAGCCCGACAGAGGACAATCGCATCAACTCCTTTGGCCGGGAGAGGATCTGATCAACTGTGAGTTGTGCGCCAAATGTTACGGGTAAACTATTACGTTCCATTAAGCTACAAAAAGTACTTATATTGGATTTTTTTCCCAGTAAGAGAGTTGAGTCTTCAATAAAAGCAGACGCCCGGATTTCGCCGTACTCTAAAAAAACCGAGTTCACTGCTTCACTGAGTTGCCTGTACAGACTGAAAGGGGCTCCCATTATGTTTTCAGGCTGACCTGTCACACTTAACCGTTCGCTACAAAAGTCGCAGTCAAATACGCAGCCTGGACCGGTATCGCTGAAAACATGTGCTGTGTGGAGGCCTTCAAAGACAGAAAACTTCGAAGACGTTCCAAATAGTTTCGTTATGCTGGGCAAGGTTGATTTATCAATGCGCCCTTGTTTGCTGGATAACGTCAGTATGTATTCATGCCCGCTTATTATTCCCGCTACCCAGTTGCCCGATGCATCAGCGATGCCTGATAGCAAGCGATGTCTGTCATGCGCGCCTTCAAATTTTTTTCTGGCGAGCGATTCACCCAGTTTAAAAATCACCTCTTCAGCTTCTCCTCCTACCACCAGGTCGAATACGTCACTTATTTCTCCCGCTGACACAAGCTGGAGTGGTGAAGATTTGTGATGGAGTACGTTATTGTTTTTATTCTTATACATGGCTTCCGAGACATGTCGACCACCGAGAACAATGATGCATCGCGCGCCCATCCTTGCTCTAATATGCTCCGCGCACTCTAGAGCTCCACGCATGCAAATTGACATTGCTCCGATTAGAACTAGGTTTGGATCCTCCAGCGCTAACAGAGTGTCCAGTGTCGCAACGTCATCGAGCGAGTACATCAATAGGCATGATTGCCTCCGTTTTAACGGCCCGGATGCCCAGTTGCTATTCCCCCAGGCGCCTTTACCTTCCTCCGCGGCTGCGGCTGAAGTGCGCAGAGCATTAAATAAACTTACGGGGTCTGAGCTGTTAATGGCGGTTGAAGACTTTTTCCCGGAAAAGTGTTCAGGCGCTGCTATTGCTATTGCTCGGATGCTCATACAATCGAACCGTCGGATGGGCCGATTGATAAAAGTGTACTGTTTAGATCTTTGGCTAGATCCTGCCAATCTTCCAGGCCTATATATATTCTTATGCAAGACGCAGCAGAGAACGAATTATTTGAGCGGAGTCTCCATTGACGTGGGTCAAAAATGTAGTACGAGGATGAATTGCCTCCCCACCCGTACGCCGGCCTGAACAAAACAGACTTGTCCATACCACTGGCCAGCTCTTTAGTTGATACATCCGGAAAGCAAATAGTAAATACAGAGCACGCGCCGCAGAAATATTTTTTCCACGTAGTGTGGCTTGGATGAGACGTTAGTGATGGGTGTAAGAATTTAGTCTTTGGATGGCTGGTTTCAATGTCTGACAATAGTAGTCTGGTGGATGCGTCTTGTACCACTGCCCTGATTTTTAATGTACTTAAACAGATCGATACTCGCTCTGCGCGCTCAGGTGATACATTCAGCCCGAGTACAGCAGAGTTTTTTCGAAATTTCAGCTCAAGCTGTTTGTCGTGAGTTACTATAGCACCGAGCGAAACCCCGGCGGCGCCTCCATAGCATTTACTTAGAGAAAGCACCACTACGTCGGCTCCCCAGCCAATTGGCCGAAAGAAAACTGACGAAGACCATGTATTATCGAACACGCAGGTGATGCGTGCCTGTTTTGATACTTTGAAGACTTTCTCAATATCCGGGATCTCATAATCAAAACCGCCGGGGGCCTCTAGCAATACGCAAAATGTTGAGTCCGCCACGAGCTCGTTAATAGAGACTTCTGATATTGTTCTGACGCCGAGGCGCTTTATTCTAAAACCTAAGTAGCTAGATAGCGTTGTCAATAGTTGGAGTGTTGAGTAGGTTAAGGAATCGGAGACTAGCAATGTGCCTCCCCTTCGAGATAACGTGAAAATCACGAGAAATATCGAGCTCTGGCCCGAGGGTGTTAAAAGGGCACCATCGCCCCCTTCCAATGTGGCAACGGAATTAGCAACTGCCTCGACGGTCGGTGTGCTGATCGCGCCATATTGAAAACTGGTGTCTATTTTCTGGCTTTGCTGCGCGAGTAATTGCTGCCCTATACCTACTGTGTCTTTTGAACTGTTTAGAAGTACGTTGGTTGCTGAAACGATAGGCGCTGTTGGGAGACTAATCCCGCCGATACTATACTCGGAAACTCTCGCGAAAATTGTGTCGCTCAAGAGCTGGTGCGCATTGTTTTCTAAACTGTGCATGAGTCAATACTCCAAAAATAAAGCGAGTTCCGGCGTATTGTTTTTCTGTAAGTCAGGGTTTCATCGTCATAATTTTTAGTGCTGTAAATTTTAACGTTCATGCACGTGTCCTTATTTAGGAGATTGCAAAAATTTCAGCGGTACAACTCACGATGAAATTAAATCTATGCCTGTCTTTAAAAATAAATAAGTCAGCCGATTCTGATAAACAGGTAGTCTAATTCTGATGCTTGACCAACACGCTTGCTGCCGTAAAGCGTCGACTCAGTTGAGGCGAACCAGTCCAAGACCCTTGGCCATGTGATGGAGCAAATGTTTGTACAGCTTGGTGGTGGTATGGAGAGTTCTGTATTGATCAGCGTGTTATCGCGCTGGCGAAAGACATCAATGGATCGGGCGTTTGGGGAACGGGAGGGCTAAGTACAGAGCCGAATCCGCGCCCATAAGCCTTCAGTTTGTTTGTCTGGGATCATCGGTAACACTATGCGTAGGTCGCTGGTCAACCACCGCAGGCTCAAGCGCCGCGCACCGCTTTGAGCAGCAGCGCTTCAAAGACCCGCTGCACCCGTGGCTCATCACTGTGCGCCACATTAAAGCGCATCGAGTTGAGGTGGGCAGGGTCGTAGCCGAACAGTGCGCCCGGCGCCAGCACCATGCTGCGTTTAAGCGCTTCTTGGGCGAGCAGTTCGCCGTTCACCTTGGCGGGCAGTCGCGCCCAGATGAACATCCCGCCTTCATAGGCCATCGGCAGTTCGCAGCCGCAACGCTTAAGCCATTGCTCAACGCGGCCTCCAGCTTCCATCAAGCGTTGCACCATGCGCTTGCGGTGTTTGGCGTAGCTGCCTTCGCTGAGCATGCGGTACACGAGTTGCTCGAACAGCTCCGAGGTCACGCCGCCGCTCATCAATTTCATGTTGGTCAGGTTGGCCGCCAGTTGCGGCGCGGCCACCACGTAGCTGACGCGGGTGTTGGCGCTGAGGATTTTCGAGAAGCCCGAGAGGTAGGTCACCTGGTCCAGACCGGCGAGGGCGGCCAGGCGTGGCGGCGGGTTGGGGTGCAGGTCGCCGTAGAGGTCATCCTCGACGATATGGCAGTGGTATTGCCGGGTTAGTTGCAGCAGGCGAAACGCTTGGCTGGGGCTGAAAGAGTGGCCGGTGGGGTTATGCAGCACGCTGGTGGTCAGGTACAGGCTGGGGCGGTGCTCGGCCAGCAACTCCTCAAGCGCGGTAAAGTCGAAGCCGTCGGGGCGGCGTTGCACAGTCACGACCTTGACGCCGTGCAAGGCAAGGTTGGCGTGGAAGTTGAAGTAGCACGGTGCGTCCAGCAGCACGGTGTCGCCGGGGCGCGCGAGCAGGCGCATGAGCATGTCCAGGCCTTGCACGGTGTTGGGTGTGGTGATGATTTGTTCCACCGGCACCGACAAGCCGTCAGCGTGAAGTTTTTGTTGCAGGGCCTGACGCAACGGCAGTAACCCGGCCGGTGTGCCCAGCCCGGCGATACGCAACGACGGCGCGCGCACCACGCTGCGCAGGGTTTGGCGAATCGCTTCGGCATTCAGCCATTCCTCCGGCAAATGCCCGCCACCGGGGCGCAGGTCGCCGACAGCATTGACCAATGGGCGGCGCAATACGCTGAGCAGGTCTTGGGGCAGCAGGTCGACCCACGTGACGGGCGCCGGGCGGGCAGTGTCCATCGCCACAAAGTAGCCGCGGCCTTGGCTGGAGGTCAGCAGGTTGCGACCGCGCAAGCGGTCCAGCGCTTCGTTGAGGGTGAATTTGCTGACGCCCAGGGTTTCGGTCAATTCGCGCACCGAGGGCAACTTGCTGCCGGGTGCCCATTCGCCGCTCTCGATGGCCTGGCTGAACGCCTCGACGATCTGCTGAACCTTGGGCGTGCCCTCTACAAAATCAACGCCGGATACAAACATAAACCTTCCTTGTCTTTGCCGGTGATTTTACCGGTGAAGTTAGGCCGGATTAAGCATCACTTTACCTGCCTTGTGCAATGTCGCTCACCTAGACTGCGCGCCATCTCGCCAGGAATTGGCGAATTTCTTACAGGCGAGCAATGGATTTCGCATTCTCATGAAGACTTATATGTGCGCACCCTGCGGTTTTATGTACGTGGAAGAATTGGGCATTCCTGAAGATGGAATCCCGGCAGGCACCCCCTGGGAGGAGGTGCCTGAAGATTGGACATGTCCGGATTGCGGCGTGACCAAGGCCGACTTCATGGCCGTTGAACTTTAAAGCGTCATCAACGAAAGGAATCGATTAATGGAAAGCAAGCTGATCAATGCCACCGTGCCGTTCTGTACCGGTGTGGCCCATCAGAAATACCTGGGCGCCGAATTGGGCCTGCGAACCGCCGTTGAAGGGAGTTGCACCCACTGGTACATCGACGGCAGCCTGTTCGGCGAAATGGTCGACGACTGGACCGAGGCGCGCATCGTCAGCCTGCAGGAGCAGATCGCGGCCACCGGCGTAAAGCCGGTATTCCACGGCAACTTCAAGGCGCCGCTTGGCAGTGACGTCGAGGCTTTCCGTGCAGCAGCCGTGCAGTACGTGAAGAAAGAAATCGACATCGCCAGCCGTCTGGGCGCGCCGTTGATCATCCACGGTGGCTGCATCGTCGAGCCAAAAATGGTGCTGATGGCGAAGAAGGTAGCCCTGGAGCATTACCTCAAGTCGGTACAGGAACTGGCGAGTTACGCCGAGGCCAAGGGCACCGATATTTACTTGGAGAACCTGTCCAATTACGTCAACTATCGGCCGTTTCACTACATCTTCACGCATGAGGCGGAATACGCCTTTGTGTTCGAGCGCCTGCAGGCGCACAGCAATGTGTATTTCTTCCTCGATGCGGGCCACGCCAATATCGAAAACGGCCTGCCGGCCGAGGTGGTGCGCAAGTATCACCACCTGATCAAGGGCATCTCCTTCAGCAACAACAATGGCGTGCAAGACCAGCATTTCGGTATTCACGACGGCAACTGCGACTACGCCGACGTGATGCAGGCCATCGTCGAAACCAACTGGAAAGGCTTGGTGGCGTTCGAAACCCGTAATCAAACCGCCAAGGCGGCGCTGGCTGACCTGGCGCTGATGTACCGCGAATCCCTGACGACCGAAATCGCGGTCGCCTGATGGGGCCGGGGCGGGCGCTTGCGTGCTCCGCCCCGTTGTTGTTTCTTAAAACCCAAGGTCTCGGACACATGACAAGTGCGTTAACGCTTTCTTCGTTCCTCTACTTTCTGCTGTTTTGCGCCACCATGACCTTCAGCCCCGGCCCGATGACCCTGCTCCTGCTGAGCCTGGGCTTGAAAGACGGCCTGCGCAGCTCGATTCCCGCGCAGATCGGCGCCAGTGTGTCGTACCTGATTTCGATCCTGATCTTTGCCGTGGGCTTTTCGGAATTGATCAAGGGCAACCTCGCTATCACTCAGGCCATCCAGTTTGTCGGTGTGGCCTACATTCTCTACCTCGCTTACAAGCAGTGGACCAGCAGCGGCGTGGCGATCAACAAGGCCGGCGCCGCAGAGGGCTCGCGCAGCCTGTTCGGCAAGGGCTTGTTGACCGGGTTTTCCAACCCCAAGACCATCATTATGTTCAGCGCGGTATTCCCGCAGTTTGCCGGGGCAGGGGAGCACAGCTCATCGGCGGATATTGCCATCCTCGGCGTGACCTTTCTGCTGCTGCAGTTCGCCAGCGGTTGCCTGTACTGCTATTTCGGCCAGCGCATCAAGCACGTGCTGGAAAACCCCAAGCGCCGGGTGTTGATGCAGCGCATCACGGCGGTGCTGTTGCTGGGTGTGGCATTGATGTTGGCGCGGGGCTTTTCGCACTGAGCAGGCTTATGAGTGGTAGTGGCGATTCGCCGCTGCCCTGATAGACTCCAGGCATTCATCCAGGATTACACCCGACTATGTCAGCCGCCGGAGGAAATGGACTTCCGCTCGCTTCACGGTTGTATAAATCGCGCACCTTTGGGCTAACGCTCGGCTTTGTGTGTGTGGCATTTGGCATGTACCCCTTGAACCCGCCGTGGTGGATGTGGGCGTTGATGCTGACCAACGCCTTTATCTGGCCGCACCTCGCCTATCAAGTGTCACGCCGCGCGAGTAATTCACTGCGCAGCGAACGCCGTAATTTGATGTTCGATTCTTTTTGCGGCGGTTTCTGGGTCGGCGCCATGTACTTCAACCCATTGCCCAGCGTGACCACGTTGTCGATGATGAGCATGAACAACGTCGCCATCGGCGGGCCGCGCTTTATGCTCGCCGGTTGGGTGGCGCATGCCTTGGGCATCGGCGTTTCCCTGCTGTTGTTCACTCCGGCGTTTGTCGCCGTCACCAGCCAGGCCCAGCTCTACGCCTGCCTGCCGATCCTGATGCTGTACCCCTTGGTTCTGGGCTGGATCTGCTACCGCCAGGCCGAAACCCTGGCCCGGCACAAGCGCGAGCTATTGGCGTTGAGCCGCACCGACAGCCTGTCCGGCTTGCTCAATCACGGTGCCTGGAAAGACCACTTGGAAGTCGAGTTCCAACGCTGCCGCCGCGAACAGCAGGGCGCGGCCATCGCACTGATCGACATCGACCATTTCAAAGTGATCAACGACACCTACGGCCATGTGGCCGGCGATAGGGTGCTGCGCCAACTCAGTAAAGTGCTGCGCCAGAACCTGCGCGCCACTGACTTGGCGGGGCGCTACGGTGGCGATGAGTTTTGCGTGATCCTGCCGGGCATGCCGCTCAACAGCGCCACCGAAGTGATGGACGCCCTGCGTGATCGCTTCAATGCTTTGGCGTATGCTCAAGACCCTTCGTTGCGCGCCAGTTTGAGCATCGGCCTGGCGCCGTATCAACCCGCGCATGCCGACGCCACGAGCTGGCTAAACGACGCAGACCTTGCGTTATATGAAGCCAAAAGCAGTGGGCGTAACCGGGTCAGTTCAGCGCATGGCAGTTGGTTGCGGTCGGTTTAGTGGGGTAGGGTGTCGCAGCACCTCCCAACAAAATCAAGGATCGGTCCATGCTCTTCACCTTCTCCCGTACGCTCTTGGCCGCCACCCTGGCCTTGTCCTTTGCCGTGCCGGCCTACAGCGCCGAACCGCATAAGCAAATCCAGGCTGACGCCGAACAGTACAAGGCCCCCGCGCTGAAACTGCTTGAACGCCTGGTGAATATCGATTCGGGTTCCGGCTACGCGCCGGGCTTGACGCAAGTGCGCGACATCGCGGTGGATGAGTTAAAACAGCTGGGTTTCAGCATCGAGCAAGTGCCGGACGCGGCGGCCAACAGCAATCATGTGATCGCCACCCTCAAAGGCACCGGCAAGGCCAAAATCCTGCTGATGGCGCACATGGACACCGTGTTCAAGGAAGGCTCCGCCGCCGAGCGCCCGTTCCATATCAAGGACGGCCGCGCCTATGGCCCCGGTGTGATGGATGACAAGGGCGGCATAGTCGCCGGCATCTACGCGCTCAAAGTCCTGAAAAGCCAAGGCTTCAAGGACTACGCACAAATCACCTTCCTGCTCGACGCCAGCGAAGAAACCGGCTCCGAAGCGGCCTCTGAACTGATCCGCAAAACCGCCAAAGGCCACGACGTCACCTTGAACCTTGAGTCCGGCCGCCCAGCCGACGGCCTGGTGGTATGGCGCAAAGGCAGCGCCACCGCCGTGGTCGAAGTCAAAGGCAAAGCCGCCCACGCCGGCGTCGCCCCGGAACTCGGGCGCAATGCCGCGATGGAAGCCGCGCACCAGATTCTGCAACTGGGCAAACTCGGCGACGAAGAGAAAAAAACCACCATCAACTTTACCGTGCTAAAGGCCGGCGACCGCGTCAACGTCATCCCCGACCAAGCCACCGCCAAAGCCGACGTTCGCGCCGCGTTGCCGGAAGAGTTTGACCGTATCGAAAAAGACCTGACACGCGTATCGGCCAACAAGTTGATCCCCGACACCGAAGTAAAAACCAGCCTGCTACGCGGCTTGCCCCCCATGCCGCAGACGCCGGAGTCGGACAAACTGGTCGCGATTGCCCAAGGGATCTACGGCGAGTTGGGGCGTAAGTTGACCATTGAAGGCAGTGGCGGGGCCGCGGATGCAAGCCTGTCGGCCGGGGTCGGCACGCCGACGCTGGATGGCTTCGGGATTGTCGGCGGCAATATACACACCCCAGAGGAATACGCCGAAGTGGAGAGTGTGGCACCGCGTATCTACCTGCTCAGCCGAATGATCATGGAGCTGTCCAAACGCTGATCACACCCTTACGACTGACGCGCTCCCTGGGGCGAGCGCGTTGTTGTACCAAGAGGGCTGTTGTGAGTATTCATTGAGGAAAGTGCTTTTTTACCATGTCGATGAGTCTTCAAGACCAGCTTTTTGAAGGTCGTCTTTCCACCCCTCGTTGGCGAGCTGGTAAATGTCGGCAAAGAAACCACGAGGATTTGCTATTTGTGTTTCGTCCCAAGCCATTGTTGAATATTCCTCCGGATCGTCCTCAAAGTAAGACTGAAAATTGAAATTTTCGGTACTTAATGCGAGTGCTAAGCTCTCCATTAGTTTATATCTGTGGCGATAGGAAAGCCTGTTGTACGGATCCAGGCAATATTTAAGTATGAGATTTTCTCTGTCTTTGTTGTCGTTGGGGTTGTAGAGAGCAAACTCTACCCCCTTCGTTTCTTCTCTGTCGTAAATATCAAAGACGCCCACGAAATAATACAGGTTGGCATCGAAAATTATGTGCGTGGATGATGGGTGAAAAAGCATTTTAACGCCTTGGTGAGAGTGGGGCTGAAAGTTAGCCTGTTTGTTGCGGGATTTAACTTATCGCAGCTTTTTACTAGGTTGCGTGGTCTTCGATACTGGATTTTTTAAGGTCGTCTTTCCAAGTTTTCTGAGCGAATCGGTAAACATTTTTTAAAAAACTTTAGGACTTTCCAGTTCGTACCATTCTGTCCTTGGTCATCCTGTCGCCTCTTCATTGTCTATGTCGAATAAACTCTGGAAGTCATAATTGTCGTCTACCAAGCTGTTTTTTAGGGCTTGAGTCAGAACGTACTTATGTCTGTAGGATGAGTAATCCAAATTCAATTTTTGCATGGAGCTACTTTAAGTTTTCATTTGGCTGCTGGGATTACCGTGCCTGTATTTTTTAGATTTTCGAGAAGCGTCTCCATAAACCGTCTTTGGTCGATGATAAGTTCGGAAAAGTAAGTGGCCATCCTTTTGAATGCATCGTCAAAGCCATCGTTACTTGATAAATAGTATTCGATGGAAAGAATTAACCAATCTTGATCGAGTTTTGTGAAAGATAAGAATTTTGGTTTTTTCAGCTCGTCAAATAACTCGATTAATTCGTCTTTATGCGCTCCCTTTCCAAATCGTCGGTGTTCTCAATGTCGCAAGTGAAGAGTGATTCCCGGATGATTGACATTTCAGGTGATTTTTTGATGTTTGCAGCTCCTTGTAAGCAGCGTCAAGGTTGCCATTTCAGGCGTCAAGCATCGGACTTATCAATCAACACTCTTCGAGCTCGATTTGATAACGGGTGAGGCAATCAAGCAGCACTTTCATAAACTGCCTTTTGTCTAAGATTTCGTCATCGAAATAAGTATCAAAAAGGTAAAATACGCAGTCGAAATTTTCGTCTGTTTTTAAAAAATGTTGAAGTGTGTCGATGTACCAATTACGCTGTTTGAGTTTGTATGAGGTATATTCAGGCTTGGTTAGCTTTTCAAACAGTTCTGACAGTTCTTTATCGTCGTTTATGTTCTTGGAGACTATGAGGCGCTCTCTTTCAAGGTCGTCGTAGTTTTCAATGCTGTAAGTGAAAAGCAGGCTTCTTAGTATTGATAGGTCTGGAAGATTTTTCATTTTAGGATCCGTTGAATGCAATGTCAAAAAATACGCCGGGCGACCGGATTTACCCTTTCGATAATACGGCTCATCAAGACGGTCAAGCTTTCACAAGGCATCCTGATCAGAAAGCCAGCGCGGCTGATTTGCTTGCATTTGCCGCCATTCTTTGCATCGGCGAAGGGCGCATTTTCGAAAGGACTCAACCGCTCTTTAAGGGTTAGGGCTGTTTCATAAATCTGGTTACACCTTTCCTGTTATTGTGTGTTTTTGTAATGCTTTAGGCGATTTACGAGAACTCTCATGAAATTTATTTGGTCGGCTACAGGGTCGTCAAAATAAGTCGCCATTGACGTGAATACACTGTCGAAGCTGTCCTTGGTAAATAGATAATGTTCAATCGACTCAATAAACCAATCTTGCTCAGGTTTTGTATAAGATAAGAATTCCGGTTTAGTCAGCTCGTCAAAAAGCTCCGCGAGCTCCTTGTCATCATTTACGTCCTTAGACGCAATAAAGGTTTCTCTTTCAAGATCGTCTGTGTTTTCAATATTGTACGTGAACAATAATCCTTGAATTATTGATAGACTAGGCTTTCTTTTCATGTTCATCGCTCCGTGTAAGCAGTTATAGGTTTGCCATCTGCATTTAGTATGACTCTGGCTTTATGTTGTTGGCTATATTCCCTTCCCGCGCCGGAGTACCCTTCGCCAACAATTTTCCCCATGTCCATTGGCTCCAGCGATGCGGTGCGACCGTTCCTTCTGAAGATAAGCTGTGCTCTATATATCGCGTTCAGTTGATCTCTGTGGGTGAGGTAATGAGTTGCAGCAGGTGGGTACTTAGGTTCGCCGTTTCTGTTTATTGACGTATAACGCTCGACAATTCCTGTGGTTGGGTTTTTCGCTGTAGTCAGTCTCTCAAGCTGAGACGCGAGTGTGGTCTGTGCGCCGTGTTTTTCCAGAAAATGGGCGCCTGGAATTTCTGCTTCAAGCTCACTCAGGCGTCGATAGATATTTGCCTCTGCAAGCTCATCAATTTTTGCCTGTCGCTCCGCACGTGTCAGTCGCGGTAGCGCCGGTTCCCCATGGTTAACACTTTCCGCCGGGCTTTGTACGGTAGCGCTTGGCTTACACCCATCCGCCCCTGGACACGTGTTCAATCCCAGCGGATCAACCCACCCCGTAGGGTTGGGCACATACTGATACGCGTTGATCCCGCCCGCCAGCTTCACCGGGTCCGGCGTCAGGTAGCGGCCGCTGTCTGGATTGTAGTAGCGATGGCGGTTGTAGTGCAGCCCGCTTTCTTGATCGAAGTATTGGCCCTGAAAACGCAGCGGGTTGTCGACTTTTTCCATGTCCAGGCGAGCGACTTGGCCGTAGGCGCGGTAATGCGCGGACCAGACAATTTCGCCGTCAGGCGCGGTGAGTTCTTGCGGTGTGCCGAGGTGGTCGAGTTGATAGTGGAAGGCTTTGGTTTCACTCGGACCAAAGCCTTCCAGCAGCGCCAACGGCCGGAAGCTGTCCGGCTCGTAGATATAACTGCGATGACGGTCGGCGTGATGCTCGGCAATCAGCTTGTCGCCTTGCCAAAAAAACTCTGTGGTCTTTTCGTCCACGGTTTTGCTGATGCGCCGCCCAAACGGGTCGTAGCGGTAGCGGGCGGTTTGCCCGTTGGGTTGGGTGATGCCAATCAGCCGGTGCTGGCAGTCGTAGCGATATTCGGTGACGAGTTGATGGCCTTTACCGCGCCTTTCGCGGATCAGGTTGCCGAAGGCGTCGTAGTCGTAATGGTGGTCGCCCTGGATCATCAGGCGGTTGCCGGCAACGATGTCGGGGCCGGGGCGGTCTTGCATCAGCAGGTTGCCCGCTGGGTCGTGACCGAAACGTTCTTTTACGTCTTGTGAGTGATTGGCGTGGGTCAGGCGGGCGAGGGGGTCGTAGTGGTAGTCGTGTTGGCCCTTGCGGGTGTCTAGAATTCGGCTGAGGTTGCCGCTGTTGTCGTAGTCGTATTGGCGCTGGTAGAGGGGGTGTTCCTGTTGGCTGACCGCGTGGGCGTGCAGGCGGTTTTGCTCGTCGTAGTGGTAGTGGCTGAGCAGTTGGCCTTGCTGGCGTTGGCGCTCGCGGCCAGCACTGAACAGGTGCGAGGTCAGCAACCCGCCGTTTAATTCGACGGTGGCGAGTTGACCGCCTTTGTCGTGATTGAACACGAGGCGGTTGTTGTCTGGCAGACGCAAGTGTTGCAACTGACCGCACGCATCGTAGCCGTAGCGCAGAGTGCCCCAACCTTGGTGTTCGGCGGTGAGGCGGTTTTGCGCATCGTATTCGTAGGCCAGCGCCCAATGGTTGTCGTCGACGCTGAGGAGATTGCCTTGGCGGTCGTAGGAATAGTCGACAATGCTGCCGTCGGGCAGGGTTTTTCGTACAAGGCGCCCGGCGTGGTCGCGTTCGTAACAGGTGATTAGCTGACTGCTATCGTCGCCATGCTCGGTTTTTTCCAGCAGGTTGCCGTTAAGGTCATACACGTAGGCCGTGCGCTGGCCGTCAAAGCCGGTTTCCTGTTGGATCAGGCCATTGGGGTGGTATTGCAACCCATAAACTTCGCCGACTTCGTTTTCAATGTCTGTCAGCAACAACCGCACGTTGTCGTAGCGGTATTTGACTTGGGTGCCGTCGGCGTTAATGCGGCGGCTGATCAGGTGCAGGCCGTCGCCGTATTCGTAGCGGGTAACGT
>NZ_JBLZPT010000035.1:0-42767 GCF_049199985.1 Pseudomonas kitaguniensis
GCTCCCGATGGCGGTGTGTCAGTTGAAAAATATTTATCTGACCCGCCGCCATCGGGAGCAAGCCCCCTCCCACAGAAAGCAAAAAAAGCAGATCTACTGTGTATGCAAAGCCGCCCTTGATCTGCTTCAACCACTCAGGTCGGCTTTCAGGCCGCCGTGCCTGCAGCCCTGCGCAGGTTTTTTGATAGCCCCCCGGCAAGCACCCGGCTCAGACCCGGAAGGCTTGCACCGCGGTGCTGAGCTGGCCGCCAAGCACCAGCAAGTGTTCACCCTGGCGACGGCCCTCGCCGATGCGCAGCAAATTATCCTCACCCAACTGGTGAATCCGCTCGCTGTTATCGCGTATCTCGCTGACCGCGCCACTTTGCTGGGCGGTCACATCGGCGATGCGCACCGCCGTATCGGAAATAGTCTGGATCGCCTCGACGATTTCATCCAGCGCACCGTCGGCGGCCTGGGCTTGCTGTGCGGTGGCTTCGGCGTGTTCGACTTGGGCGCGCATGCCTGCCACCGATTGGCCGGCAGCGGTTTGCAGGCTGGCAATCAGTGTCTGGATTTCGGCTGTCGCACCGGCCGTGCGTTGGGCCAGCGAGCGCACTTCATCGGCGACCACGGCAAACCCGCGCCCGGCCTCACCGGCACGCGCTGCTTCGATGGCGGCATTCAGCGCGAGCAGGTTGGTCTGGTCGGCAATCGAGCGAATCACCGTGAGTACACCGCCAATGGTGGCGGATTCTTCGGCGAGTTTTTCGATCATTTGCGCGTTGTGCTGCACTTCGCCGACCAAGGCATGCAGCCCGGTCAGGCTCAGGCCGATCACGTGTTGGCCCTGTTGCACCGCCAGGCCAGCGCTGCGACTCGCACCGGCGGCCTGGCTGGCGTCACCGGCCACTTGCTGAATGGTCGCTTCCAGCTCGCCCAGCGAGTCGCGGATCTGCGCGGTATCGCCGGCTTGGCGTTCGGCGCCGTCATGCAGGCCGCTGCTCAGCTCGGCAAGCGCGCGGCTGGTGCCGGCGACTTCTTCGGCATTGCCACGAATAGTCCCCACCAAGTCCACCAGATAAGCGCGCAGGCGGTTAAGCGAAGCTTCGATGTCGCGCAGTTCGCGGTTGGTTTTGCCCAAGGCAATCGGCTTGCTGAAGTCGCCTTCGGCCCAGGTCGACAGCGCCGGTGCAAGGTTGGTCAGCACGCGTGCGAGGCGCCGCTGCAGGGTGTCGATGAGCAGCGCGATCAGCAGGATCAGGCCGATCATTACGCCTTGCATCAGGCGTACTTCGCCCTGGATCTTGCCGTGCTGCTCGCGCACCACCGGCTCCAGGCCGGCGATAGCGTGTTGCACGGCGGCGATTTTCAAGTGGGTGCGGTCGGCCAGCGCCGTGCGCAGTTGAATTTGCTCGCGGGTACGCTTGAGTTCGCCGGGGTAGCGGGTCAGCAGGCTGTTGAGTTCGCGTTTAAGGTCGACGCCGGTGTCTTGTGCTTCAGTTTTTTCGCTGTTTTCCAGGCCCATCATGGCGGAGAAATCATCAGCGCTGGATTCCGCGCTGGCCTTCACGCCGAGCAACGGTAATTGCGCCAATACGTCGGCCTGTGTGCGCATGCTGGCGACTTCGCGCTCAACCTCATCGGCCAGTTCTGCGCGCCCGCTGCTTACCAGTTTGTCGCGCGCCAGCGACAGTTTGCCCAAGTGCTGGGCCGCAGCCAGCAGCGGCGGCAGGTAGCGTGCGGCGTCTGGGGAATTAACGCCGATAGCGTACTGGCCCAGTTGCTCCAGGTTGGCGCCGAGTTCGCGTTCGGCTTGCAGCAGCAGCGCTTGCGGGTCACCGGCCAGCTTGCCGGCGGCAAGCAAATCGGTCTTGCTGAAGGTGTCGAGGTCTACCAGGCTGGGGCGCAGGTTTTGCGCCAGTTCGGCGGGCAGTTCATCAAGGTTTTTTAACAGGCTTTCGAGGCTCTGGCCGGCACTGCTCAAGCGCAAGGCGTCGCCGCTGGCCAGGTAGTCGTCGATATTGCGCGCGGCCTGGTTCTGAAACGTCTGCGACAGGCCCAGGTAGCGTTCCATCAGCAGGTAAGGCCGCTCCAGCGCGCGTTGCGACCACCACAACGTCGCCCCAAGTGCCAAGCATACGGCCACCAGCAGAAGGGTATTCAGATTGGTCAGCAGCTTCAGGCGCATGCGTGGTTTCAACCATCAGCAAAAGATAAGTGCCTGAACTTATTGCGTTTTAGTTACAGAGTGATGACGGGCTAAGTGAATTCGGGTGAAAAGATGGCACTTTGCTTTGACGCATGTACGGCCTGGACTCGGTTACGCCCAGCGTCCTTGGCGCGGTACAACGCCTCATCCGCTTGGGCCGCCATCATCAAGCTGTCGGAACCGTCGTACAGCTCAACCAGGCCGGCGCTGAAGGTGCAACACAAATCCTGGGGCTGCGCCGGGTAGTGTATTTCGGCAAAGCGCTCACGGATTTCGTCGAGCACCTTGCAGGCCGATTCCAGGTCGGTGTCGGGCATCACGATGGCGAACTCTTCACCGCCGTAGCGGCCGATGTAGTCGGTCTTGCGCAACCGTTGCTTGAGAAACAGCGCCAGGCTTTTGATCACGCGGTCGCCCATCGGGTGGCCGTGGCTGTCATTGACCCGCTTGAAGTGGTCGATATCGAGCATGGCAAAGCTCAATGGCTTGTTTTCGCGGCGCGCGCGAAAGCTGCAGTCTTCGAGCAATTGCAGAATATGTGTGTGGTTGTACAGCCCGGTCAGGCTGTCGCGCACCATCCGCGCCTTGAGGTTGCGCGCGCGCGCGGCGCGGTTGCGCACAGTGGTGATCAGGTGGCGCGGCTTGATCGGCTTGGTGAGGAAGTCGTCGCCACCTTCGCTCATGGCATCCAGCTGTTTGTCGAGGTCGTCTTCGGCCGACAGGTAAATAATCGGCACGCTGACATAGCGGTCGTTATGGCGAATCACCTTGGCCAGTTCGGTGCCGGTACACGCGGGCATATACATGTCGAGGATGATCAGGTCCGGCTGGAAATCCGCCAGCTCGGCCATGGCCTGGATCGGCTCGATCAAGGTGCGGGTGACGATGCCGGCGCTGTTCAGCAACCGCTCGGTGTGCAGCGCCTGCGCGCGTGAGTCATCGATGATGAGCACTTTATACGGCTCGTACTGCGCGACGCAGGTGAGTACTTCGATCTTTTCCAGCAGGCTTGAGGCTTCCAGCGTGCCGGTGAGAAATTCCTGGCCGCCGGCGCGCACGGCGGCCAGGCGCGTCGGCGTGTCGGTTTCATGCAGGCTGAAAAACAGCAGCGGCAGCTTTTGTTCCAGGCCTTCCTGGGCTTGGGCGGCGAGCTTGAGGCCCAGCCCCGTGCCGCAAAAGTCCACGTCCATCACAATTGCCGACGGCAGGCGCTCGGCCATCGAGGCGTGAAACGCCGCCACGCTGTCGAGGGACTGCGCGCTCATGCCAAAGAATTCGAGTTGCTTGGCCAGGCGCTCGGCGCGGTCGTGATCGGCCAGCATCACGTAGATCGGCTTGCGCATCGGCGGCAAAAGCGTTTGCTCAAGCTGGTCGCCCTGGCGCAGACCGGTGCGGGACAAGCGCTGCATCAGGCGGTTGAGTTCGGTGATGACATGGCTGCTGAGGCGGCCACGATTTTCGTCGACCGCCTGCAGGGACTCGCCGATATGCCGCGCCAGGTGGCCATGCTCCGGCTGTTCAAAGCGCTCGGCAAAGCGCAGCAAGCGCAAATTGGCATCGCTGAGCTCGGCTAAGTCCGCGCTCGACCATTCGCTGTGTTGCAGACGCTGCCATATCTCAAGAATTTGACGTGCCTGATGAATTACCCGCTGGGCAAAATGCTGCTTGAGACGCTCACGGCTGGGGTCTTCTGACTCGGTCATATCCTGACTACTACGGTAGGGTGCATGCTGAGGTCGACTGATGGCGCTATGCTAGCACCTCTTTTCTGTTACATGAGTGTCATACGTCAATTAAGTACAAGTCTTTGGTATTCAGTTTCCGACCTCGTGGTCGCGCAGCGTAAAAAGCGTGCATCCTTTATAGTCGAACCTGCCCTGTGTGCCACTTTTGGCTAAAAGCCCCGCACCGATGGGCACGATGGGGTAGGGTTGCGGTCGGAATGTTTGAACGCACCCGGACAATTTGACGTGCATGAACTCAAGTGATTGAAAGGATAACGCCATGCTGGACTGGAAAAACCGTGCAGACAGTGCCAAAGGCCCCGCCCCTGAATCGACCTCGGCCAACCGCGGCTACTTTCGCAACCTGCTGATGAGCAAAGCCTTGCTTTGCGTGTTGGCGGTGTATTTGTTGGTCACAGGCGGCCTGGGTTGGTATTGGAGTGAAGAACCCGCGCTGTTCCCGGTCCAGCAAAATGCCCAGCTTGCCGCCGAAAAGGAAGGCAAGCAGATGGTGGTGGGCTACACCACCGTTGAAACCCTCAAAACCGTGGTTGGTACGTTGCTCAACAAGCCCGGCGGTTACATTTCCAATGACCGCTTCCCGCCAGGCCTGTGGATGGACAACATGCCGAGCTGGGAGTACGGCGTGCTGGTGCAGGTGCGTGACCTGACCCGTGCCTTGCGTAAAGACTTCGCCCGCTCACAGTCGCAGTCGGCCGAAGATGCTGACTTGGCCAAGGCCGAGCCGCGCTTCAACTTCGATAACAAGAGCTGGGTGTTGCCGTCGAGTGAGTCGGAATACCAGGAAGGTATCAATTCGCTGAATCGCTACGAGGCGCGCCTGTCTGACCCCAACCAGCGCGGCGCGCTGTTTTACGCGCGTGCCGATAACCTGAATAACTGGCTGGGCGACGTCGCTACCCGTTTGGGCTCGTTGTCGCAGCGCCTGTCGGCCAGCGTGGGCCGCGTCAAACTGAACACCACGTTGAAAACCGAAGCGCTGAAACCGGGCGAAGTGCCGCAGGTTGATGAAGAAGTGGTCGAAACCCCATGGATGCAAATCGACAACGTGTTCTACGAAGCGCGTGGCCAGGCGTGGGCCTTGTCCCACCTGCTGCGCGCCATCGAAGTCGATTTTGCCGACGTGCTGGCGAAGAAAAACGCCACCGTCAGCGTGCGCCAGATCATTCGTGAACTGGAGGCTTCGCAAGAGCCGGTGTGGAGCCCGATGATCCTGAACGGCAGCGGCTTCGGCGTTCTCGCCAACCACTCGCTGGTCATGGCCAACTATATTTCCCGGGCCAATGCCGCAGTGATCGACTTGCGTCAGCTGCTTAACCAAGGGTGATGATGGACGCTACCCAAAAGGAGGCCGCGCACCGCGCGGCCTCCGACGCTGAACTGATCTGCTGGGTCGACGAGCGCGACAACGTGCTCGGCAGCCTGGTCAGGTCCGACCTTCGCCAGCGCGGCCTGATTGGCCGCTGCACGTTTATTTTCCTGTTCAATTCGGCCGGCCTGCTCTGTGTGCATCGACGTACCTTGAGCAAAGCCATGTATCCCGGGTTCTGGGACACGGCGGCGGGCGGGATGGTCGCGCCAGGCGAGAGTTACGCCGATTCGGCAGCCCGTGAGCTGGAAGAAGAGCTTGGGGTGGGCGGCGTGGAATTGGTCGAGCATGACCATTTCTACTTTGAGGACGGTGACAGCCGGCTCTGGTGCAAATCCTACTCCGCGGTGTGGGATGGTGCCTTGCGTCTGCAGCCCGAAGAAGTCATGGAAGCGCGCTTTTTGCCGATAGAAACAGTGCTGCAGGAAGCGCAACACAAGCCTTACTGCCCGGACGCCCAAGAGGGCTTGAGGCGCTATCTGGCCTCACGTCGCTAAACTTGCATAAATTGGCGCGATTTGGCCCTTAGCAAGTTGGCTTTTTGCCGTTACACTGCGCGACTTTTCACCCGAACCACCTAGGCGGTTCGGTAGCGCTGCCCCTGCCTGAGTGGGGCTTCGCGGTCGGTAGGCGCCTTGCGGGTACCGATCAGTCTTTGTCCTCCCAAGAGGATTGCCGGTGGCCAAAAAAGCCGCATCCTTCGCCGCCCTTGGTGGCTTGGTATTTTCCACCGACGCAGGTCGACACTGCCCGGACTGTCGTCAGCCCGTGGATTCGTGCACCTGCAAACACACCCTGATCCCTGAAGGTGACGGCATTGCCCGCGTGCGACGCGAGAGCAAAGGCCGTGGCGGCAAGACGGTGACCACCATCACCGGCGCGCCCCTGGCCGAAGACGCCCTGAAGGAGCTGGCCACTGCGCTGAAAAAACGCTGTGGCACCGGTGGCGCGTTGAAAGACGGGGTTATCGAGATTCAGGGCGATCACGTCGAATTGCTGTTAGCCGAGCTGATCAAGCTGGGTTACAAGGCCAAGAAGTCCGGCGGCTGAAAGCCTCTTCCCAACCTGTGTCTAAACTCTGTCCTGCGAGCGCGGTCTTACCTTGCTTACAGGCAAATCGTCATTTTCATTCTTTAGACTGCGCCAGCCTCTACCAGAGGTGGCGCCTTCGCCTTCATATATAGGGGACTTCGATGTCCGTACGACGCACACGCAAAGACGATGGCAGCCAATGGACAGTTGCGGACAGCCGCAGTGTTTACGGGATTCGCCATTGGGGGGCCGGGTATTTCGCGATCAATGAAGCCGGTCGCGTTGAAGTCCGTCCGAACGGCCCGAACAGCACGCCCGTCGACCTGTACGAGCAAGTCGACGAGCTGCGCAAAAGCGGCCTGTCCTTGCCGTTGCTGGTGCGTTTCCCCGACATCCTGCAAGACCGCGTGCGCCAGTTGACCGGTGCGTTCGACGCCAACATCGAACGCCTCGAATACCAAAGCAAGTACACCGCGCTGTACCCGATCAAGGTGAACCAGCAAGAAGCCGTGATCGAAAACATTATCGCCACGCAAGACGTGTCGATTGGCCTGGAAGCCGGCTCCAAGCCTGAGCTGCTGGCCGTGCTGGCCCTGGCACCCAAGGGCGGCACCATCGTCTGCAACGGTTACAAGGACCGTGAGTTCATCCGCCTTGCGCTGATGGGCCAAAAGCTTGGCCACAACGTGTTCATCGTGATCGAAAAAGAATCCGAAGTAGCGCTGGTGATCGAGGAGGCCGCCAACCTCAAGGTCAAGCCTCAGGTTGGCCTGCGCGTGCGTTTGTCGTCCCTGGCGTCGAGCAAGTGGGCTGACACCGGCGGCGAAAAATCCAAGTTCGGTTTGTCGGCGGCGCAACTGTTGTCGGTGGTCGAGCGCTTTCGCGCGGCGGGCCTGGACCAGGGCATCCGCCTGCTGCACTTCCACATGGGTTCGCAAATCGCCAACCTGGCCGACTACCAGCACGGGTTCAAGGAAGCCATTCGTTACTACGGCGAACTGCGTAACCTCGGCCTGCCGGTGGACCACATCGACGTCGGCGGCGGCTTGGGCGTGGACTACGACGGTACGCACTCGCGTAACGCCAGCTCGATCAACTACGACATGGACGACTACGCCGGTGTAGTCGTGGGTATGCTCAAGGAATTCTGCGACGCGCAGAGCCTGCCGCACCCGCACATCTTCTCCGAGAGCGGCCGCTCGCTGACCGCGCACCACGCCATGCTGGTGGTGCAAGTCACCGACGTCGAAAAACATAACGACGAAATCCCGCTGATCGAGAACAAGGAAAGCCTGCCGGAAACCGTGCAATGGCTGGTCGACCTGCTGGGCCCGACCGACATTGAGATGGTCACCGAAACCTACTGGCGCGCCACGCACTACATGAGCGACGTGGCCACCCAGTACGCCGATGGCAAACTGACGCTGGCCGAAAAAGCCTTGGCCGAACAGTGCTACTTTGCAGTGTGCCGCCGTTTGCACAACTCGTTGAAAGCCCGTCAGCGCTCGCACCGCCAAGTGCTCGACGAACTCAACGACAAGCTGGCCGACAAGTACATCTGTAACTTCTCGGTATTCCAGAGCCTGCCGGACACTTGGGCCATCGGCCAGGTGCTGCCGATTTTGCCGCTGCACCGCCTCGACGAAGAGCCGATGCGCCGCGCCGTGCTGCAAGACCTGACCTGTGACTCCGACGGCAAGATCAAGCAATACGTCGACGAGCAGAGCATCGAGACCAGCTTGCCGGTGCACGGCTTGAACGAAGGTGAAGACTACTTGCTGGGGATCTTCCTGGTGGGCGCTTACCAGGAAATTCTCGGCGACATGCACAACCTGTTTGGTGACACCGACTCGGTGAACATCTACCAGCGTGAAGACGGCTCGGTGTACAGCGCCGGGATCGAGACCCACGACACCATCGAAGACATGCTGCGCTACGTGCACTTGTCGCCGGAAGAACTGATGACGCATTACCGCGACAAGTGCGCGAGCGCGAAGATCAGCGCCGGTGAGCGTACGCAGTTCCTCGACGCACTGCGCTTGGGCCTCACGCGTTCGTCTTACCTGTCGTCATAACAGTGGGGGAGGGGCTCACGGCCCCTCCCACATGTGCGTCGCTGCAAGTCCTACAGTTTTTATAGGGCCTGAATAATGTCGAAACCGCTCCTGCACGTATTCACCCTGGCGATCGCCGCGTTGCTGGCGGCCTGCTCGCCGATCAAAGTGCTCAACGCACTGACGCCCTCCAGCACCTTCACTAAAACCTCGGCCATCGCTTACGGCGATGACCCACGGCAAAAACTCGACGTTTACCGACCTGCCCCCGCCCTGGCCAATGCCCCCGTGGTGGTGTTTTTCTATGGCGGCAGTTGGAACAGCGGCGCCAGGGAAGACTACGCGTTTGTCGGCGAAGCCTTGGCATCACGCGGCATTGTGGCAGTGATCGCCGACTACCGGCTCTACCCACAAGTGCGTTACCCGGCGTTTCTTCAGGACGGCGCGCGAGCGGTGGCCTGGACGCACCAACACATTGCCGACTACGGCGCCGACCCACAGCAGATGTATGTGATGGGCCACAGCTCCGGTGCCTACAACGCATCGATGTTGGCGCTGGATGCGCGCTGGCTGAAGGCAGTGAACCTGTCGCCGTCGATGTTCAAGGGCTGGATCGGCCTGGCCGGGCCGTATGACTTCCTGCCGATTGAGAACAAGGACGTGCGGCCGGTGTTTTTCTTTCCCGACTCTCCGCCGGAGTCGCAGCCGATCAACCACGTCAGCCATGACGCACCGCCGAGCCTGTTGATCGCGTCGGTCAGCGACACACTGGTCAACCCCACGCGCAACACCGGCGGGCTGGCGAAAAAACTGCGCGAAGCGGGTGTGCCGGTTGAAACGTTTTACGTGACCAAAACCAACCACGCGACCTTGGTGGCATCCCTGGCAAAGCCGCTGCGCTGGCTGGCCCCGGTGCTGGATCGCGTCACGGCGTTTATCCACGCCACGGACCCTGGCGCTGCAAGCACCCGGCAAGCGTCCACACCGTAAACCACGCTATTTTTCGAGGCTGTGCACGATCAGGCATTGGCGTTCGCCCCCGGTGCCGGTGCCCTGCAGCGAGACGGAGTGCCAGGTGTTATCCGATGTCGCGGGAATGACGGTCAGAGGGAACCGGCTATCCATTTGCGCTCTGCCTTGGGCCGGCAGTGTTGCTCTAATGCCTTGTTGCGTGACGAACACTTGAAAATCAGTTTGATTCCAGACCTCTACGTTTGCCGAGGTCTCGGACAACGGCGGGCTTGCGGCTGGTTCCGGGTCCAGTGTGATGTTTGAAATGCTCATCTCCGGCGTGATGTGCGCTGCCGGGACGGTGAGAGGTTCGTCGATTGGTTCGGCGATGTCGTCGCTGGGTCGCTTGGATTTTCTCGCCGCGGTCGCACGCATCAGGGCTGCAATGATGACCGCGACCACGATCGCAGCGCCCATGATGAAGTAGGTAGTGGCACTCATGTTTGTTCGTCCCTGAATTGAGATAAAGGTGGGCCTGAAAAACTCAGCTTTCTTCAGGTTCTACCTTTATTCAACGCGGGTTGCGCGGCGTTGTAACCTGTCAAATCTGACAGGTCGTATCGCCGAGCCATTGATTCCTCTTGCTCAACCGCCAGGCAATTACCCACAGCGTGAGGCTGCGCAAGGCCATGAACAGCAAGAAGGTTATCCACAGGCCGTGGTTGCCCAACCCCTGCAAGGCCCAGGCGAACGGCAGCGCCAACAGTACCGTCAGCAGCATGCCGTTGCGCATTTCGCGCGCGCGGGTAGCGCCGATAAACAGGCCGTCCAGCAGGTAACTCCACACCGCAATCAATGGCAGTACCGCCAGGTAGGGCAGGTAGATGTCGGCGGTGTCGCGCACGCTGGGAATGTCGGTTTGCATCGCGATAAACAGGTGGCCGGCGAAGGTGAACAGCAGGGCGAACCCCACACTCGCGATCAACGACCACCCGCAGGCAACCACCAGCGAGCGGCGCAACGCTTGGCGATCATGCGCGCCGATGGCGTGACCGCACAGGGCCTCGACCGCGTGGGCCAGGCCGTCCAAAGCGTGGGCGGTCAGCAGCAACCCGTTGAGCAGCAGCGCATTGGCGGCCACGGTGGCATCGCCCAGGCGTGCGCCTTGCACGGTGATCATGAAAAACACGGATTGCAGTGCCAGGCTGCGGATGAAGATGTCGCGGTTCACTGCCAGCAACGGGCGCCAGCTTTGCGACAGCGCGAGCGCCGCCCAGGCGATATGGCCGGGGTAGGCCCGCAGGGCCTTTTGCGTGAGGGCCAGGCCGAGCAGGGCACCGGTCCATTCGGCGATGACCGACGCGCGTGCGGAGCCGACTACGCCCCACTCCAGCCCGAGTACGAACCACAGGTTCAAGGCGATGTTGACCAGGTTCGTGGTCAACAGAATCGCCAGCGGCGCGCGGGCGTTTTGCGTGCCCAGGAACCAGCCGACCAAGGCGTAGCTGGCTAACGCTGCGGGCAGGCCGAACAGGCGCGTGTGGAAAAACTCGCGGGTCAGTTGGTTCAGTTCGGGCGAGGGTTGCATCCATTCCAGCGCCAGGTGGCTGAGGGGGATGCCGACGGTGCCCAACACGATGGCCAGGCCGAGTGCCAGCAGCAGGCCTTGCAGCAGGATTTGCCGCAATGCCGCGCCGTCATTGCGCCCGGCGGCTTGGGCAGAGAAGCCGGTGGCGCCCATGCGCAAGAAACCCATGGCCCACGCCAGGAAGGTGTAAAGGCTGGCGCCTACGGCCACGGCGCCCAGTTGGTGCGCGTGGGGCAGATGGCCGATGACCATGCTGTCGACCAGCGCGACCAGCGGTACGGAGATGTTCGACAAGATCATCGGTGCGGCCAAGGCCCAGACGCGGCGGTGGGTGGGGCGGTGGCGCCAGTCGGTGAGCAGGGTGGGCATGCGGGCTGGCTCCTTGGGGTGCGGCATTGTAACTGGCGCTTGGAATGGGCACACCTGCGTCATCATGATCGTTGTGATCATTCACGCTCTGCGTGGGAATGCCGCCTTGGACGCTCCGCGTCCCGCTGCTGATCAGCCTAAGCTCTGCAGCGCTTGCAGGGTTTGGCCCGGCTTCAAGTTTTCGCAGAACCAAACCTCCCTCTGTCGGTCAATGTGACCAGCACCGCATCGGCCCGGCCCTGGCTGATATATAGTTCACCCCCCGGATTCTCTTACGACGAGTGCCCCCATGCTTAACAAAGGATTGTTCCTGGCCTGCGCGTTAGCGCTGCTGAGTGCCTGCGATTCCTCCGACAAACCGGCTGCCCCGCCCGCACCGGCGGCGACCACGGCAGTACCGAAACCGGCCAGCGCGGCGGTGGATGTGGCGGCGTTGAAGCAGCGCTATGCCGGGCGTGAGTTGAGCGTGGTGGACGTGTCCGAGGTGCAGTTGGACGGCGCCAGCACGTTGTCCGTGAGTTTTTCCATTCCCCTGGACCCTGATCAGAAGTTCGCCGACAAACTCCACCTGGTGGACAGCAAGACCGGCAAGGTCGACGGTGCCTGGGAGATTTCCGATAACTTGATGGAACTGCGCCTGCGCCACCTCGAGCCGCAGCGCAAACTGGTGCTGACGGTCGACGCCGGTGTAAAGGCGGTCAACGCCAACACGCTCGCCGCCGAGTACAGCGCGCGCCTGGAAACCCGAGACCTGCAAGCCACGGTCGGGTTCGCCAGCCGGGGCACCTTGCTGCCCACGCGCCTTGCTGAAGGCCTGCCGGTGATCGCGCTGAACGTCGACAAGATCGATGTCGAATTCTTCCGCATCAAGCCCGAATCGCTGCCCGCGTTTCTGGCGAAATGGGGGCGCAATACCAGCCTGCAAAGTTATGAGGCCAGCGAATTGCTGCCGATGGCCGACCTGGTCTACGGCGGCCGTTTCGACCTGAACCCTGCACGTAACACCCGCGAAACCTTGCTGCTGCCAATCGCCGGCCTCAAGCAATTGCAGCAGCCGGGCGTGTACCTGGCGGTGATGCGTGCCTCGGGCACCTACACCTATTCGCAACCGGCCACGCTGTTCACGCTGAGTGATATTGGCTTGTCGGTGCACCGCTATGCCAATCGCCTGGATGTCTTTACCCAAGCGTTGGAAGGCGGCAAGGCTCTCGATGGCGTCGACCTCGAAGTGCTGGATGCCGAGGGCCGCGTGCTCGGCCAGGGCAAGACCGAGAAGGGCGGCCACGCTGAGTTGCCATTGCCGAAAAAGGCGCAGGTGTTGTTGGCCAAGCAAGGCGAACAAACCAGCCTGCTGCGCCTCGACAGCGCCGCGCTGGATTTGGCGGAGTTCGACATTGGTGGCCAGCCGGCGCACCCGCTGCAATTTTTTGTGTTCGGCCCGCGCGACCTGTATCGCCCCGGCGAAACCGTGCTGCTCAACGCCCTGTTGCGCGATAAAGACGGCAACGCGGTCAAGCCGCAACCGGTGAGTGTTGAAGTTCGCCGCCCGGATGAACAAGTGAGCCGCAAGTTTGTGTGGGATGCCGATGCAACCGGGCTGTATCAATACCAACTGCAACTGGCCGGCGAAGCGCCGACCGGGCGCTGGCAGTTGGTGTTTGACCTGGGCGATGGCAAGCCGCAGTTGTATGAGTTCCTCGTTGAAGACTTCCTGCCCGAGCGCCTGGCGCTGGAGCTCAAGGGCAGCGACACGGCGTTGAGCCCGGCGGATAACCCGGTCATTCACGTCAACGGTCGTTACCTCTATGGTGCGCCGGCGTCGGGTAACCGGGTCAGTGGGCAAGTCTATGTGCGGCCGCTGCGTGAAGCGGTTAAGGCATTGCCGGGTTACCAGTTTGGCTCCGTCACCGAAGAGGAACTGAGCCAGGACTTTGAACTGGACGAAAGCGTGCTCGACGCCAAAGGCGAGCAAGCGCTGACCCTGGAAAGTAAATGGGCCGACGCCAAGTCGCCGTTGCAACTGATCGTGCAGGCCAGCCTGCAAGAGTCGGGCGGGCGGCCGATCACTCGGCGCCTGGTGCAACCGATCTGGCCGGCTGAGCAGTTGCCGGGCCTGCGCGGGTTGTTTGACGGCAAGGAAACCAATGGCGACGGCCCTGCGGAATTCGAAGTGCTGGTGGCCAACCAGGACGGGCAAAAACTCGCCGCGCAAGACCTCAAGGTGCGCCTGGTGCGCGAACGCCGCGACTACTACTGGAACTACTCCGACAACGACGGCTGGAGCTACCACTTCAACGAGAAATTCCTCAACCTCGATGAACAGACCCTGACTATCAAGGCCGGTGACACCGCCAAGGTCAGCTTCCAGGTGGAATGGGGCCCTTACCGCGTCGAAGTTGAAGACCCAAAAACCGGGTTGGTCAGCAGCCTGCGTTTCTGGGCAGGCTACCAGGCCCAGGACAATACCGAAGGCGGCGCTGTGCGGCCGGATCAGGTCAAGCTGGCGTTGGATAAACCGGCCTATGGCGATGGCGATACCGCCAACATTACCGTTACCCCGCCGGCTGCCGGCAAGGGCTACTTGTTGGTTGAATCCAGCGAAGGGCCGTTGTGGTGGCAGGAAATCGATGTGCCGGCCGAAGGCAAAAGCTTCGCCGTGAAGCTCGATCCAAAATGGTCGCGCCACGACCTGTACGTCAGCGCGCTGGTGATTCGCCCCGGTGAGCGCAAAACCAACATCACCCCGAAACGTGCGGTGGGCCTGCTGCACCTGCCGCTGGATCGTACCCAGCGCAAACTCGGCCTGACCCTTACCGCGCCGGAAAAAATGCGCCCCAAACAACCGTTGACGGTGAAAATCGCCGCCAAAAATGCCGATGGCAGCGTGCCCAAGCAGGTGCATGTACTGCTGGCGGCGGTGGACGTGGGCATCCTTAATATCACCGAATACCCGACGCCGGACCCGTATTCCAGCCTGTTCGGCCGCAAGGCGTATGGCGTCGACCAGTTCGATATTTATGGCCAGTTGATCGAAGCGGGTCAGGGCCGTTTGGCCAGCCTGGCGTTCGGTGGTGACGCCGCGTTGGCCAAGGGCGGCAAGCGCCCGGACACCAGTATCACCATCGTTGCCTTGCAGAGCGCTCCGGTGACTTTGAATGAGCAGGGCGAGGGCGAAGTCAGCGTCAATATCCCCGACTTCAACGGCGAGCTGCGCCTGATGGCGCAGGCCTGGAGTGATGATCGCTACGGCATGGCCGAAGGCAAGACGGTGATTGCCGCGCCGCTGATCGCAGAGCTGTCGGCGCCGCGTTTTCTGGCCGGTGGTGACCAGACGAGCCTGGCCCTGGACCTGTCCAACCTGTCGGGCAAGGCGCAGAAACTCGACGTGCAATTGACCGCCGAAGGGCAGTTGGAATTGGTTAACGGCGCTGCGCAGTCGATTGAACTGAAACAAGGCCAGCGCACCACGCTGCGTATCCCGGTGAAAGCCTGGGGCGGTTTGGGGCAGGGCAAGCTCAAGGTCACGGTGAACGGCCTCGACTTGCCGGGCGAAAACCTGCCGCCCTTCAGCCGCGAATGGACCTTGGGTGTGCGCCCAGCCTACCCGGCGCTGCTCAAGCATTACCGCGCAGTGCTAAAGGATCAGCCATGGAGCCTGCCGTCGGGCGCCTTGGATCAGTTTGATGCCTCGGGGCGTGAAGCGCTGCTGAGCCTGTCGAGCCGACCGCCGCTGAACCTTGGCGCGCAGATCAGCGCGCTCAAGGCTTACCCTTATGGCTGCCTGGAGCAGACCGCCAGCGGCCTGTACCCATCGTTGTATGCCGATGATGCGTTGCTCAAGCGCCTTGGGGTCAAGGGCGAGCCGGATGCCGAGCGCAAACGCAAGATTGAACTGGGCATCGAGCGCCTGCTGGGCATGCAACGCTACAACGGCAGCTTTGGCTTGTGGGGCGCCGATGGCGAAGAGGAATATTGGCTGACCGCTTACGTCACCGACTTCCTGTTGCGCGCGCGTGACCAGGGTTTTGCGGTGCCGCCCGACGCGCTGAAAAAAGCCAGCGAGCGCCTGCTGCGTTATGTGCAGGAACGCAACTTGATTGAGGTGGATTACAGCGAGAATGCCGACCACACCCGCTTTGCTGTGCAGGCCTACGCGGGCATGGTGCTGGCGCGCAGCCAACAAGCGCCATTGGGCGCGTTGCGCAGTATCTTCGAACGTCGCAGCGATGCGCGCTCCGGCTTGCCGTTGGTGCAGTTGTCCATCGCCCTGCAAAAAATGGGTGACCAGCCGCGCGCCGATCAAGCCTTGCTCGCCGGGTTGGCGGCGCAGCGCAATGCCAATGAATGGCTGGCCGACTACGGCAGCCCGTTGCGCGATCAGGCGATGATTCTGGCGCTGCTTGAAGAGAATGATTTGGCCAAAGGCCAGCGTGAGCAGCGCTTGTTTACGCTGTCGGACCAGTTGGCGGCCAGCCCATACCTCTCGACGCAGGAGCGCAATTCACTGTTCCTCGCCGGGCGCCTTGGGTTCTCACAGCCTGAGACTAACTGGCAGGTGGCGCTGACCGGCAGTGGCGGTGCACATGCGTTGAATAATCAACAGTCGACGTTAGCGTTGGAAGGCGCGCAACTGTCCGCTGACTTGAGCCTGAGTAATCAGAGCGAGGCGCCGGTGTATCAGCAACTGACGATCTCGGGTTATCCACAAGTGCCACCGCCAGCGGGTGGCGACAACTTGAGCATCCGCCGCGAATACCTGGGCATGAACGGCCAGCCGCTGAATCTGCGTAACGTTAACAGCGGTGACCTGGTGCTGGTGCATTTGGCGGTCAGCGCCAAGCAGCGCGTGCCGGATGCCTTGGTGGTGGACCTGTTGCCGGCAGGCCTGGAGCTGGAAAACCAGAACCTGGCGCAAAGCGCTGCCAGCCTGGAAAACGCCAGCAGCCAAGTCAAGGAATGGCGCGAGTCGATGCAGAACGCGTCGCTCAAACATCAGGAGTTCCGCGATGACCGCTACGTGGCGGCGCTGAACTTGGACGGCTACGGCACCACGCACCTGTTGTATCTGGCGCGGGCGGTGACGCCGGGCACTTACCGTGTGCCGCCGCCGCAAGTGGAGTCGATGTACCGGCCGAACTGGCAGGCGGTTGGCGAAACGCCAGCGGACTTGGTGATCAAGGGCCGCTGAAGGTGCGAGCTGGCTTGCCTGCAATAGCGGTGGGCCAGTTAGCGCAGAGGTTGACTGACCCGCCGCCATCGCGAGCAAGCCCGGCTCCCACAGGGGCCGGGGTGTTTTCGCGTTAGTGCACGACCCAACTGAGCAGCCACAGGCCGAGCATCAACCAGATGATGCCCGCGATGATCGAGGCGCGCATGAACGCGCGCACCGCCGAATACAGAAACAGCAGGCCGATGATCAAGGTGATGATGCTGATAATCGAGGTGTCCATGCCCAGCGCTCGGGACATGCCTCCTACAAAATCACCGCCGGCATTGGACAGCATGTTAAACAGCCCACTGAAGAACTCGACGATGTAATGGATGATCAAGCCAAGTGTGTGGCCCAGCCATCCGAAAAAGTCTGCTTGCATAGGTGTGTCTCGATGATTGAGTGGACAAAATTGTCAGGACCCAGCCTTTGGTCGCGACGGCGCGCGGCTAGTTCCCTGAGCATAGAGGTTTGCGGGTTTGAATTTGCGATTAGTTGTGGCTCAGCGTGGCCTGGGCTTGATTCGATTCAAGCGGTGGCTGCGCGGTGAGTGAGGTTGCGCATAAGCCGCTGTCGCGAGCCGGCGTGTTACCACGTTTATTACGCTGGGCGGTTGCGGCGGTGCTGTTGGTCGTTGCGCTGCTGTGGCTGGCTGACCGTATTTGGCCGTTGCCGTTGCCTGCGGATGATTTGGCCCGTGTGGTACTGGCTGAGGATGGCACGCCATTGTGGCGGTTTGCCGATGCCAACGGCGTGTGGCGTTACCCGGTGCAAAGCAGCGAGGTGTCGCCGTATTACCTCGACGCGTTGCTGACCTACGAAGACCGCTGGTTTTACCAGCACCCCGGCGTGAACCCGCTGGCGCTTGCGCGCGCGACCTGGCAAAACCTCACGGGCGCGCGGGTGGTGTCGGGCGGCAGCACGTTGTCGATGCAGGTGGCGCGGTTGCTCGACCCGCACTCGCGGACCTTGCACGGCAAGCTGCGCCAACTGTGGCGCACCGCGCAGTTGGAGTGGCACCTGTCCAAAGAGCAGATTCTTACGCTGTACCTGAACCGTGCGCCGTTCGGCGGTACGTTGCAGGGTGTGGCGGCGGCCAGTTGGGCGTACTTGGGCAAGTCGCCGGCACAGTTGACCCACGCCGAAGCCGCCTTGCTCGCCGTGTTGCCGCAGGCGCCGAGCCGTCTGCGCCCCGACCGCCATCCGCTGCGCGCCCAGCAAGCGCGCGACAAAGTACTGCGCCGTTTGGCTGAGTTCCAGGTATGGCCGCAATCGGCGGTCGATGAAGCACTCGAAGAACCGCTGTTGCTCGCGCCACGCCTGGAACCCAGCCTGGCGCCTTTGCTCGCGCGCCGCCTGAACCGCGCCGACAGCCCGCCGCTGATCCGCACCACGTTGGACGCCACGCTGCAACGGCGTCTTGAAGATTTGCTGCTGGGCTGGCGCGCACGTTTGCCGGAGCACACCTCCGCCGCGATTCTGGTGGTCGAGGCAGAAACCATGGCCGTGCGCGCGTACTTGGGCTCGGTGGACATCAACGACGCCAAGCGCTTTGGCCATGTGGACATGATCAGCGCGCTGCGTTCGCCGGGTTCCACCTTGAAACCGTTTCTGTATGGCATGGCCCTGGACGATGGGTTGATCCACTCCGAGTCGCTGTTACAAGACGTGCCCCGGCGCTATGGCGATTACCGGCCGGGCAACTTCTCGATGGGTTTCAGCGGCGCGGTGCCGGCGAGTACGGCGCTGTCCAGTTCGCTGAACCTGCCCGCGGTGCAGTTGCTGGAGGCCTACGGGCCAAAACGTTTTGCCGCCCAAATGCGCATCGGCGGCATGCCACTGGCGTTGCCGGCGTTGGCCGAACCGAACCTGGCGCTGATCCTCGGCGGCGCGGGTAGCCGTCTGGAAGATCTGGTGGGGGGTTACAGCGCCTTCGCCCGGGACGGCAAGAGCGCCACTATTCGATTACAGCCGGACGATGCGCTGCGCGAACGGCCGTTACTCTCGCCGGGGGCTGCCTGGATTGTACGGCGCATCCTCAGCGGCCAGGCGCGGCCTGATCGCGACGCGCGTGCCGAGCTGGTGCAGCGCCCGGCGCTGGCCTGGAAAACCGGCACCAGCTATGGCTTTCGCGATGCCTGGGCGATTGGCGTGGGGCCGCGCTATTTGATCGGCGTGTGGATCGGCCGACCAGACGGCACACCAGTGCCGGGCCAGTTCGGCCTGGCTTCGGCGGCGCCGTTGATGCTGCAAGTGCACGACGTGTTGACCAACCGCGACAGCCAGCGTGGGGTCCGCGCGCCAGTCAAACCGGTGCCTGCCAATGTGGGGGTGGCTGCGATCTGTTGGCCACTGGGCCAGCCGATGAGCCGCAGCGACCCGAATTGTCGTCGCCAGCGTTTTGCCTGGACGCTGGATAACACCACGCCGCCGACGTTGCAGGCGTTGGATCAGCCTTTGAGTGTGGGTTTGAAGGAAACGGTTTGGGTGAATGCCAAGGGCTTGCGGGTGGACGCTCAATGCCCGGGGGCTGTGGCCAAGGACATCGCGTTGTGGCCTGCGCCGTTGGAGCCTTGGTTGCCCAGGGTGGAGCGCCGTGAGGCGCGCATTCCGGCGGCTGATACCGATTGTCCGCCACCGGCGTTGGCGGCGGCGTCGCCGTTATCGATTGTTGGTGTGCGTGAAGGGGATCAGTTGCGGCTTCCCGCGGGGAGCCAGCAGGGGTTGCGGCTTAAAATTTCGGCGCTGGGGGGCAGTGGCCGGCGTTGGTGGTTCCTGAACGGGGCGCCGTTGGGGGACAGCGGTAATCAGGCGTTCATCAATGCCGGTTTTGAGCAGTTGGGGCGTTACCAACTGAGTGTGCTTGATGAGGCCGGGCAGACTGCCCGGGTTGAATTCAGTGTGGTTGAGTGAGCGGGGCGCTTCCAGGATCAAACGCGCTTTTGTGGGAGGGGGCTTGCTCCCGATGGCGGCGGGTCAGATAAATATTTTTCAACTGACACACCGCCATCGGGAGCAAGCCCCCTCCCACAGTTTGACTGCATTCTGCTTGGGGGATTGGGTCGGCTTTCGGGCCGCCTGCTTGTGATTTTGATTTTGATCTTGATCTAGAAGCGCCCCGTTAAACCACGATGGCCGAACGCAGATATTACGGAGCGGGTAAACCGGCAGGACGCCGGTTTAGCCGCGCTGGGCCAAGGATGGCCCATCGCGGCGGCCCGCTCCGTAATATCGGAGTGAGGGCATGCCGAGCCACAGCGAGGCACCGAGTGGTGGGGCAAGAGCGTTTTGGTTACTTTTGCGCTCTATCAAAAGTGACCCGCTGTAAGAGCGGAACCGATATAAGCCATAAACTCAATAACGGATATGCACTCAAAACCAAAGCCACAACCCTGGATAAATTTCAATAAAAAACAATAGGTTATTTGTAGTTTGATAGGAGCGGGCTTGCTCGCGATGGCGGTGTATCAGGTGAAAATACTTATCTGACACACCGCCATCGCGAGCAAGCCCGCTCCCACAAAACGCAAAAGCACATCGGCTGTGTAGGCAAATCACTCTTGTGATCTTGATAGATGCCCTAGCCTGCAACCCCCATCACAACCCCTCCAGCTCCGCCATCAAATCACTCAACCGATCCACCTTCTCCGCGCTGATCTCATTCGCTGCCAGCCCATCGATGTACTCGGCCAACTCCGCCACCGTGCTGCATTCGAACATCGCCCGCAGCGGCACATCCCGTTGCAGGGTTTTCTGCACGCGCGAGGCAATCTGCGTGGCCAGCAACGAGTGCCCGCCCAGTTCGAAGAAGTTGTCGTGCACCCCCACCTTTTCGACGTTCAGCACCTCGGCCCAAATGCCTGCCAAGGTCGTTTCCAACGCATTGCGCGGCGCCACGTAGTCTTGGTCATGCAGTTGACCCATCTCCAACACCGGCAAGGCGTTACGGTCGAGTTTACCGTTGGCATTCAGCGGCAGACGGTCGAGCCATAACCAGTGCAGCGGCACCATGTATTCAGGCAGCTCGGCGCGCAGGTGTTGCTTGATGCGGTCCAGCCGCTCACTTGCGCTCAGCGTTGCATCAGCCGCCACCAGGTAGCCCACCAAGTGCTTGCCGTTGACGCCTTCCTGCACGCCGACGGCCGCATCACGCACCAGCGGCTGCTCATGCAGGCGCGCCTCGATTTCACCCAACTCGATGCGGTAGCCACGAATCTTCACCTGATGGTCGATGCGCCCTACATATTCCAGCACGCCATCGCTGCGCCGACGCGCCAGGTCGCCCGTGCGGTACAAGCGCTCGCCCGGTGCGCCAAACGGGTTCGGCACAAACACTTGGGCGGTGCGCAACGGGTCGCTGACATAACCACGGCCAACCCCCACACCCGCCACGCACAACTCACCGACCGCGCCTTGCGGCACCAGCGCGAGCTCGCCATCAAGCACGTACAAACGGTTGTTGTCAGTCGGTGTGCCGATCGGCAGGTACGTGCCACGCGTCGACGCCAAATCAACGCGGAAGAACGCCACGTCATCCGAGCATTCCGCCGGGCCATACGCATTCACCAGGCCTATTTGCGGGTAACGCAACAACCACTGATGCGCCAGCTCCGGCGGCATTGCTTCACCGGTCGGCAACATCCAACGCAAGCCGGTAAGGCTCATGGGTTCCTCGGCGAGCATGCCCTGAATCAGCGACGGCACGCTCTCCAGCACGCTGATGCCTTGCGCCTGAACATGCGCCAGCAAGCATTGCGGGTCATGCGCAACGGTGTTCGGCACGATGGCCACGCGTGCGCCAAACAGCGGCGCGGCGAGGAACTGCCACACCGAAATATCGAAGCTTTGCGAGGCGGTCTGCGCGATCACATCGGCGTCGCTCAAATCGAGGTACGGCCGCTTGCTCAACTGGTTATTAAGCATGCCGCGCTGTTGCACCATTACGCCTTTGGGCAAGCCGGTGGAGCCCGAGGTGTAGATCACATACGCGAGGTTATCCGGGCCGCTGTAAACACCGGGGTTTTCACCACGGCCAGGCACTTCCTCCCACACCAGCAACTGGCAGTCGCTGCCTTCGAGCAGTTCAATGGCCTGCTCACGGCACGCCTCGCTGCACACCAGCAACGGCGTTCGGCTCAGCTCGATAATACGGCTCAAACGCTGGCTCGGCAGGCCAGGGTCGAGTGGCAGGTAACCGGCACCGGCCTTGAAGCTGCCGATGATCATGCCCAGCAGGTCGAGGTTACGCTCGGCCAACAACGCCACCGGTTGATCCAGGCCCACGCCCGCCGCGATCAACGCGTGGCCCAGCCCGTTACTGCACCGGTTCAACTCGGCATAGGTCCATTGCTGATCGAGGCAACTGGCGACGATGCGCTGCGGATGCGCGGCGACTTGCGCTTCAAACAGCTCGATGTAACTACGCTCAAGCGGGTAGTCATGCTCGCTCTGGTTGCAGCCATGCAACAGAAACTCACGTTCTTGCGCGCCAATCAACGGCAGGTCGGCCATGTCGCCATGGAAGCCCTGCACCAGCGCCAGCAGCAGGCGCTTGAACTCGCCGAGCATGCCTTGCACGGTGGTTTCGTCGAAGTAACGCTGGTCGTACGACAGGTGCAGGCCCAACTCATCGCCCGGATAACACACGGCCGTCAGCGGGAAGTTAGTGTGCGTGCGGCCCGAATCCGAGGTCGCATTCAGGCTTTGCGCGCGGTCGAGCACCGAGACTTCTACCGGTGCGTTTTCAAACACGAACAGGCTGTCGAACAGCGGCTGGCCCTTGGGCAATTCGCTGAGTTCCTGCAGCGTCACCAACGGCACGTATTCGTACTCGCGCAGCTGCATGTTGCTGTCGAGCAAGCCGCTCAGCCACTCGCGCACGCTGCAACGCTGGTCGTCTTCGGGCAGTTTGACGCGCAGCGCGATGCTGTTGATAAACAGGCCGACGGTGCGTTGCATCTCGGGCATTTCAACCGGGCGACCGGCCACTGTGACGCCAAACAGCACGTCACGCTCGCCGCTCAAACGGCGCAGCACCAACGCCCATGCGGCCTGGGCGAAGGTGTTGATGGTGAGCTGATGGGCTTGGGCCAGTTCACGCAATTGCGCGCCGTCGCGTGCCTCCAGGCGGGTGTAACAATCGCCCACCAGCATGCCGCCGCTGTGGCCTGCGTGTTCACGCAGGAACGGCCGGTCGCTCGGGATCGGCGTGGTGCGCTCAAAACCTTGCAGGTTCTGCTGCCACCATTCGCGCGCCTGGGTGAGGTTCTGACGTTGCAGCCAGGCGATGTAGTCGCGATAGCGCGGCGGCGTGGCCAACTGCGCCTCGCGGCCTTCGCCGAGGGCCATGTAAATGTCGAAAAAGTCATTCATCAGCAGCGAACGGCACCAGGCATCGATGAGGATGTGGTGGTTGCTCATCATGAACCAGTAGCTCGCTTCAGCCACACGAATCAGGCGCAGGTGGAACGGTGCCTGGTTGAGCAGATCGAAGCCGGCTTCACGCTCGGCCTTGAGCAGCGCTTGCAGACGCGGTTCGTGTTGGCTGTGCGGGTCGGCGCTCCAGTCCAGGTAGTCAATCGGGGTGCTGCCGGGTTTATGGATCACTTGCAGCATGTTTGCGCCGACGTTCCAGCAGAACGATGCGCGCAAGGCTTCGTGGCGAGCAATCACGGCCTGCCAGGCTTGAGCGAAACGTTCTGGGTCCAGCGCGCTGTTGATGCGGTAACGGTCCTGCATGTAGTAGAGGCCGGTGCCCGGTTCCAGCAGCGTGTGCAGCAGCAGGCCTTCCTGCATCGGGGTCAGCGGGTAGACGTCTTCAATCACGCTGGCTGGCACCGGCAAGGCATCCAGTTGTGGTTGGGTCAGGTGCGCGAGCGGGAAGTCGGACGGCGTGAGGCCGCCGGCATCATCCTGCAAGCAATGCGCGATCAGGCTGTGCAGTTCAGCCACGTAGGCATCCGCCAATGCGCGGATGGTCTGCAGGTCATGCCGTTCGCGGCTGAAGGTCCAGCGCAGCACCAGTTCACCGCCATACACCTGGCTGTCGACGCTCAACTGATTGGGCAGCGGCGCGTGCGGGTCATGCGCTTGGCCTGCAGATTCATCGAGTGGGTGAAACAGCGCATCGGCGCCGAAACTCTGATCGAACTGGCCAAGGTAGTTGAAGGTAATATCGGCGCCCGGCAGTGCGGCCATGCTGTGTTTGCACAGGTCGTCTGCCAGGTAACGCAGCACGCCGTAGCCCAAGCCTTTGTGCGGCACGCCACGCAGTTGCTCTTTGATTGCCTTGATCGATGCGCCCTGCTCCGCTAACGGTGTCAGGCGCAATGGATAAGCACTGGTGAACCAGCCGACGCTGCGCGTCAGATCGATGTCATCGAACAGGCTTTCGCGGCCATGCCCTTCGAGTTGGATCAACGCCGAGTCGTGGCCGCTCCAGCGGCACAGCACGCGGGCCAGCGCGGTCAGCAGCAAGTCGTTGACCTGGGTGCGGTAGGCACTCGGCGCCTGTTGCAACAACTGGCGAGTGTGCTCGGCGCTGAGGCGCACGCTGAGCGTGTCGGCATCACGGTTGCGCAGTGAACCGTGCGGGCGATCCACCGGCAGCCTGACCGCAGGCCCGGCCAATTGGCCTTGCCACACACTCAACTCTTCGCGCAGCGACTCGCTGCCGGCATACGCTTGCAACCGCGCGGCCCAATCACGCAACGCGCTGGTCTTGGCAGGAAGGCTGACAGACTGGCCGTCGCTGAGTTGGCGGTAAACGCTTTGCACATCCTCAAGCAATACGCGCCAAGACACGCCGTCCACCACCAGGTGATGCACCGCGATCAGCAGGCGTTGCTGGCCTTGTGGGCCGTCGACCAACAAGGCGCGCAGCAACGGGCCGTGTGCCAGGTCGAGGCTGCGTTGGGTGTCGGTAAACAGCGCGGTGCACTGCGCCATATCACGCACCTGCGCCTGCATCAGCACACTGCCTTCGGGCACGGCCAAATGCTCGGCGTGCCATTGCGCATCGCGCTGGATGAAGCTCAGGCGCAACGCATCGTGGTGTTCCAGCACCGCCAACAGGGCTTGCTCCAGGCGATGCGGGTCGAGCAGTTGCAGGGGTTGCAGCAGCAACGCCTGGTTCCAGTGCTGACGCGCCGGGATGTCGGTGTCGAAGAACCAATGCTGGATCGGCGTAAGGCCCGAAGGCCCGGTCAACAGGCCTTGCTCGGCGCTGAACTGCTCGCTGCGGGTGGCCACGGCGGCCAGGGTTTGCACGGTCTGGTGCTGGAACAAATCGCGCGGGCTGAAATGAATCCCGGCCTGCCGCGCACGGCTGACCACCTGGATCGACAGGATTGAATCGCCGCCCAGTTCAAAGAAGTTGTCGTGCAGGCCGACTTGCTGCACGTTCAACACGGCGCACCAGATGGCCGCGAGGCTTTGTTCCAGCGCGTTGCGTGGCGCGACGTAGTGTTGGCGGTTGGCCTCGGGGTCGGGTTGCGGCAAGGCACGCCGGTCGAGCTTGCCGTTGGCGGTCAGCGGCATGCTGTCGAGCACAATCAAGTGCGCGGGCACCATGTAATCCGGCAACTGTGCCTTGAGGTGCGCCTTCAACGCATCACGCAAGGTGACGTGGTCGGCGTCGCTGACCAGGTACGCCACCAATTGCTTGCCACTCGGCGAGTCCAGCGCCAGCACCACCGCTTCGCGCACCGCCGCGTGTTCCAGCAAGCGCGTTTCGATTTCACCCAGCTCGATACGGAAACCGCGAATCTTGACCTGATGGTCGATACGGCCCACGTACTCCACCAGGCCATCGGCGCGTTGGCGCACCAGGTCGCCGGTGCGGTACAAACGCCCGCCATTTGCGGCAAACGGGTCGGCGACAAAACGCTCGGCGGTGATGCCCGGACGCTGGTGATAACCCTGCGCCAGGCCGGCACCGCCGATGTACAACTCGCCGGTGGCACCGTGCGGCACCAGCGCCAGGTCGGCGTCGAGAACGTAGCCGGTGCGGGCACCAATAATGCTGCCAATCGGCACGCTGCTGGCGCCTTCTTCCAACTGTTCCGGCGCCAGGCTGGCCAGCGGCATCACCACGGTTTCGGTGGGGCCGTAGGCGTTGAAAAACACCGCAGGCTGGAACGCTGCGCGAATGCGTTGCAGGTGCTCGCCGGTCAAGGCTTCGCCGCCGGTGATGCACATGCGCACCGGCAGGGTCTGCTGCTGAGTCGCCAGCCATTGCGCCAACTGGCTGCCGTAGCTCGGGGTAAAGCCCAGAATGTTGACGCGATGCTCGCGAATCAACCCGCAGATTTCCTCGGCGTCCCACTGGCCCTGAGCACGCAAAACCACCTGCGCACCGCTGAGCAACGGCACCAGCAAACGCTCGGTGGCCGCGTCAAAGTTGATCGAATAAAAGTGCAGCTCGCAGTCGTCAGGGCGCATGCCGAAGCGCTGGATAACGGCCTGGCAATGCATGGCGATTTCAGCGTGGTTCACCACCACGCCTTTGGGCTTGCCGGTGGAACCGGAGGTGTAGATCAGGTAGGCCTGGTGTTGCGGCAGGCTGATAAACGGCGGTTCACTCGCCGGGTAATTCGCCAGCACCGGCGAGTCATCTTCCAGGCACCAGCACGCCACATTCACTGGCAGCTCACCCAGCGCCTGGAACATCGCCGCGTCGCTGAGCAACAGGCCGATGTCGCTGTCTTCGATCATGTAATGCAGCCGGTCCAGCGGGTATTCCGGGTCCAGCGGCACATAGGCGCCGCCGGCCTTGAGGATCGCCAGCAGGCCGATAACCATTTCCAGCGAGCGTGGCAGCGCCAGGCCGACGCGCACCTGTGGGCCGACGCCGCGCTCACGCAGCATCCAGGCCAAACGGTTGGCGCGCGTGTCCAGTTCACGGTAGCTGAGGGTCACGCCGGCAAAGGTCAACGCAGGCGCATCGGCACGCGCCTGCGCTTGCTGGCTGAACAGTGAATGGATGCACTGGTCGAGGCGATGCTCGCCGGGCTCGGCGCCCAAGCTGTGCTGTAACGCACGTTGCTCGGTGGTGGTGAGCAACGGCAGTTCGCTGAGGCGTTGCTCGGGACCTGCAATCAACGCTTCAAGCAGGTTGCGCCAATGTTCAGCCATGCGCGCAATGCGCGGCTCATCGAACAGGTCGGTGCTGTACGTCAGGCAGCAACCCAGGCGATGGTCGAGGTCGGTGACTTCCAGGTTGAGGTCGAATTTGGTCGCACGCGCATCGTTGGCCAAATACTCGACGGCCATGCCGGCGAGTTGGCGGCTCTGCTGGAATTCCCAGCGCTGCACGTTGCACATCACTTGGAACAACGGGTTATACGCCGCGCTGCGCGGCGGTTGCAGCGCTTCCACCAGATGGTCGAAGGGCAAATCCTGATGGGACTGACCTTCGATCACGGTGTGGCGTACCTGCTCGAACAACTCAGCCACTGTCATCTGCCCGGTCAGTTGGCAACGCAGTACCTGGGTGTTGAGGAACGCGCCGATCAGCCCTTCGCTTTCCGGGCGAATGCGGTTGGCCACCGGCGCGCCGATGCGCAGGTCGGTCTGGCCGCTGTAGCGGTAAAGCAACACGGCCAGGGTGGCGGTCATGCTCATGAACAAGGTCAGGCCACGTTCGGCATTGAAGGCACGCACGCGGGCGGCCAGTTCGTCGCTCAGGTCGAAGCGGTACAGCTCGCCCTGGTGGCTTTGCACCGGCGGCCGTGGGCGGTCGCCGGGCAGTTCGAGCAACGGGTGTTCGTCGCCCAGTTGCGCGGTCCAGTAGTCGAGTTGGCGCTGGCGCTCACCCGCCTCCAGCCACTCGCGCTGCCACACGCTGTAGTCGAGGTACTGCACCGGCAACGGCGCCAGCGGCGACAAGCGTTCATCAATAAAGGCCTCGTACAATGCGCTGAGTTCACGCGCAAAGATGTCCATGGCCCAGCCTTCGGTGACGATATGGTGCAGGGTGAGCACCAGGTAATGCTCGCGCTCGCAGGCTTTGACCAGGCACGCGCGCAGCAACGGCCCGGTTTCCAGGTTGAAGGGCGTGTGGGCTTCATGGTCGGCGAGTTTTTGCAGGCGCTGTTGACGCTCGGCTTCATTCAGCGCCGAAATATCCTGCCAGTCCATGCGCAAGCCGGTTTGCGCAGAGACCCGCTGATACGCCACACCGTCGACGCTTGGGAAGGTGGTGCGCAGGGTTTCGTGGCGCATGATCAGCGCTTGCAACGCCGCCTCGAAACGCCCCACATCGAGCACCCCGCGCAGGCGCGCCATGCCGCCGACGTTGTAGGCCGGGCTGTGCGGTTCCATCTGCCAAAGGAACCACATACGTTGCTGCGAATAAGACAACGGCACCGGCTGGCTGCGGTCGACCCTGGCGATTGCGCTTTGCTGGTTGCGTTGGCCCGAGGCCTGGATCAGCCCGACTTGCTCGGCAAACGCCGCCAACTCGCTGGCCTCGAACAAGGTGCGCAGCGGCAGTTCGACGTCACACACCTGACGGGTGCGCGAGATAATTTGTGTGGCTAGCAACGAGTGGCCGCCGAGGGCGAAAAAGTCGTCACGCAGGCCGATGCGTGGCAGGCCGAGCACTTCGCGCCAAATCGCGGCGATTTGCTGCTGCAACGCGGTTTCAGGTTCAACGTGTTCGCGGGTTTGCCACAGCGGTTCCGGCAATGCGCGACGGTCGAGTTTGCCGCTTGGGCTGAGGGGCATCGCGTCGAGACGCATCAACTGTGCAGGCACCATGTAGTCCGGCAGCTCGGCGGCCAGGGCGGTTTTGACTGCCTGTGCGTCCAGCTCAAGCGTCGCGGTGTAATAGCCGATCAGTTGCGCATCACGCACCAACACCACGGCTTGGGCGATACCGGCCATGGCCAAAAGGCGCGCTTCGACTTCTTGCGGCTCGACCCGAAAGCCGCGCAGCTTGACCTGCTGGTCGAGGCGACCGAGGTATTCGATTACCCCGTCCGCGCCCCAGCGCACACGGTCACCGGTGCGGTACAGGCGCGCGCCCGCCGCGCCCAACGGGTCGGCAACAAAGCGTTCGGCGGTCAGCCCGGCGCGGCCCAAATAGCCGCGTGCCAGGCCGATGCCGCCGATGCACAGCTCACCGGGCACACCGGCAGGCTGCGGGTTGAGTTGCTCGTCCAGCACGCGGCAGATCACATTGCCCAGCGGCCGGCCAATCGGCGAGCGCTCGCCATCCTCGGCCGTGCAGTGCCAGTGGGTGACGTTGATCGCGGTTTCCGTCGGGCCGTAACGGTTATGCAATTGCACCGCCGGCAAGCGCGCCAGCACGCGGTTGCGCAACTCGGCGGGCAACGCTTCACCACCCGAAAACAGGCGGCGCACGCTGGTGCATTCGGCCGCCTGCGGCTCGTCGATAAACACCTGCAACAGCGGCGGCACAAAGTGCAGCGTGGTCACGCCAAAGTCTTGCACTAACTGCGCGATGCGCTGCGGGTCACGATGCTCGCCGGGGCCGGCCAGCACCAGCCGGCAACCGGTGATCAGCGGCCAGAAGCATTCCCACACCGACACGTCAAAACTGATCGGCGCCTTTTGCATCAGCACATCGCTGTCGTTCAGTGGGTAAGTGGCCTGCATCCATTGCAGGCGCTCGGCCAGCGCCGCGTGCGTGTTGCCCACGCCCTTGGGTTGTCCGGTGGAGCCGGAGGTGTAAATCACGTACGCAAGGTTGTCGCCGTGCAGGTGCAGGCCCGGCGGCTGGGTCGGCCAACTGTCGAGGTGCAGGCTGTCCATGGCGATCACGCACACGCCGTCGGTGGCCGGAAGCAGCTCAAGCAGCGAGTTTTGCGTCAGTAGCAGGTGCACGCCACTGTCTTGCAGCATGTAGGCCAGGCGCTCGGCGGGGTAGTCCGGGTCGAGCGGTACGTAGGCGCCACCGGCCTTGATGATCGCCAGCAAGCCGACCAGCAGTTGCGGCGAACGCTCGGCGGCGATGGCCACGCACACATCCGGGCCAACGCCTTTGTCGCGCAGGTAATGCGCCAGGCGGTTGGCTTGGGTGTGCAACTGGGCGAACGTCAGGCTGCCGTTTTGCCAAACCAGTGCGGGGTTATTCGAGGTGTGTTGGTTGAGCAGTTCGGGCAACCACACCTGCGCCGGGGTGCACGGCGCTTCGCTGCACAGCTGCACTTCGCCTGCGTGCATCAGCTTCAGGTCGCCAATGGCGTGTTGCGGTTGCTCGCAGACGCCTTGCAGCAGGCTGATGTAGTGCTCGGCCAAGCGCTGGATGGTTGCGCTGTCGAACAACTCGTCGGCGTAATCAAAAGACAGGCTCAGGCGCCCGTTGCGGTCTTCTTCACTGTGCAGTTGCAGGTCGAACTTGGCTTCGCGGCTGTGCCACGGCAGCTCGTCGGCAAGCATGCCCGGCAGGCGGCGCAAAGCGCTCAGGTCGCGTTGCTGGTGGTTGAACATGACCTGGAACAGGCCTTGTTCGCGGGCTTGCGGGAAGGCTTCCAACAGTTGTTCGAACGGCAGGTCTTGATGCGCTTGCGCACCCAACGCCGCGTGGCGGGTTGCGGCCAACAGCCGATCGAACGGCAGGCGCCCGTCCAGTTCGGCGCGCAGCACCAGCGTATTGATGAAAAAGCCGACCAAACCCTGGGTTTCCTGGCGCGGACGGTTGGCATTCGGCACGCCGATGCGTATATCGCGCTGGCCGCTGTAGCGATACAGCAGGCTTTGGAATGCCGCCAGCAACAGCATGAACGGCGTGGCTTGGTGGGCTTGGGCGGTTTGGCGAAGCGCCGCGCTGAGGTTTACGCTCAAGCGCACGCTGTGGCGCGAGGCGCTATGGCGCTGTTGCGCTGCGCGTGGGTGGTCGGTGGCCAGGCTCAGGGTCGGATGCTCATCGCCCAACTGTTCCCGCCAATATGCCAGTTGCCGCTGGCCCTCACCTGCGGCCAGCCATTCACGCTGCCAGTTGCCGTAGTCGGCGTACTGCAAGGCCAGTGGCGGCAGCGCGAGGGTTTGGCCCTGCGCGGCGGCGGCGTACAGGCGCGAGAATTCGTCGATAAGAACAGTCAGCGACCAGCCATCGGCGATGATGTGGTGCAGCGTGACCAGCAACTGGTGGTCTTCATCGTCCAGGCGCACCAGCGTCACCCAAAACAGCGGGCCTTTTTCCAGGTTAAACGAGGTGCGCGCCTGCTCTTCGCGAATCTGTAGCGCACGCGCTTCGCGCTCAGCCTCGGGCAGGTCGCGCAGGTCGATAACGCGCAAGTCAAAGTCAGTGGTTGCATCGACGCGCTGGAACGCCTGGCCATCGCGCTCGTAGAAGCGCGTGCGCAGCGCTTCGTGGCGCTGGATCAGTTGCTCGAAGCTTGCGCGCACGGCGTCTTCATCCAACTCACCGCGCAGGCGCAGGCCGCCGGGAATCGTGTAGGCGCTGCTGTGCGGGTCGAGTTGCCAGGTGATCCACAGGCGGTTTTGTGCCAGCGATTGCGGCAGCTCGTGTTGGCGCGACAGGGCGTGAATCGTGCCTTGAACAACGCCGCCGGCGTGCTGCAAGTGCGCGACATTCGCGGCAAAGGCCGCCAGCGTTGGCGCTTCAAACAGCATGCGCAGGTTGAGTTCCAGGCCGAGGTGTTCACGCAGACGCGCGACCACTTGGGTGGCGCTGATGGAGTTACCGCCGAGCAGGAAGAAGTGATCGTCAGCGGCGACCGTCGACACGTGTAATTGCTCGCACCAGATCGCCGCAATCTGCTGTTGCAGCTTGGTTTCAAGCGCCGCATCGCTCACCTGCACGCGCAGATCCGGGAACTGCGCATAGCTGTCGAGGCTGCCATCGGCGTGGCGAAGCGCACACGCCGAACGCTGCACTTTGCCGCTGGAAGTCTTCGGCAATGCGCCAGGGTTGAGCAGTACGACCACGCTCGGGGCTTGTTGACAGGCCTCGGCCACGGCTTGGCGGATGGCGTTGATCAACGCCTCGGACGGCAGGATTTTCTGCACGCTGCGGCTGATTTCCACAGCAATGCCAATGCCTTCGAGGCCTTGGTCATTCACCGCAAAGGCGGCGACACGGCCCTTGCGTACCGCGTCGACTTCGCGCTCGACGGTTTGCTCGATGTCTTGCGGGTACAGGTTGTGGCCGCGCACGATCAGCAGGTCTTTCAGGCGGCCGGTGATGTACACCTCGCCTTCGCGGATAAAGCCCAGGTCGCCGGTGCGCAGCCAGGTGCGGCCAGCCTGTTGCACAAACGTTTTGGCGCTGGCCTCGGGGTTGCGCCAGTAGCCATGGGCGATGCTCGGGCCGCTGGCCCACAGCTCACCGACGCAGTTGTCCGCCAGTTCGCTCAAGGTGTGCGGGTCGGCAATCAGCACCGCGTGGTCGGGTTGGTGGGTGCCGCAACTCATGATCGCAGTGCCCTGCCCCGGCTCGGCGCGGTTGCTGGCCAGCGCTTGGTCATCCACGCGCAACGCCGGGATGCCGTGGCCACGGCGGCCGCCTGCGACAAACAAGGTCGCCTCGGCCAGCCCGTAGGAAGCAAAGAAGTTATTCGCGCTGAAACCGCAGGCGGCGAACTTTTCGGCGAAGCGTTCCAGGGTGTCGAGGCGGATCGGTTCGGAGCCCGAATACGCCACGCGCCATTGGCTCAAATCCAAGCGTTCCAGCGCCGACTCACTGACCCGCTCGCTGCACAGGCGGTAGGCGAAATCCGGACCACCGCTGATGGTGCCGCCGTATTCGCTGATCGCTTCCAGCCAGCGCAGCGGCCGCGCCAAAAAGTACGCCGGTGACATCAGCACGCACGGCACGCCACTGAAAATCGGTTGCAGCAACCCGCCGATCAAGCCCATGTCGTGGTACAGCGGCAGCCAACTGACGATGACGTCATGCGGGTTCAGGTCGATGCCAAAACCGCGACGGATCAGCACTTCGTTGGCCACCAGGTTACCGTGACTGACTTGCACGCCCTTGGGCAACGCGGTGGAGCCCGAAGTGTATTGCAGGAAGGCGATGTCGTCGGCGTGCAGTTCGGGTTCGACCCAGCCGTCGGCGATCTGTGCATCGAGGGTGTCGACGCGCAACACCGGCGGCGCGCCCTCAAGCTGCGCCAGGCCGTCGCCGAGGCTGGCGATGGTCAGCAGCAGGCGCGGTTCGGCATCGCTGATGATCGACAGCAGGCGCTCCTGGTGATGACGGCGAGTGGACTCGGGTGGATACGCCGGCACCGCAATCACCCCGGCGTACAGGCAACCAAAGAACGCCGCGACGTAGTCCGGGCCACTCGGGAACAACAGCACCGCACGGTCGCCCAACGCCGCATTGGCCTGCAAGGCCGCCGCGATGGTACGGGCGCGCTGGTCCAGGTCGCGGTAGCTGAGCAGCACCGTGTGCTCGGCGGTTTCGGCGAGAAAGCGCAAGGCCAGTTGATCCGGGGTCTGCGCGGCGCGACGTTGAAGAGACTGGACCAGAGTGCGGGGAAGTTCGAAGGCGTCCATCATGGGGTTCCTGCCTGAAATCGGCTTACGGGAAAATCGGCTACAAAAAATCGACAGCGCGGCTGTTCAGCCAGCGGCCACTTGCCGCGTCGCAACACTGCGCCAGCGGGCCAGGTGCTCCTCGGCATAGCGGCGCAGGCAACGCAGCACGGCGCTTTCGTGCTGCACGATGAAAAAGTGGTGACCGTCGAACATGTCGAGCGAAAAGCCGCTGGCCGCGTCCGCCTGCCAGTCGAGCAACTGGTCGGCGCGCACGCTGTCTTGCTTGCCGCCGAACACGTGAATCGGCATGCCCAGCGGCTCGCGCCGGCCATAGTTGAAACTGCCGCACAGCAGGAAGTCGGCGCGCAGAATCGGCAGCATCAACTGCATCAACTCGGGGTTGGCCAGGGCTTCTTCGGCGGTGCCTTGCAGTTCACGCAGGCGGGTGATCAGTTGCTCATCGGATTTTTCGAGGGCGTATTCGCTGACATCGCGGTGCGCCGGCCCAGCCGTACCTGAGGCGAATAACGCCAGCGGCGCGGGTGAACCGCGTTCACGCAGCGCATGCGCCAATTCGAACGCCAACAAGCCGCCAAGGCTGTGGCCGAACAAGGCATACGGGGTGTTCAGGTCACGGCTGATTTCAGCCGCCAATTGCGCAGCCAGCGCCTTGATGTCGCGCTGCAACGGCTCATCCATGCGCATGCCGCGCCCAGGCAGTTCCAGCGGGCAGACCTGCAACCAATCCGGTAAAGCCCGACGCCAACGCGCATACACCATGGCGCTGGCCCCCGAATAAGGCAGGCAAAACAGCCGCAGTCGAGTGGCGGCGCTCATCGCTTGAGGGCGCCAAACTGAAACACCTTGTATGCACGGTAAAAACCCATTTCGTCCTCCTGCGGGCGCTGATCCTTGGCCCTTCAGCTAACGGACCTGTCACCCATGAGAACGGACGGCGTCGGCAGATAATTAGTCCTTCACAGCAGCGAGACGGGGTTCACACCTACCGCGCAGGCATAAGATTGGTTCGTCTTCTCATTTGACAATCATTATCATTAAGCATAATTTGTTGCCCGATGTGTAGGAGGCTTCAGCACGGACGCCCTCCCCTAACCCATTTTGCGACCAGGTGATTTCCATGACGGAACAAGTATCCACAGGCAGGTGCGACTCACCGCTTCTTCAGGCATTCGTCGACAATCGTTTGATTCTGGTGAAGATCGCGGCCCGTATTACCGGCTGCCGCTCGCGCGCCGAAGACGTCGTGCAGGACGCGTATTTCCGCCTGCAATCGGCACCGACGATCACCTCATCGTTCAAGGCCCAATTGAGTTATCTGTTCCAGATCGTGCGCAACCTGGCGATTGATCACTACCGCAAGCAAGCGCTGGAGCTCAAATACTCCGGGACGGAAGAGGAAGGCTTGAATGTGGTTATCCACGGCGCGTCACCGGAAAACTCGCACATTAATTTCAACACCCTGGAAAACATCGCCGACGCGCTGACGGAGTTGCCGCAACGCACCCGTTACGCGTTCGAGATGTACCGCCTGCATGGCGTGCCGCAAAAGGACATCGCCAAGGAACTCGGCGTATCGCCGACCTTGGTGAACTTCATGATTCGCGATGCGCTGGTGCACTGCCGCAAGGTCTCGGGCACACACAGCGACACGTTTGCACGGCGGGTCTGATCGCGGTTTGAGCGGGCCGTGGACTCAGTGCGGCGCCATCACGTCGATGCGGTACGGCTCGAAGATCTTCAACAGCTCCCCGCTGTCGCGCAGCCGCTTGAGCAGGTCGGCAAACACCGCACCGCTGATCGGCGCCTTGGGCCGCAGCAACGCGTAGTGGTGATACACCTGGTCAATGCGTTTTGAGACCAGAAACTGCCCGGCCATCTCTGCATTACGCGCCATGAAATCACTCAAGTACGAACGAGTCACCAGCGCGATGTCGGCACGCCCGCGCGCCACCATCAGCAGGTTGCTGTCATGCGAATAGGTCAACGTGGCGTTGAAATGGTCGGCCATGTATTTGGGGTCGGGGTTGAAGTTGGCGAAGGCGTAGTGATAGCCGCTGAACACCGCCAGACGCTTGCCGGAAAGGTCAGCGAAATAAAGCTGGTCGCGCCCTGGCTTACGCTCGGCGACGAACACTTCTGCATCCTCAAGGTGCATATCGACGCTGGTGTGCGCAATGTTCTGCCAGCCCCAGTCGGGGTTTTCGAAGATGGCCATGTCGACCCGGCCTTGCTCGAAATCCCGAAAGCGCCGCGGAATCGAGGTTGGCACCAGCACAAACTGGTAGTCGGTTTGCGCAGCGTTCAGCGCTTCCACCAATTGCGGCAATATCCCGGTGTCGGCGCCTTGCTCCGGGCGCACGGTATACGGCGGAAAATGCGCGGCGCCTATCCTCACCATTTGCGCAGCCGACGCCGGCATCCACGCTGCGCTGCCCAGTGCCCATAAAGTTAGTCCTGCAGCCAGCCGCCATGGCGAAAACATTGAGGCACACACCGTTTAATACTCTGAGGGCGATAAGCTAGGCGTTTTTGTCAGGTGAGACAACTTTTCACCGGTAAATTAATAGCTTGCGCCTTGATCCGCGTCAAAGGCGGGGCGCACAGCGTGCCAAGCGGCATGACCACGCAGAGCGTGGGCACTGTCAATTGACGGGGAGATTGAATCAGCGCTGGGCGGAACTACAAGGCCGGGCTACTCTATCCCCATCAGGAAAGGACGAGTACGGGAACCTGCGCGATGCCTCATTGGCTGATTATTGACCTTGAAGCCACAACGGATGAAGGCGGCTGGCCCGTGACGGAGATGGAAGTCATCGAAATCGGCGCGAGCCTGGTAAACCGCCAGGGCCGCGAGCTGGATCACTTTCAGCGTTTTGTGCGGCCACTGCGTCGGCCACTGTTGACGCCGTTCTGCCGTCAACTGACGCACATCACCCAAGCCAATATTGACGGCGCGGCAGCGTTCACCGAGGTGTGGCCGTTGTTCGAACGCTGGCTGGGCCAGCATCAAAAACACCTGGAAGGCTGGGCCAGTTGGGGTGACTATGATCGCCAGCAACTTGAGCTCGAATGGCAACGCCATGGCTTGAACAGTGCGCTTGCGCAAACGCTGCATGTGAACCTCAAGCAGCGTTTTGCCAAGGCGCGGCGACTGGACAAACCGCTCGGGCTCAATGGCGCCCTGCAATTGGCGGGGATGCAGTTTCAGGGCCAGCAACATCGGGCGCTGGAGGATGCGCGCAATACCGCGCGCCTGCTGCCGCTGATTTTGCCGGTCTAGGCAGCTCCCCTGGCCTTGGGCATACTGGCCAACCTTTACAGCCCCTGTTTCGAGGAATCGCCCATGTTTAAAGTCAACGAGTACTTCGACGGCACCGTCAAGTCGATCGCTTTCGGCACCGCAGAAGGTCCGGCGACCATCGGCGTAATGGCCCCGGGTGAATATGAGTTCGGTACTGACCAGCGTGAAATCATTCACGTCGTGTCCGGCGCCTTGACCGTCAAGTTGCCCTACGCCGACACTTGGGAAACCTTCGACGCCGGCAGCCAGTTCAATGTACCGGCCAACAGCAAGTTCCAGCTAAAGGTTGCGGTAGACACCGCTTACCTGTGCGAATACCGCGGCTAAACGTTTGCCGCTGAAAAAATGCCCGTCTCGCAGGAGACGGGCATTTTTTATGCGCGCAACGCACTACTCAAGAAGGGTCACCGGCATGCCGACCTCCAGGTGCCCCACGCCATCGTTGACCAGGTTTTGGCCGAACAGCACGTTGCCGTCCTGCTCGCGGTAAGTCTTGAGGGTGGTCAAGGGTTCCCGGTCCGCACTGCGTTCGCCGCTGGCGGGGTCGAGGGTTGTGAGCACGCAGCGTGAGCAAGACTTGACCACGCGAAACTCAACCTCGCCGATGCGCACGCGCTTCCAGCCATCTTCGGCAAACGCAGCACTGCCTTCGATCACCAGATTGGGGCGAAAACGCAGCATCTCCATGGGACGGCCGATGCGTTGCGACAAGTCGTCGAGTGACGCCTGGCCGATCAGCAGCAGCGGGAAGCCATCGGCAAAGCCGACCTGATCGTCGTCCCGGCCATAACCGGCTTCGGTGCTGCGCGCCCGCGCAAGCGGCACGTGCACCAGGCGGGTTGGCTTGCCGATAAAGTCAGTGACCCACGCCGCCGCCGCATCGCCCGCATCCGGCACGCGCAACGTATCGCGCCAAATGGTCACACCGCGCAACTCGGCATCACTGTCGGGCAGGCCGACATCCAGCGGCGCAACGCCTGAAGTACTCAGGGTCAGGCCACCGGCGCTGTTGTACAACGCCGACAACTGGCTCATCTTCGCCACCGCCCGCTGCGTGAGAAACCGCCCGCTGGCTTCGTCGACCAGCATCCAGCGTCGATCCCCGTCCAGCCCCAGTTTATCCAGGCTGATGCGTTGCAAAACCTCGGCCTTGGCGGACTTCAAGGGGTAACGGTACAGCGCGCTGAGACGGAGCATGAGCCTGCATTCCTGAGGGTAAAAGCCGTCACCCTAAGCTCAAGCCTATGCTTCGTCCAGCATCAGGCGCTGACGCACCACGTCGACCAACTTGTCCGGCTGAAATTTGGACAGGAAGTTATCGCAACCGACCTTCTTCACCATCGAGTCGTTGAAGCTGCCCGACAGCGAGGTGTGCAGCACGACGTAGAGCCCACGCAGGCGCGGGTCATTGCGGATTTCGGTGGTGAGGCGGTAGCCGTCCATCTCGGGCATTTCGGCGTCGGTGAAAATCATCAGCAGTTTGTCGGTCATCACCTGGCCGCTGTCGGCCCAGGCTTTGAGCATATTCAGCGCCTTGAGGCCGTCGCTCGCAACGTGCATATTCACCCCGAGTTGGCCAAGGGTGTCACGCAGTTGCGACAGGGCCACATTGGAGTCGTCGACCAACAGCACTTCGCGGCCGCGCGCGCGTTCCAGCACTGGGTCTTCGAGTTTTTCGCGGGAGACCTTGGCGTTGTACGGCACGATTTCGGCGAGCACTTTTTCGACGTCGATGATTTCCACCAACTGGTCATCGACCTTGCTGATGGCCGTGAGGTAATGCTGACGGCCGGCGCTCGCCGGTGGCGGCAGGATAGCTTCCCAGTTCATGTTAACGATGCGGTCAACACCGCCGACCAAAAACGCCTGCACCGAGCGGTTGTACTCAGTGACGATAATCGTGCTGTTCGGCCCCGGCACCAGCGGGCGCATGCCGATGGCCTGGGACAAGTCGATCACCGGCAGGGTCTGGCCGCGCAGGTTGACCACGCCGCACACAAACGGGTGGCGCTGGGGCATCAGTGTCAGCTTGGGCAGCTGCAACACTTCCTGCACCTTGAACACGTTGATCGCAAACAGTTGCCGCCCAGCCAGGCGAAACATGAGAATTTCCAGGCGATTCTCACCCACCAGTTGCGTGCGTTGATCTACAGTGTCGAGAATGCTGGCCATTAAAAGCTCCTGATGCGCTAAGGGGTTGTGCAGCTCAATTAAGCTTGTTAGCGATCATCGCCAACGAGAACGCGCCTCGCCTGTCAGGCCCAGCGTCTTTGAGTTCTGCGCGAGCAAGCTCTGCTGCTACGCTGGTTATCGGCCGTAAGCGCCAGAGCTTGACCCGGTAAAATGCCACGTAATCTCATTGATGTCACACTGACATCATGGCTTACTGCAGAATCATCGCTCGACCTGAAAATCGACGCGAGGTTCCCTGCAGTAAGGGATTCCCCTATACGCAATCAGGTCTAACCTGATATTCGCAATATCTAATAGCCATTAATGTGACGCCATTCTCATTGCATGAATGGAGTCAGGCTTTTGTTTGCCATACCAAGCCCACGGCCCACGGGTCTTTCAGACTTTCACGTGGCGGCAACTGAAGTTGTGGAATCGCCCCCGATAACCTGGCACCTGCGCAGCCATTGTGATCAATCTAATAAACGTCCTACTGAATTTTCAGAATCGGGCTACAAGCTTCAAACTTATTTCAGCGTTAGTTTTACGCCATTCACCCGGCGCGGCTTCTCATCGCCCGACCTTATGTTGCGGAGACTTTCACGATGAAAAGCGCAAATGAATGGCAAACTGCACTTCCCGAGTTTTTGCTGGAAGCCGAAATGCTCCTGGCCAAATCGCAGGAGTGTTTGAACCATCTGCATTTGATCCGCAACGACAGCGATGCCATCGACTGCATGAAAACGTGCCTTGCGAAAATCGCTGAAAAAGCCGAAGGCTTGTCCCTGCACGCTATCAGCCAATTCTGCCGGCTGATCGAATGCCCGATGACCAACGCCGTGAGCCCGATGCAGCTGCATGACCAGGCGCTAAATGCCTTGCATGACTGCCTGACGCTAGTGGCGTGGCAACTGGCTCTGATCGACCCCCGAACCGGCGAGCTGAGCCTGGACGACGGCGAACAAACCCGGCTGATTGAGGCGGTCATCGCGCAAATCCCACAAAAAGAAATCGGTCCGCACCGGTCGCTTATCAAGCGTTTTGAGTGCTGACCAGGTCGCATTTAATATCTTTGCTATCTAAAAACGACTATATGCCTGCGGGTTCAAACGGCTGCGCGGGCAAAACATATCAATTAGCCATCAGCGCTAAAAATGCTACACACCTACTTAATTAATCCCCCTGCCGCCTTTGCACTCTGAGACTCTTTGAACCGGGATCAGGGCGCACGATGTTTGCCTGTTTAGTCAGCCTGTCACGCGAGTCGCCAGGCGACCAACGGTAATAGTGGTGGTACTATGGCCAGCGCGAAGTGGCTTAACTTCATCATGTATAAAAACGTTTCAACAGCGTATTCCAAACAAGGCCCGGTCATTCGCCGTGACCGGTCTTCCCGCAGCAAACCTCATTGGCTCCATCCGCTATGTACGCCAAACTAAAGTCGCTTATCGCAAGGTCCACATCGCGCAGCAATGCACGCAGCATGGTCCTCGTCCTGTGCCTTGGTTCGCTGCTGGTCAGCCTGTGGGCCTACAGCCACAGCGCACCGTTGCCGTTGCTCATTTTGCTGCTCAACCTGGCGACCCTGGTGGTGCTGGGCTTGCAACAATGGAGCTCGCGCAAATCGATTAAATTCCAGCCGCAGGAACTGGCCGACCGCCTGCTGCAAGTGCAGGAAAACGAACGCCATCGCCTCAGCCGCGAGCTGCATGACGACATCGGCCAACTGCTGACGGCCGCCAAATTGCAAAGCGAATGGCTCAAGCGCCGCTTGCCACAAGACCTGCAAAGCCAATGCACGGTGCTGTGCAACACGCTGAATGAAACCTTGGCGAAGGTGCGCGACGTGTCCGCTATCCTCAACCCGCGCCAGTTGGCCAGCCTGGGCCTCGAAGCGAGCCTGCGCGCGCACCTGCTCAAAACCCTGGAAAACACCCCGGTTCACTGGAGCCTGGAATGCCGGCAACGGCTGACCGGTATCCCGGAAGAAATGGCGGTGGCAGCATTTCGTATCACCCAGGAAGCGGTCACCAATATGCTGCGCCATGCCCAAGCGCATAATTTGCGGGTACGCCTGCAACGCCTGCCCGAAGGCCTGTCGCTGATGGTGTTTGACGACGGCATGGGCTTTTGGCCTGCCGCCAACCCTTCTGCGCAAGGCCAACGGGGCATGGCCGGCATGTGTGAGCGGGTCGATCAGTTGGGCGGCACCTTGTCGGTCAGCAGCCAGCCAGGCCACGGCACCCGGATCGACGCGCTTTTCCCCTGGGCGCCGCGCGCCCTCGAACGGGCCAGTTCCCCTAAGGTTCTCGAGTGACCTGTACGTTACTTTTAGTGGATGACCACGCACTGATCCGCGCCGGCGTACGCGCGCTGATCGAGGATACCCAAGGCTATACGGTCATTGGCGAAGCCAGCGATGGCGCGCAATTGCTGGAAAAGTACACGGCCCTGCAGCCGGACATCGTGCTGTTGGACCTGTCGATGAAACACACGGGTGGCCTGGACGCGCTACAGCAACTCAAGGCCGCCTACCCCAAAAGCAAAGTGCTGATCCTGTCGATGCACACCGACCCGGAGCTGATCATGCGTGCGCTGGAGTCGGGTGCTCACGGCTACCTGCTCAAAGACACCACGAGCAACGAACTGGAACACGCGCTGACGGCCTTGCGCAATAACGAGCGCTACCTCAGCCCCGCCATTGCCCACACGGTGATCAATCAGGCGCTGACCCGCAGCCAGGGCGCGGCCTCGCCTGTCGCCCACAGCCACAACCTCACGCCGCGCCAGTTGGAAATTCTGCGTTTGATCGTGCGCGGCAAATCCACCCGGGAAATCGCCCACGGCCTCGGCTTGAGCATCAAGACCGTGGAGGCGCATCGCTCGCAAATCATGAAGCGCCTGCAAATATTCGATGTGGCGGGCCTGGTGTTATTCGCCATTCGCGAGCAGATCATCAGCCTGGACGACTAACGGCGAACCCACGGGCAGGTGCACGCGCAGGGCGTTGGGCAGCGCGGAAAAACGCAGGTCATCGCCCTTCAGCGGTTCGCCATCCAGGTTGATGTAAAGCCCCTCGGCCACCTTGATCTCGACCCAAGGCAGGCGCGCGCGTACAAACATGCTGTCCAGGCCCCAGCCGTCGCTCATCAGCGTGAGCAGCGTGCCGACCACTTCCTGCGGCGCCGGCAAGATACTGATGTCGAGCAAGCCATCGTCGGCCAGCGCGCCAGGGCACAGCACATGCCCGCCACCCGCCTGCCGACCGTTGCCGATACCCAGTGCAAGCAGGTCGCCTTTCCAGTGGAAACCCGGCCCTTCGAGTTCGCCGTAAGCCGACTTCAATTCACTGAAACGCGTCAGGCCGGTGAACAGGTAGGCAGCGCCACCGAGTACTTTTTTCAGGTCTTCAGAGGTGTTGGCGGTGACCTGGCTACCAAAGCCGCCGGTGGCCATATTGAGGAACATTTGCTCGCCCGCCTGGCCAAGGTCGATCGCCCTGGGCGCTACATCGAGCAGCGCCAACGCCTGTGCGGGCTCAAGCGGCACGCCGGCAGCGCGGGCGAAGTCATTGGCGGTGCCCAGCGGCATCATCACCAGGCTGGCGTCGGTTTTGGCCAGCGCCATGGCTTCAGCCACATCGCGCAAGGTGCCGTCGCCGCCACCGGCGATGATGTGCGTGTAACCATCGGCCAGCGCCTCATTGACCAGGCGCTGGGCGTCGCCGCCCTCCCACGTGACCCGCACCGCCAACTCCCAGCCCAGTTCACGTTGGGCCGTGACGGCTGCGCGTACATCCTCGTTCAGGGCTTGTTTGCCGTGGAGGATCAACAGTGCCTTGGGGGTGGTCATGGGGGGCTTACTCCTGGGTTCAAAGGTGCTTGAAGGATGTTGACCTTTGGCCAGTGAAAAAAAGCCATGCGCGTTGAAAATTAAATGGGTTGAGTGCACGTGTGGCAGCGAGGTTGCTCGCGATGGCGTCGCATTCGGTGTGTCTGAGGGACCGAGGTGCCTGCATCGTGAGGGTTTTGGGTGCATATCCGTTGTTGAGGTTATGGCTTATATCGGTTCCGCTCTTACAGCGGGTCACTTTTGAAAAGCACAAAAGTAAAACGCTCTTGCCCCACCACTCGGTGCCTCGCTGTGGCTCGGCATGCCCTCACTCCGATATTACGCAGCGGGCCGCCGCGACGGGGCGTCCCTGCCCCGGGGGGGGGGGGGGGGGGGGGGGGGGGGGGGGGGGGGGCGCGCGGGGGGGGGGGGGGGGGGGGGGGGGGGTGGGGGGGGGGGGG
>NZ_JBLZPT010000035.1:42776-43351 GCF_049199985.1 Pseudomonas kitaguniensis
GGGGGGGCCCCCCCCCGGGCGCGGCTAAACCGGCGTCCTGCCGGTTTACCCGCTCCGTAATATCTGCGTTCGGCCAGCGTGGTTTAACGGGGCGCCTTAGATCAAGATCAAAATCAAAAGCAGGCGGCCTGAAAGCCGACCCAATCCCCAAACCTGAATGCGGTCAAGTGAGGGAGATTCTATGGCTGAAAAAGCGGGACGCAGAGCGTCCGGAGCGGCATTACCACGCAGAGCGTGGGAACGATCATCTAAGCCGGAGGCCCGAAAGCCGACCCAATCCCCCAATCAGAATGTGGTCAAACTGTGGGAGGGGGCTCGCTCCCGATGGCGGTGGGTCAGTCAACTCATGTATCAACTGTAAAACTGCTATCGGGAGCAAGCCCCCTCCCACAAAAAGCAAAAAAAAGCAGATCTGCTTTGTTCTCCAGAGCCGCCTTTGATCTGCTTCTGATCTGCTTCAACCACTCAGGTCGGCTTTCAGGCCGCCGTGCTCTTGCTTGTGATCTTGATCTGAGAAGCGCCCCGTTAAACCACGATGGCCGCACGCAGGCTTGAATCCGTGGGTAACCCGGCAG
>NZ_JBLZPT010000036.1:0-40893 GCF_049199985.1 Pseudomonas kitaguniensis
AACTGGACATGAGTCTACAACAGGCCAGTATATTAATACGCGACGAGCCTTCAGAAACAGTTCGCCCTTTCCCTATTTCGGGACCGTTTGTCTTTCAGGCGCAGTGCCAGTGGTTTTTCCGCACGGCAGGACCGAAACGGTATATCAGGAAAATCCTAGAGTGCCGAGCGCTAGACGCAAATGGAGTTGTGCAAAAACAGCTTGCGGGTGCAGCGTTGCAACGTGATCAGTTAGCGGGCAAGACAGTGAAAATGGTGCTGACGGTGGCGGAAGAAGAGCTGCCAGCAGTTGGTGACAACTGGGTTAAGTTCCCAACTGGTTGGAAGCGATGTATGGGGAAAGGACTTGATGACCTAGATGCTTTCTGCTTTGGGAATACTACCGATTTCAAAATGTTCAAAATGCCTGATGGTCGTGACTGCACCGTCTACCCCAACTGCACCGAATAAGGACATGAAAAAATGGGTTCGTATAAACCGCTGGAAGATGTGCATAAGCCTTCTTTTAACGACAGGATGTTTGCCTGCCCATTAAAAGGTCATTCGGTAAGTTTTCAGCTAGTGGACGAATTCGGTGATGGCAAACCCTACGCTGGTCTTACCTATACCCTCCAAGATAGCGCAGAACAAAAATATAGCGGAGCGCTGGACGCCGAAGGTTTCGCCAAAATTGACAACTGTCATCGAGGGCCAAGCGTATTATCGCTAGATACGGCGTATACGGGAGGAGAACATCCATACAAGAGACTAGCAGAGCGTCCCTCGTACAAACTCCCAATCACCGAACTCCAAGTCCGCGCCGAACAAACCCGTTTCTTTCACAAAGACGGATTCCCTGCCGAACACAACCCCGCGTTAAAAGCGGGAGACACATTTATCCAATGTGGAAGTGCGGGACTTGGTCAAGCACCGCGCGCATTTACCGCCTCCCCTTAAACGTAAATACCCGCCGAATGACCTCTTAATCAGAGCACTTGATGAACTGAGGCTTAGTCCAGAGCCGTTATCTCTGAAGGGTGTCGGGTTGCTGTCTAACCGGCACACGCTACTACAGGTGCGCCCCCTGCGTGCATTCAGGCCCATGCTCTCAACCGACAATGCCTTTAGCGCACTCAACCTGTACCAGCTCGCAATCATGTCGAACCTGAGCTATAACGATTTCGGCCAAAAACCCGCCAAAAAACCAGTGGACACCGTGAGCTTCCCACTGGAACCCAGTGTTGGTAACTTTTTTGGTGAAGCGCTTCCCAACTATCGAGAAAGCTGGAAGGTAGACAGTTCGCAGTCGCCGGTTCACCGTTTTTACCCACTGTATGAGGAAGTTCCTTACTCGAAGCGCTTTGAGATTTTACCGTTCGACCCAACCCTATATGAACAAAACAAGCCGGGCGAAAATCAGGAACACCCTGCCAATCAGCATTTTTTTGATGACACCAGCGAGTACTGGCTAAGCGGCAAGAGCACGCAAGCGTTCATTACCCATCATGATGAGGTGATTTTGATCGCTATCCGCGGAACATTGGAGTTGTCAGATTGGTGGCGTGACGCGGATGCGGCGCAAGTACCTTTCAGCGAGGGTAAAGGCAACGTACATCACGGTTTTTACGATGCGTATAAGGCGTTGAAGACGTTTGTTCAGAACTATTTGGATAGATTTCATATCGGCCAAAAAATCATTATCAGCGGCCACAGCCTGGGCGGCGCGATTGCACTACTACTGGCCGAAGCACTGCGATCTGACGAAACCTTGAACTACGACGTTCTCCTCTACACCTACGGATCGCCGCGTGTAGGTGATGCCACATTCGTCGCCGCTGCCGAGCCGCTGACGCACCACCGCATGGTCAACAACAACGACATGATCCCCGGCGTACCCGCACCGTGGATGAACGCACGGCGAAGCATTTGGGTTACCGGGCTTGCGGGACTTTTTATTACCAACCCGGTGTTAGGTATTTTAATTTTCGTCGCAGGCCTGGTTCGGGTGGGTGGCGCGCCTTATGAGCATCACGGCACGTTGCATCACTTTATGCCGGTGAACTTCAACGAAAAGCAAATTTCGTCGATTCTCTGGAACCCGGGGTGTGACTCCATTGAAGAGGCCGCGTGCACGCGTGCGCTGGCCAAGGACGGCGACCTGCCGTTTCGGGGTGGTTTTATCGATCAAGCCATGAGCCTTGCTGATCACAGTATACCGGGGGCCTATATCCCGTTTTCCTGGGCGACCTTTAGACGCTGGCAACAAACCGAGGAAACCAAGGGCACGGTGGTGACTAAACGTGAATACGATGTGGTGGCGTCGGCACTGACGACCATGCGCAGCAAGGTGTACGACCAACGCAAGCGAACAATGGACACGCTGCGCTATTGCAACAACGACCCCGAGTACCTGCAAACGGTGACCGAGTTGTCCGGCGAGTATTACAAGCTGCAAGATTCACTGCAGCGGCTTGAACGATTACGCGTGCGCGCACTGAGGCGGGTGGATGTTTACGGCAGCGCGGCGCACTCGCCCAACCTGGAAGCCGCTCTGCAACGCTGGAAGGGCCAGCGGGAGAACACACTGCAGGTGCAAATTGCGATGATTCCCGAGCCGGACGATGTCGCTTCGATGTTCGCCTCCCGCAGCAGTGGGCCATATACATTCGACATCGATTCGATTACCTAGCGTGGGCAGTTGACGACAATCAACGCCTGAGCCCGGCATGGATCAACATGTGGGAGGGGGCTTGCTCCCGATAGCGGTGTAACAGCCAGACTATCTGTAGCTAATACACCGACATCGGGAGCAAGCCCCCTCCCACCGTTGACCTGTGCGGGTCATTAAATCCAGCACATAAAAAAACCGGCCTCGCAGCCGGTTTTTTTCATTTCAATGGTTTAGAACGATGCGTCCTTCAAACCATCCAGGTAACGCTCGGCATCCAGCGCCGCCATGCAGCCGGCGCCGGCCGAGGTGATGGCCTGGCGGTAGACGTGGTCGGCCACGTCACCGGCGGCAAAGATGCCGTCGATGTTGGTCGCGGTGGCGTTGCCTTCGCGGCCGCCTTGTACGACCAGATAACCGTCTTTGGCTTCCAGCACGCCTTCGAACAGTGAGGTGTTCGGGGTGTGGCCGATGGCGATGAACACGCCGTCGACTTTCAGCTCGTCGAAGCTGCCGTCGTTGTTTTTCAGGCGGGCTCCGGTCACGCCCATGGTGTCGCCCAGGACTTCGTCGAGGGTGGCATTGAGCTTGAGGATGATTTTGCCTTCAGCGACGCGCGCGTGCAGCTTGTCGATCAGGATCTTCTCGGCGCGGAAGGTTTCGCGGCGGTGAACCAGGGTCACGGTGCTGGCGATATTGGCCAGGTACAGCGCCTCTTCGACAGCGGTGTTACCGCCACCGACCACGGCGACCGGCTTGTTGCGGTAGAAGAAACCGTCGCAGGTAGCGCAGGCCGAAACACCCTTGCCCATGAACGCTTCTTCCGACGGCAGGCCCAGGTAACGGGCGCTGGCGCCGGTGGCGATGATCAGCGCGTCGCAGGTGTAGACGCCGTTGTCGCCGGTCAGGCTGTAAGGCTTTTTCGAGAAATCGACTTGGTTGATGTGGTCGAAAACGATCTCGGTTTCAAAGCGCTCGGCGTGCTCTTTCATACGCTCCATCAGCACTGGGCCGGTCAGGCCGTGAACATCGCCCGGCCAGTTGTCGACTTCAGTGGTGGTGGTCAACTGACCACCCGCCTGCATGCCGGTGATCAGCAACGGCTTGAGGTTGGCCCGGGCAGCATAAACGGCAGCGCTGTAACCGGCAGGACCGGAACCGAGAATAATCACTCGCGAATGACGGGTATCAGACATGACTCACTCCTATCGACCGCCCGCACAACAAGGCGGCTGGAATAAAAAAGGACCGCGAAACACTTGGGGAAGTGCTTGAACTCGCAGGTCCTGAAAATAATGGTTGAAGCGTAACGAGGGGCGCAAGATTAAGGAAATACGCAATAACAATCCAGCTCATAGGTGGTCTCTATGCAGTCGACGCGGTTAATCGACGCCTTTGTTACCGTTGATGTCGTTACACCGGCGGCGCTTTCGCCTTGATTGCAAAGCCGGTAAGGTCGGCGCGTTCGTCCTCTTGCTCGGAGTTCTCCATGCCCGCCCCTGTTCTTTCCGGCCCGCAATACCTGCGTGAAGGCCTCAAATTGGTGTTGAGCCCTGGCTTGCGCCTGTTTGTACTGCTGCCGCTGGCAATCAACCTGGTGCTGTTTGTCGGTTTGATCTACTTCGCTGGCCATCAGTTCAGCCTGTGGGTCGACCATTTGATGCCGACGCTGCCAAGCTGGCTGAGCTTTTTGAATTACCTGTTATGGCCGTTGTTTGTGGTGCTGGTGGTGCTGATGGTGTTTTTCACCTTCACCATGCTCGCCAATATCATCGCCGCACCGTTTAACGGGTTTCTCGCCGAGAAGGTCGAGGTGGTGATACGCGGCACCGATGACTTCCCGCCGTTCAGTTGGGGCGAGTTGGTGGCGATGGTGCCGCGCACCCTGGCGCGCGAAATGCGCAAGCTGGGCTACTTCCTGCCACGCGCCATCGGCTTGTTTATCCTGTCGTTCATTCCCGTGGTCAACCTGATTGCCGCGCCGCTGTGGCTGTTGTTCGGCGTGTGGATGATGGCGATCCAGTACATCGACTACCCGGCCGACAACCACAAGCTGGGCTGGAACGAAATGCTCGCCTGGCTGCGCCAGAAACGCTGGCAGAGCATGAGCTTCGGCGGCATCGTGTATCTGGTGTTGCTGGTGCCGGTGGTCAACCTGCTGATGATGCCGGCAGCGGTCGCCGGGGCCACGCTGTTCTGGGTGCGCGAGCAAGGCGCCGAGACGATGGCCCGGAAAAACGTGACGCCGTCATAAATCCATCATCCCAATGCCACAATGGCGACATGGCCCACGGCGAGACTGTGGGTCATGACGACAGCTTCGCTTCACATCACCTTAATCACCGAAACCTTCCCGCCCGAGATCAACGGGGTGGCCAATACCCTTGGTCGCTTGTGTGAAGGTTTGCGCGCACGTGGCCACCAAATCGAACTGGTGCGCCCGCGCCAGGGTGTCGACCAGACCCGCGCCAGCGACGACGAGTTGCTGCTGTGCCGTGGCTGGCCACTGCCAGGCTACCCCGGCCTGCAATGGGGCCAGTCGTCGATGCACAAGTTGCTGCGGCGCTGGACCCGTCAGCGCCCGGACGTGCTGTACATCGCCACCGAGGGGCCGCTGGGGTTGTCCGCCCTGCGCGCGGCACGGCGCCTGGGGATCAGTGTGGTCAGCGGCTTTCACACGAATTTTCAACAGTACTCAAACCAATATGGCTTGAGCCTGCTGAGCCGCATGGTCACGCACTATCTGCGCTGGTTCCACAACCGTTCGACGTTGACGCTGGTGCCGAGCGCGAGCCAACGCCTGGAGCTGGAGCGTCGGCATTTCGAGCGGCTGGGCATGTTGTCACGCGGGGTCGACAGCCAATTGTTCCACCCGGCCAAACGCGATAACGCCTTGCGCGAAAGCTTTGGCCTGCGCAACGACGACATCGCGGTGCTGCATGTCGGCCGGCTGGCGCAGGAGAAAAATCTCGGGTTGCTTAAGCGCTGCTTTGAAACCTTGCAGCGTAGTTATCCACAGCGGCGCATGAAGCTGATCATCGTTGGCGATGGCCCGCAACGCGCGCTGCTGGAGAGCGAATTGCCCGACGCTTTGTTCTGCGGCACCCAGCGCGGCGAGGAACTGGCAAAGCATTACGCCTCAGGCGACCTGTTCCTGTTCCCCAGCCTGACCGAAACCTTCGGCAATGTGGTGCTGGAGGCCATGGCGTCGGGGCTTGGCGTGGTGGCCTATGACCAAGCGGCCGCCACCCAGCATATCCGCCATGGCTATAGCGGCGCGCTAGCGATGCCGGGTGATGAGGAGGCTTTTTGCGATGCCGCCGTGTGGCTGCTCGAAGAGCGCGAGACCTTGCGCAGGGCTCGCCTGAATGCCCGCCAACACGCGAGCCGTCAGGGTTGGCCGGCAATTATCGAACAGTTTGAACGCCAGTTGCGCGGTGTGTGCAAGGACGGGCCTCCGGTAACCGCCCTGTCACCGCTTACACCAAGGTCGTCAACGCCTCACGACTGAACGGCAGAATGTCGCCCTCACGGCCTTCGCGCACCTTCAACGCCCAATCTGGATCTACCAGCAAGGCGCGGCCCACGGCCACCAGGTCGAACTCGTCGCTGTTCAAGCGCTCCAGCAGTTTTTCCAGGCTGGCCGGTTGCGCGACCTTGTCGGTGTTGACCATGAACTGCAGGAACTCGCCGTCCAGGCCGACGCTGCCCACGGTGATGGTCGGTTTGCCAGTGAGCTTGCGTGTCCAGCCGGCCAGGTTGAGGTCGGAGCCTTCGAATTCCGGCTCCCAGAAACGCCGCGTGGAACAGTGGAAAATATCCACACCGGCGTCGGACAACGGCTGCAGAAACTCACCCAACGCCTGCGGGGTTTGCACCAGGCGCGCGGTGTAGTCCTGTTGCTTCCACTGCGAGAAACGCAAGATGATCGGGAAGTCCGGGCCTACCGCAGCGCGGGTAGCCTGGATGAGCTCGATGGCAAAACGCGAACGGTTGGCCAGGCTTCCGCCGTATTCGTCGGTGCGCTGGTTGCTGCCTTCCCAAAAAAACTGATCAACCAGGTAGCCGTGGGCGCCGTGGATCTCCACGCCGTCCATGCCGATGCGTTGGGCATCCTTGGCGGCTTGGGCAAAGGCGTTGATCACGTCGTTGATGTCTGCGCGGGTCATGCCGTGGACGACCACCTTGCCGTCCTTGAGTTTTTCCATCGGGCCGTAAGCCGGCACGCTGGCGTCCGGCTCAGTGCCGATACGCCGCACGCTGCCCACGTGCCACAACTGCGGAACGATCTTGCCACCTTCGGCGTGCACCGCGTCGACCACTTTCTTCCAGCCGGCCAGCGCGGCCTCACCATAAAAATGCGGCACGTTCGGGTAGCCGTTAGAGGCCTGATGATCGACCACCGTGCCCTCGGTGATGATCAGGCCCACGCCTGCGGCGGCGCGACGGCGGTAGTACTCAATGACCTTGGAATTGGGTACGCCACCTGGCGAGAACGAACGCGTCATCGGTGCCATCACCACGCGGGTCGAGAGTTGCAGAGCACCGAGCTGGAACGGTTTGAACAAGGCTTGCACAGGCATGGGAGCACTCCACGGCATAGGGTTTTATGATGTGGATAATATTGCGCGCGTGCAGCGTGCGGTAGCACTATTGATTTGGGTGATAAAGGAGTATGAAGGCAGCTGCAAGCCTTAAGCTGCAAGCTGCAAGCTGCAAGCTTTAAGCCTCAAGCCTCAAGCCTCAAGCTGTACGCAGGGCTTCTACTTGCAGCTTGCAGCTAAAAACTTGCAGCTAAATAAGCGCTTTTTCGATGGCTTGGACGATGGTGGGGTCATCCGGCGCAGTACGTGGCGAGAAACGCGCCAGTACCCGGCCGTCTTTGCCGAGCAGGAATTTCTCGAAATTCCAGGTGATGTCGCCCGGAAACTCGGCGCCCTCGCCCGCCAGCAAGCGGTAGAGCTGATGGCGGTCGGGGCCATTGACCTCAAGCTTGCTGCCCAGCGGGAACGTCACGCCGTAGTTGAGGCTGCAGAACTGTTGGATTTCTTCCTCGGTGCCCGGCTCCTGGCCTGCAAACTGGTTGCACGGCAGGCCGAGCACGCTGAAACCCTGGCCCTTGTATTGCTGGTAGAGGTTTTCCAACGCCGCGTATTGCGGGGTCAAACCACACTTGGACGCCACGTTGACCACCAGCACAACGTGCCCTTTGAAGGGCGCCAGCGGCAACTCTTGCCCGTCTAACGCTTTGAGTTTCAGGTCGTGGAAAGCACTCATGACGAACTCCAGATTTCCCATATTCTTCGCATTGCGGCACGTCGAGATTACAGACCCCAAGCCTGCAATCATAGACGCCGATTAAAAAACGCGCCTGCCGGTTACTGCGCCGTCGGCCAGGGCAAAATCGGAATCGCCGTGACCGCATTCTGCGGGCTGCCTTCGATCAGGCGGTCGCTGTAGACCAGATACACCAGGGTATTGCGCTTCTTGTCGAGGAAACGCACCACCTGCATGGTCTTGAATACCAGCGAAGTACGCTCCTTGAACACCTCGTCGCCGTCCTTGAGTTCGCCCTTAAAACTGATCGGGCCGACTTGGCGGCAAGCGATTGAGGCTTCGGCACGGTCTTCGGCAAGCCCCAGGCTGCCTTTTACGCCGCCGGTTTTGGCGCGCGACAGGTAGCAGGTTACGCCGTCGACTTTGGGGTCATCAAACGCCTCGACCACGATCCGGTCATTGGGGCCGACAAACTTGAACACCGTCGACACTTGGCCGATTTCTTCGGCCGAGGCCGCCAGTGGCATGGCCAACAGCAGGCCGAGCAATCCCTTTATCACGCGCATCGTGTATTCCTTTGTTTAGACCAGGATCAGGTTATCGCGGTGAACCAGTTCAGGTTCAGCCATGTAACCTAATAGTCCGACAATCGCATCAGACGATTGTCCAATGATTTTCTGCGCTTCAAGGGCGCTGTAGTTGGCCAGGCCACGGGCGATCTCGCGACCGTCGGGCGCGACGCACACCACCATCTCGCCACGGCGGAAGCTGCCCTGCACCAATTTGACGCCCACCGGCAGCAGGCTCTTGTTGCCTTGGGACAACGCCGACACGGCGCCTTCGTCCAGCACCAGGGTGCCACGGGTTTGCAGGTGTCCGGCCAGCCATTGCTTGCGCGCCGCCAGCAGCCCGCGCTCCGGCGACAGCAACGTGCCGATGCGCTCACCGGCCTTGAGACGGTCGAGCACGCGTTCCAGGCGCCCGCCGACGATGATGGTGTGGGCGCCGGAGCGCGCGGCCAAACGTGCAGCACGCAGCTTGGTCTGCATGCCGCCACGGCCCAGCGCGCCGCCGACGCTGCCAGCCACGGCGTCCAGCGCCGGGTCATCGGCGCGGGCTTCGTAGATCAACTGGGCATCGGGGTTGTTGCGCGGGTCGGCGTCAAACATGCCGTCGCGGTCGGTGAGAATCACCAACAGGTCGGCTTCCACCAAGTTGGCGACCAGCGCGGCCAGGGTGTCGTTGTCGCCGAAGCGGATTTCGTCGGTGACCACCGTGTCGTTCTCGTTGATCACCGGGATAACCTTAAGGTCCACCAGCGCGCGCAAGGTGCTGCGGGCGTTGAGGTAGCGCTTGCGGTCAGACAGGTCGTCGTGGGTCAGCAGGATCTGCGCCGTGTGGCGGCCATGCTCGGCAAAGCTGGATTCCCAGGCTTGCACCAGGCCCATCTGGCCGATGGCGGCAGCGGCTTGCAGCTCGTGCATCGCGCTGGGTCGCGCGGTCCAGCCGAGGCGGCTCATGCCGGCAGCGACGGCCCCGGACGACACCAGCACCAACTCAACACCGGCCTCATGCAAGGCCACCATCTGCTCGACCCAGACGCTCATGGCTGCGCGATCAAGCCCTTTACCATCTGCCGTCAGCAGCGCGCTTCCGATCTTTACGACCCAGCGCTGCGCACCTGTCACTTTGCTCCGCATCATCTTCAACCTTAGATTGAGGGCTGCGCGACCCAGCGCCGCCCGTAACGTTATACCCGGATACCAAAACGCCGCTCTAAAAGGAGCGGCGTTCAAGTTTATCGCAACGACTCAGTCGCGCACGTAAATGATTTCCGGGCCATCCTCATCATCCACGTCTTCCTCGTCCCAATCGTCGTCGCCGATGTCATGCACCGACTTCACGCCGCTGCGGCGCAGGGCACGCTGGTCGTCCAGCGCCTGCAACTGGGCGCGGGCTTCGTCTTCGATCTGCTGGTCGAGCTCGGCCAGTTCGGCCTTGAACACCGGGTCGGCCGCCAGGCGGTCGGCGCGGTCTTCAAGGTAGCGCATGATGTCGCGGGTCAGGCGCTCGGTGCCTTCTTTGGCGATGGCCGAGATCACATAAACCGGGCCGGTCCATTCCAGGCGATCGACGATTTCCTTGACGCGTTCCTCGTGTTCTTCCTCGAGGATCTGGTCGCACTTGTTCAGTACCAACCAGCGGTCACGCTCGGCCAGGGCCGGGCTGAACTTGGTCAGTTCGCTGACGATCACTTCGGCAGCGTCTGGTGCGCTGGTGTCATCCAGCGGCGCCATGTCGACGAGGTGCAACAGCAAGCGCGTACGCGACAAATGCTTGAGGAAACGAATGCCCAAGCCTGCGCCATCGGATGCCCCTTCGATCAGGCCTGGAATGTCGGCGATCACGAAGCTTTTCCAGCGGTCTACGCTGACCACGCCCAGGTTTGGCACCAGGGTGGTGAACGGGTAGTCGGCGACTTTCGGCTTGGCGGCCGAGACCGAGCGAATGAAGGTACTTTTACCGGCGTTTGGCAGGCCCAACAGGCCGACATCGGCGAGTACTTTCATCTCCAGCTTGAGGTCACGCTGCTCGCCCGGTTTGCCCGGCGTGGTCTGGCGCGGTGCACGGTTGGTACTGGACTTGAATCGGGTGTTACCCAAACCGTGCCAGCCGCCCTGCACAACCATCAGCTTTTGACCGGCCTTGGTCAGGTCGCCAATCACTTCCTGAGTGGCGGAGTCGATGATCGTGGTGCCGACCGGTACGCGCAGCACCATGTCTTCACCTTTTTTACCGGTGCAGTCGGTGCTGCCGCCGTTGGAGCCACGCTCGGCATCGAAGTGCCGGGTGTAACGGTAGTCGACCAGGGTGTTGAGGTTTTCGTCGGCCATCAAGTAGATGGAACCGCCGTCACCGCCGTCGCCGCCGTTCGGGCCACCGTTTTCGATGAATTTTTCGCGACGGAAACTCATGCAACCGTTACCGCCGTCGCCTGCTTTTACTCGGATGGAAACTTCATCAACGAACTTCATAACAAAACGCCTCTCGTCGCACGGACGAGCTTAAAAAAACCAAGACATAAGACTCTTGCAAAAATGAGCGCAGCGACCTCAAGCAATGACTGCAAAACCCGTTGCTTTCGCCCATCACAAACAGCTTTGCAAGAGACTCACCCCACAAACGAAAAAGCCCCGTCGCGAGACAGGGCTTTTCCAGCGATCGCGCAATTAAGCGGCGACAACGCTCACGTAACGGCGGTTGAACGCGCCCTTTACTTCAAACTTGATCACGCCTTCGATTTTCGCGAAGAGGGTGTGATCTTTACCCATGCCAACACCGTAACCGGCGTGGAATTGGGTGCCGCGCTGACGCACGATGATGTTGCCCGGAATGATTTTCTGGCCGCCATACATCTTAACGCCAAGGCGTTTGGCTTCTGAGTCGCGACCGTTACGGGTACTACCACCAGCTTTTTTGTGTGCCATGAGTCAATTCTCCTAGTGAGGAATTAGGCTGAAATTAAGCCTGAATACCGGTGATTTTGATCTCGGTGTACCACTGGCGGTGGCCCATACGCTTCATGTGGTGCTTACGACGACGGAACTTGATGATGCGGACTTTATCGTGACGACCTTGGGAGATCACTTCAGCCACAACGGTAGCGCCGGCAACCACTGGAGCGCCGATGTTCACGTCATCGCCATTGGCGACCAACAGAACGCGATCAAAGGTAACGGATTCGCCGGTAGCGATTTCCAGTTTTTCGATCTTCAGGTATTCACCTGGGGCGACCTTGTATTGCTTGCCACCAGTAACAATTACTGCGTACGACATGGTATTTCTCCGATAATCCTGCTCACCCAGCGCTTTATAAGAAGAGGTATTGGCTGGCATGGCTGCATGGGATGGACGTCCCGAATGCAATTGCGTAAGGCAGGTGCTGCCCAGGAAGTTCAGGGTGCGCGATTGTACGCAAGGTAAATGGGTGTTGCAAGTAGCCGTCTATCGCGCCTTGACACTACGGGGAGAGGGTCCTAGCATGCCGCGCAACCCTTCTGGAGCGACTGTCGCTGATGCAACCCCAAGCTTTCTACCGCGCGGTCGCGGACGATTTTAGCGCCGTCGACGGCATCATCAAGCAGCAGCTGACGTCTAAAGTGCCGCTGGTCTCCAAAATTGGCGACTATATTACGTCGGCGGGCGGCAAACGCCTGCGGCCTTTATTAGTCCTGTTGTGCGGCAAGGCCCTTGGCCGCGAAGGCGATGACCTGCGCCTGCTGGCCGCCACCATCGAATTTTTGCACACCGCAACCTTGCTGCATGACGACGTGGTCGACATGTCCGGCATGCGCCGTGGCCGCGAGACGGCCAACGCGATGTGGGGCAACGCCCCGAGCGTGCTGGTGGGCGACTTCCTGTATTCGCGCTCGTTCGAAATGATGGTCGAACTGGGCTCGATGCCGGTGATGAAGATTCTTTCACAAGCCACGCGCATCATCGCCGAAGGCGAAGTGTTGCAACTGTCCAAGGTTCGCGACGCCAGCACCACCGAAGAAACCTACATGGAAGTGATTCGGGGCAAGACTGCGATGCTCTTCGAAGCCTCCACCCACAGCGCCGCCGCCTTGTGCGAAGCGACGCCTGAGCAAAGCGAAGCGCTGCGCACTTTCGGCGATCACCTGGGGGTTGCGTTCCAGTTGGTGGACGACTTGCTCGACTACCGTGGCGACGCTGAAACCCTGGGCAAGAACGTCGGTGACGACCTGGCCGAGGGCAAACCGACCTTGCCGCTGATCTACACCATGCGCGAAGGCACGCCGGAACAGGCCGCCCTGGTGCGCAAGGCGATCCAGAAAGGCGGTATCGAAGACCTCGAAAGCATTCGCGCTGCCGTGGAAGCCTCGGGCTCGCTGGATTACACCGCACAATTGGCGCGTGACTACGTGGCCCGCGCGATCAAATGCCTGGAAGCGCTGCCTGCCAGCGAATACCGCGACGCGTTGGTCGAGCTGAGTGAATTCGCGGTCGCGCGTACGCACTGAAGACTCCCTGCAGAGCGGGCAGAGCGGGCTTGTGTGGGAGCGGGCTTGCTCGCGAATGCGGAGTGTTAGTCACTGAATACGTTTCTGATAGACCGCATTCGCGAGCAAGCCCGCTCCCACATTTAGATTCCATTGCCAACCCACTCCCCCGCTCGCGCTGCAAAACCCTATATAATGTGCGCTTTTTAGCCATCCTGACTCTGAAGGAGCTTTAGTGAGCACGTTGCCACCCTGCCCGAAATGCAATAGCGAATACACCTACGAAGACGGCGCCCAGTTGATCTGCCCGGAATGTGCGCATGAGTGGTCCGCCACTGGTGAGGCCGAAGTGGCCGGCGATGAAACCGTGAAGAAAGACTCTGTAGGTAATGTCTTGCAGGACGGCGATACCATCACCGTGATCAAAGACCTTAAGGTCAAAGGCACGTCGCTGGTGGTCAAAGTCGGCACCAAGGTCAAGAACATCCGCCTGTGCGATGGCGACCACGACATCGACTGCAAGATCGACGGTATCGGCCCGATGAAACTCAAGTCCGAGTTTGTGCGTAAAGTCTGAGCCTGCTGCCTCCATCCCGCGCCCGCCGCGGGATGGCGTTTCGCCCTCTGCGTTGATCAAGCGCAATACCCACACAGAAAAATCAGTAAACCGCCAATAGGCACTTGCTATTCTACGAATAAGAATTATTCTCATTGAAACTTATCAAGGAGAATGAACCATGACGTACTTGATCGATGCCTGGCTGGACCGCCCACACCCTTACCTGCGAATCCTGCATCGGGAAACCGGGGAAGTCTGTGCGGTGCTGGAAGAAGAAGCGCTGAATGAGCTGCAGGACCAGGGCGACCTGGACGTCAATGGCCTGAGTTCGAGTGAGCCCGGCGTACTTAAAGAAGTGGTGCGTAACCTGTTTCTGTTCTGCTATGCCCGAGCGTTGCGCCCGGCAACGGAGCTCAATGGCAAATTTCACCCATGAGCGACCGCGCAAAACCTGTGGATGCAGGCTTTATGTGGAAGCGGGCTTGCTCGCGATGCTGGCGACTCGGTTCACAGTTAAACCGGGTCGACGCCATCGCGAGCAAGCCCGCTCCCACACAGGCACAAGGCCCGCAATAACCTGCTGTGTTACAGAACGTCGAGCAGCTCGACGTCGAATACCAACACGCTGTGCGGCGGGATGCTGCCAACGCCTTGAGCGCCGTAAGCCAGCTCGCTCGGCACGTACAGGCGCCATTTGCTGCCGGCATTCATCAGTTGCAGGGCTTCGGTCCAGCCGGCGATCACGCCGCCCACCGGGAATTCTGCAGGCTGGCCACGCTCGTAAGAGCTGTCGAACACGGTGCCGTCGATCAGGGTGCCGTGGTAGTGAGTACGCACTTGGTCTTCACGGCTCGGCTTGGCGCCTGTACCGGCAGTCAGCACTTCAAATTGCAGGCCCGACGCCAGGGTGGTGATGCCATCGCGCTTGGCGTTTTCAGCCAGGAACGCCAGGCCAGCACCCGCCGCGGCTTCAGCCTTGGCAGCCGCTTCGGCTTGCATGATTTCACGGATAACTTTGAAGCTAGCCGCCATCTGCTCTTGGTCAACGCGGCTTGGCTTACCTGCGAACGCATCGGTCAGGCCGGCCAGGATGGCGTCAATGCTCACGCCCGGTGGCGGGTTGTCGCGCAGTTGGTCGCCCAACTGACGGCCGATACCGTAGCTGACGCGGGTTTCGTCGGTGGACAGATTAACTTCGGACATGAAGAGGCTCCGCTGTAGGGCAGCACAGTTTTCCCGTGCCATCCAAAACTAAAAGGGCCAGCAGACTAGCACACAAGACCGACTTCTGATCAGCCCCACGCCCCGGCTACCAGAGTGCCAGGTCGTAAGTCAGGTAGAGCCGATAGTTGTCGCGGTCACTGGCATAGGTCGAGCGGTAGGTTGCTTTGCGCAACTCCACGCCCATGCCTTTGAACGTGCTGCTCTGAACCACGTAGCGCAGATTGGTATCGGACTCCCATTCGCGCGCCTCACGCCCTTTGTAATCGCCGTTTTGCCCTTTGTAATAACGGGTCATGAAACTCAAGCCCGGCAATACCGCGGCAAAGTCATAGTCGTAGCGCAGCATCCAGGTTTGCTCACCAGCCTGGATGAACTTGCCCACGCCGGCGTTACTGAAGGAATACACGGTCGACACACTGGCATAAGGCAATGCCGTTTCGCCGTTGACCTTCTGATAACCGACACCGAGCGCCTGCGCGCCCAGGCGGTAGGTGAACAGCCCACTGAACAGGTCACTGTCGACCTTACCGTTACGCGCCTCCCCAGCCTCGTCGCTGATGAAGTAGCGCAAGTCGCTGGTCAACGTGCCACTGCCGACCGGCTGTTTATGTACAAGGCCGAAGAATTGCTGGCGATAGAACTCGCGCAGTTCACCGTAATACCAGGTGCCACTGAGACGCGGAGTGAAGGCATAAGTGGCACCGGCAAAATCGAAGTCGCTGCCCTTTTTGCCACTGTAGCCCTGTGGATAAATAGCCACACTGTCGGTGGAGTTTCGCAACTTGAATTTGTCCAGGTGCCCGGTGTGCAGGTACAGGTTGCGAATACCGGTGTACTCCAGTTGGGTACCCTGGAAAGTCTGCGGCAGCAGGCGCCCATCGTTGTGCACCAACACCGGAATCTTTGGCAGCAACGTGCCGGTTTTCACCACGGCATCGCCCCAACGTAGCTTCGCGGTGACGCCAAGGCTTGAGAACTCGCTGGCCGCGTGACCGTCGTCGTGCACCGGTAACAGACCGGTACCGGCGTGGGTGGGGCTGGAGTCCAGCCGCAGCCCTGACAACCCCAACGCATCGAGGCCAAGGCCCACCGCACCCTCGGTGTAACCCGACTGCAGGTTGAGCAAAAAGCCTTGCGCCCACTCCCGGCGATCATTGCCGCCGTCACCGTAATCGTCGTTGAAGTAGAAGTTACGCAAGGTCAATCGCCCCTGGGAATCCTCCCAGAAACCTTGGGCCAGCAGCGCCGGTGACAGGCTCGCCACCAAGCCCGCCGAAGCGATTTTGCCCCTCGTGAAAAACGCTCGCATAGCTGTTTCCTCAATGCCTATTGTGGTTTTTTATGGGCAGTTGCACCGCGCGACACACTGGACGGCACGTCGCGTTGGAGCGGACACTAACGGCTCATCCACCCCCCCACAACGTTATGCGAGATGCGCATCAGGCTATGCGCAAAGCACCGCTCGCCCCTCGCAACCAACAGGAAGAGCACGGTGAATCTCAAGCAGCTCGAAGCCTTCAAGGCGATCATGTCCACCGGCTCGACCATCGGCGCAGCGACGCGCATGGGCCTGTCGCAATCGGCGGTCAGCCGCCTGTTGAGCCAACTGGAGGAGGCGTTGGGTTTCGCATTGTTTCTGCGCAAGAAGGGCCGTCTGATGGCCACCGCAGAAGCGGAAGAGTTGCTGACCGAAGTCGCCGGCCTGGTAGACGGTATGCAGCGCATCCAACGCTTGGCCGACGAGATGCGTGTGGGCCGCTCGCGCAAGAGCCTGCTCAAGGTCGGCGTGCCTACCAGCATGACCCAGGAGCTGCTGCCACGGATCGTCGCGGAATTTCTCAAGAGCCATGACGACATCGTTGTCGAGTTGCTGACGGGCTCTTACGACATGATCGAACGCGCTGTGCTCGACCGTTCCGCCGACCTGGGCTTTGTGCGCTTGCCGACGGAAATCACCGATTTCGACATCGAACCGGTGCTGGAAACCGAAGGCGTCTGCGTGATGCCCCTCGACCATCCACTGACCCGTCACGCATGTATCGAGGTGCAGCACCTGCGCAATGTGCCGCTGGTGATGCTGGGCCGGCAACGGGCTCTACGCGCGCAGTTGAATCAGGTGTTTCGCGCCGCCAACCTCACGCCGCAAGTACGCGTCGAAGTGCATTCGGTGGGGGCCGCCTGCAGCTTCGTCGCTGAAGGCCTGGGCGTGTCGATCGTCAACGGCTTGCTCGCCAGTCACTTCCTGCATTTGCCAATCGTGACCCGGCCTTTTCGCCCGGCGCTGCCCTACTCGTTCGGCCTGGCCTATCGCGCCAATGAACCACGCCCACCGGTGGTAATCGCGTTTGCCGAGCATCTCAAACAGCGTTTGAACGCACAAAACGCATAGCCCGACCCGCCCTGCGCATAACGTTGTCGGCGCAAAAACTTTGCCCTAGTGTCCGCTCCACACGCGTCACTCCCCTATAACAAAAACGGCGAACGCCGGGGCAGCCAGCATGAGCGAATCACAGATCACCCCCACCCAGGCGGTGGCGGAAAAACCCGCGCAACGCAAACAGATCAACCCAGCCATCATCCTGCTGAGCATCGTCTTGCTCGCCGTGGCGTTCACCTACGCGGTGAACTCGGGCACGTTCGAGCGCCAGAACGGCCTGGTGATACCGGGCTCCTATCAAGTGCTGGAAAAGCACGACAGCCTGGGCCAACTGTTCTCACTGGAGCCGCGCAAGGTCGGCGATACGATGGCCCGTCCGGTGTCACTGGTGGAAGGCTTCATGGCTATTCCCCAGGGCATCGAGAAACGTGCGGCATTGATTTTCATGGTGCTGTTCATCGGCGGTATGTTCGGCGTGCTCAATAAGGCCGGCGTGATCGACGCCGGGCTGGAGCGCCTGCTGGGGCTGACCCGAGGCAATGTCTACGTGTTGGTGCCGAGCCTGATGCTGGTGTTTTCAGCCGGCAGTACCTTCATGGGGCTGGCCAAGGAATTTATCCTGATCGTTCCGCTGATGGTCGCCATGGCCAATCGGCTCGGGCTCTCGAACCTGATCGGGCTGGCCATCGTCACCATCTCGGTAAAGATCGGCTACCTGGCATCGATCTCCAATCCGGTGGCGCTCTCGGTCGCCCAGCCGATGGTCGGGCTGCCGATATTCAGTGGCTTGAGCATGCGCGTATTGGCCTACTGCACCTTCCTGCTGGTGGGTATTGCTTTCGTGCTGTGGAGCATTCGCAAGCACGGTTTCGATGCGACGGCGCAGATCACGTTCGAACGCAAACCGCTGCCTACGCGCCACCTGATCAACCTGATCGTGCTGCTGACAGGCATCGGTTTTTTGGTCTACGCCTCCAACCGCTGGGCCTGGAAATACCATGAGCTGTCGGCATTTTATCTGCTGCTGACGGTGGCCTTCAGTGTGATCGCCCGGTTGGGTGCGAGTGTCGCCGCCAGTGCCTTTGTCGATGGCATGAAGAAAGTGCTGATTGCCGGTGTGCTGATCGGCCTGGCCACTGCAGTGGAAATCATCCTCAGTACTGGCCTGGTACTGGACACCATCGTCAACAGCCTGGCCAATGTGGTGGGCGACCACGGGCCGATTGTGTCGGCCTACGGCATGTTCTTCGCGCAACTGGGCCTGGATGTGCTGATCCCGTCCACCTCGGGCCAGGCAGCCGTGACCATGCCGATTTTCGGCCCGCTGGGCCAGTTGTCCGGCGTCAGCCCGCAGACCACGGTGTTCGCGTTTTTGATGGGCAATGGCCTGACCAACATGATCACCCCCACTTCCAGCGGCCTGCTGGTGCTGCTGGCGACGGCCAATGTCGGCTGGGGCCAATGGGCGCGCTACATCCTGCCGCTGTTCTTGATCTACGCCGTGCTGGCGATGGTGTTGCTGGCCATTGCGGTTACGAGCGGGTACTGAGTCGATGAGTGTTTTCCCCATGCAAATCCTGCACAACCAAATGATCCCGATGCGCGATGGCATCCACCTGGCCACCGATATTTATTTACCGGCAGGCAGCGACGGCCCCTTTCCCGTCGTCATCGAACGCACGCCTTACGACAAGAGCAAACCTTCGCGCTCGGAAAAACAGCTCGACGGCCAACACATCTCCCGCGAACAGATGGCGACGCGTTTTACTCAACAAGGTTTTGTCGCCATCTTCCAGGACTGTCGTGGGCGCTACGCCTCCGAAGGGCTGTTCACCAAATACACCGCTGAAGGCGAAGATGGTTTTGACACCTTGGCCTGGATCGTCCAGCAACCCTGGTGCAACGGCAAAGTCGGCAGCATGGGCCTGTCTTACGCCGCCCATACACAGCTAGCGATGGCCTGTCTGCACCCACCGGGCCTGAGCAGTATGGTGCTGGACAGTGGCGGATTCGCCAACGCCTACCAGTGCGGGATCCGCCAGGGCGGTGCATTCGAACTCAAGCAGGCTACTTGGGCCTTTCGCCAGGCCAAGGAGAGCCCGGCAGCACTGGCCAACCCACAGGTTCGCCTGGCGCTGGAGCAGGAGGATATTCATCAGTGGTTTACGCGGATGCCGTGGCAACCCGGCCAGTCTCCGTTGCGCCATGTGCCGGAGTACGAAGCCTACGTGCTGGAGCAATGGGCCCAGGGCACCTTCAGCCAATACTGGCAGAAGTCCGGCCTCTACGCCGAAGGCCACTACTCACAGTTACCGGATATTCCAGTGCTGTTCATGTCCAGCTGGTACGACGCTTATGTCAGCTCCACCCTGGCCAACTACACCGCCTTCAGGCAAAACGGCACGGCAAACCAGTGCCTGGTCATGGGCCCCTGGCTGCATGGCGATCGCAACATCAGCCACAGTGGCGATGTGGATTTCGGGCCTGCGGCCGTGTTCGATGGCCAGGTCGATCAGGACTGGCTGAGTTGCCGCCTGGCGTGGTTCGAGCAAACACTCAAGCCTTCGCCGCCGATCCCCAGAGCCAATGTTCAAATGTTTCTAATGGGCGGTGGCACTGGCAATCGGGACCAAAACGGTCGCATGGACCACGGCGGCCGCTGGCTGCAATCATCGCAGTGGCCACTGCCGGGCAGCCAGGCATTGACCTTGTACTTGAATGCGCAAAAGCAGCTGACGCGTACTGCGCCCGAAGGCGTCGACACGCACCTGAGTTACTTCGCCGACCCCGCTCATCCGGTCCCGACCCTCGGCGGCGCGCTGACGTCCGGCGCCCCGGTATTTGTGGGCGGTGCTTTTGATCAACGTGAACGCGCCGACTTCTTCGGCACCCGAGGCGACAACCGCCCATTGAGCGAGCGCGATGACGTGCTGAGTTTCCAGACCGAGCCACTCGATGCAGACCTGATTGTCGTCGGTAGCGTGCAGATCGAGTTGTGGATCGACAGCGATGCGCCCGACACCGATTTCACCGCCAAGCTGATCGACGTGTATCCACCGAGTGCCGATTACCCCGACGGCTTTGCGATGAATATTACCGATGGCATCCACCGTTGCCGCTATCGCGAATCCTGGGAACAGCCGACGCTCCTCATACCTGGTAAACGGGTCAAAGTACTGATCGAGCCCTTCGCCACCTGCAACCTGTTCAAGCGCGGCCATCGGCTGCGCCTGGACATCGCCAGTAGCAATTTCCCGCGCTTTGACGTCAACCCCAACAGCGGCGAACCTTCAGGCCAGGCCAACCACCCGCGAGTCGCACGTAACACCGTGCACATGAGCCCCGGGGCCACGTCGTACCTGAGGCTGACCGTGATGCCTGACGCCTCGGCACTGTGAGCGCGCAGGGTCGCCATTGCCACGCGGCGATGGCGCCCCTTCGTCGCCCGCGTAAGAAAAGTATTTAAGAATCATCGCTTGCCGCCGATACAGCGCTACATACAATTGGCTGGCTCAAACAACAACACCGTCCAGCAGACAGACATCATTCTTGCGGAGCATTCGATGAATAGCTGGTTCGGCAACATCAGCGTCAACCTCAAACTCGGCCTGGGCTTCGGCCTGGTGCTGGTCCTCACGTCCATCCTGGCCCTTACCGGCTGGACCAGCCTGGGCAGCCTGATCGACCGTAGCAACTGGATGAGCGACATCACCCAGCTCAATGCGTCCCTGACCAAGCTGCGTATCGTGCGCCTGCAATACATGCTGGCCGATGGCGACGAAGCGGTGGCACAGACCGTACAGACTAACCTGGATGCTTTTGCCGCCAAGCAACAGAAGCTGTTGGACAGCTTCAAGAGCCCGGAAAACCTCAAGCTGCTCAACCAGCAGAAGGCCGTCATCACCGCCTATCAACAGTCCCTGAACAAGATGCGCGAAGCCTACCGTAACGGTAATAGCTCACGCCAAGTCATGGGCGACAAGGCAGCCATCGCCAATGAGCAAATCAACGCCCTGGACACCAGCGTGCAGCAGATGCCCGACAGTCCGGAGCGCTTCGCGCAATACCAGGCCGTGACCAATGCCAAGGAAGAATTCCAATTGGCGCGCTACGACGTGCGTGGCTACACCACTAACGCCAACGCCGAGACCGAAGCCCGCGCCGCGGCGCAAATCGAGAAAGCCATCGCGGGTTTGAAAAACCTCAGCAGCGCGTTCGGCAGCAGCCAACAAAGCGCACTGGCGTCACTGGAAACCGCGCTGGGCGCGTATCGCAGTGCCGTACAGGCCTATAAAGCGGCCAACAACAACATCGTTACTGCTCGCGCCGAGATGACCACTCAGGGCAGCGACATCGTGTCTATCAGTGAGAAGCTCTACGATATTCAACTCGATCGCCGCGACGCCGAAAGCGCCCAGGCCCGCAGCCTGCAATTGATCAGCACGTTGCTGGCATTGCTGGTCGGCATCATCGCGGCGCTGGTCATTACTCGCCAGATCACTCGCCCTATCCAGGAAACCCTGGCCGTGGTGGAACGCATTGCTTCTGGCGATCTGAGCCACAACATCCAGATCACCCGCCGCGATGAACTGGGCGTGTTGCAACAAGGCATCCAGCGCATGGGCACGACCCTGCGTGAATTGATCAGTGGTATTCGCGACGGCGTGACACAAATCGCCAGTGCCGCCGAAGAGCTGTCGGCCGTTACCGAGCAGACCAGCGCCGGCGTAAACAGCCAGAAGATCGAGACGGATCAAGTCGCCACGGCGATGCACGAAATGACGGCCACCGTGCAGGAAGTAGCCCGTAACGCCGAGCAGGCGTCCCTTGCCGCTGCCGAGGCAGACGGTCAAGCGCGCGCCGGCGACAAAGTGGTGGCCGAGGCCATCGCCCAGATCGAGCGCCTGGCTGCCGAAGTGGCACGTTCCACCGACGCCATGACGCACCTGCAGCAAGAGAGCAACAAGATCGGCAGCGTGATGGATGTGATCAAAGCCGTGGCCGAACAGACCAACCTGCTGGCACTCAACGCCGCAATTGAAGCGGCACGTGCCGGTGAAGCCGGTCGCGGCTTTGCCGTGGTTGCCGACGAAGTGCGTGGCCTGGCCCAGCGCACACAAAAATCCACTGAAGAAATCGAAGGCCTGGTCGCCGGTTTGCAGAACGGCACCCAACAAGTGGCCAGCGTGATGAACAACAGCCGCAGCCTCACCGACAGCAGCGTCGAGCTGACCCGCAAGGCCGGCGTCTCGCTGGAAAACATCACCCGTACAGTGTCGAACATTCAGTCGATGAACCAGCAGATTGCAGCCGCGGCCGAACAGCAAAGCGCCGTAGCTGAAGAGATCAGCCGCAGCATTGTGAACGTGCGCGATGTGTCGGAGCAGACCGCTACCGCAAGTGACGAGACGGCCAAGTCGAGCGTGGAACTGGCGCGTTTGGGTAGCCAGTTGCAGCAGATGGTCAGCCATTTCCGGGTTTAAACTCAACGCGTTATCAGTGGCGATTGGGCTTGTCGACGCGGCCCTGCTGAAGGTGATCGTGGCTTGGGGTAGGGAGCGCAGTGAACGCCTTGGGGCTGCTGCGCAACCCAACGGGAGCAAGCCCCCTCGCCACAGGCAAACTTAGACATACTCGGCCCTCCAAATAAAAAACCGCCCTACTAAGGCGGTTTTTTATTGCCTGCACTTTACCGATCAGCCCTCGCCTTCCTCGACAAACACCAGCCGATTCCCGAACGGGTCCTTGATGCTCATCTCGCGCGAGCCCCAAGGCGTTTGCTCTGCTTCAGGCTTGGCATAACGGTAGCCCTTGCCCTGCAATTGCTGCTGGTACGCATCCACCGCTTGCGCCTGAATCCGCACCGCCGAGCCTGGCGACGCATCACCGTGGTGTTCGGACAAATGCAGCACGCACTCGCCCAACGACACTTGCAGATACAACGGGAAATTCGCCTCGAAACGATGCTGCCAATCCACCTTGAAGCCTAGAAAGTCGACGTAGAATTCCAACGCCTTGGCCTCGTCGAAAATCCGCAAAATGGGGGTGACTTTTCCTAAGTGCATCGCGACCGCTCCGTGTGTGAGAGCGCCCACTATAAAGACCAAAAGCCTCGACGCAAATCCCCACTGCGCGGCAAAAAACGCCCCGGCCGCAGACCATTCGCCTGCCCATCGCTGTAGCTCAACACCCCGTTGATCCAAACCCCGTCAATGCCTTCCGCCGCGCGTTCGGGCGCTTCAAAATCTGCCACATCGCGCACGCGCAATGGGTCGAACAGCACCAGGTCGGCCCAATACCCTTGACGAATTTCACCGCGCTCGGCCAAGCCGAACCGCGCCGCCGACAAGCCGGTCATTTTGTGCACCGCCGTGTGCAGCGGGAACAACCCCACATCGCGGCTGAAATGCCCCAACACCCGTGGAAACGCGCCCCATAGCCGGGGATGCGGAAACGGGTCTTCAGGCAAGCCATCAGAGCCGACCATCGACAGTGGGTGCGCAAGGATGCGTCGCACATCGGCTTCATCCATTCCGTAGTACACCGCCCCCGCAGGTTGCAGGCGGCGCGCTGCTTCCATCAGCGAAACCTGCCACTCGCCGGCGATTTCCTGCAAGTCGCGCCCGCCCATTTGCGGGTGCGGCGTCGACCAGGTAATGGTGATGCGAAACGCATCGGTGACCTGTTTGAGGTCCAGGGTCGAGGAACTGGCCGCATACGGATAACAATCACAGCCGACAGGGTGGGTTTTCGCAGCCAGCTCCAGCGACGCTAACAGCTGCGGGCTACGCCCCCAATTCCCCGCGCCCGCGCATTTGAGGTGAGAAATAATCACCGGCGCCTTGGCGTGTCGGCCAATCAGGAACGCCTCATCCATCGCCTCCAGTACCGGCTCAAACTCACTGCGTAAATGCGTGGTGTACACCGCCCCGAACGCCGTCAGTTCTTCACTGAGTTGCAGCACTTCATCGGTCTCGGCACTGAACGCGCTGGCATACGCCAAGCCTGTGGATAAACCGAGCGCGCCGGCGTCGAGGCTTTCGCGCAATTGCACGCGCATCGCCGCGATTTCTTCGGGCGTGGCGGTGCGCTGCAAATCGTCCATATGGTTACTGCGCAGCGCCGTGTGGCCAATCAACGCGGCGACGTTGACCGCCGGATGGGCGCTTTCGACGGCGGCGCGGTAGTCGGCAAAACGCGGATAAACGAAGGCCTCACGCTTGCCCAGCAAGTTCATCGGGTCTGGCGGATCACTGCGCAAACTCACCGGCGAGGCACTGATGCCACAGTTGCCGACAATCACCGTGGTCACGCCCTGACTGAGCTTGGGCAGCATCTGCGGGTGGCGGATCACCACCGTGTCATCGTGGGTGTGCACGTCGATAAACCCCGGCGCCAATACCCGGCCATGCGCGTCGATTTGATGCTGCGCCTGCGCTGTGGACAAGTCGCCAATCGTCTCGATGCGCCCGCCGCGCAGCCCAACGTCGGCGATATATCCCGGGGTGTTGCTGCCATCCATGATCAGCGCCTGGCGAATCAGCGTGTCGTACTGCATATCAGTCTCCAAGCGGCAGGCTGTCGGGGCCGCCGCGGTAATCGTCGAGGGCCAGTTTGATCCGGCGCAGGCGCTCCTGGTTGTCGTCCGGCAGGGTCAGCGCCAGCTCGGTAGCGAGCAGGTCGATGGCCAGCAGCATTCCGTAGCGCGCCGCGGTGGGTTTGTAGATAAAACTGGTTTCGGCCAGTTGCAACGGCAGCACCACATCCGCGAGTTGCGCCAACGGTGAATCGGCAAGGGTGATGGCGACGACGGGCGCGTCATAGTTGCGCGCCAGCGTCACCACCTCTAACAGTTCAGGCGTGAGGCCGGTCAACGAACACACGATCAGCGCTTGCTCAGGGCCCAGCGTCGCCGCCGTGATGCGCATCATCACCGGGTCATGGCAGGCGGCAATCGGGTAACCCAAACGCACCAGCCGCACCTGCAATTCGTCGCTGCACACGCTCGACGGGCCGCCCATGCCAAACGCGTGCAGCATGCGTGCCTTGCCCAACAGGCTGACCGCATCAGCAAAACTCGCTTGGTTAAAACCTGATAGGTGCTGGCGCAAGGTCGCTTCGATGTCCCCAAGAATTTGCCGGTGAAACGCCGACTGTTCCGGCAACCCCGCCGGGTCGAGGAAGCGGCTGCCAACACCACTGGCCTGCGCCAACTGCAAGCGCAAATCACGTAAATCGCGGCAACCCACGCTGCGCGCAAAGCGTGACAACGTCGCCGTGCTGACCTCGGCGCGCTGCGATAACGCGTCCAGACTGGCCGAGGCGGCAAACCCCACATCATCGAGCATCAGCTTGGCGATGCGCCCTTCGCCGGCACTGAAAGAGTCCTGGCGGGCGCGGATCTGGTAGAGGATGTCCATCGGGGCTCCGGGTTACAGGATAAGGCTCATAAAACCAGTGAAAGGCCATAAGTGAGACCGAAGGCGACTACTGAAATCAGGGTCTCCAGCACGGTCCAGGTCTTGAAGGTCTGGATGACCGTCATATTGAAGTATTCCTTGATCAGCCAGAAGCCGCCGTCGTTGACGTGGGAAAAGATCACCGAACCCGCCCCGGTCGCTAATACCAGCAATTCCGGGTGTGGATAACCCAACGCCATTGCGACGGGCGCGACCACCCCGGACGCGGTGGTCATGGCCACGGTGGCCGAACCGGTAGCGATGCGCATCAGCGCGGCGAACAGCCAGCCCATCACCAGCGGCGACAGATGGAACGCGTGGGCCAGGCCGAGAATTTCGTGGGTAACGCCCGCGTCCACCAGGATGCGGTTCAACCCGCCACCCGCGCCCACCAGCAAGGTAATGCTGGCGGTCGGCGCCAGGCATTCGTTGGTGAATTTGAGGATCGACTCACGGTTAAAACCCTGGGCCAGGCCCAGTGTGTAGAAGCTCACCAGGGTCGCCACCAGCAGCGCGATCACCGAGTTGCCGATAAACAGCAGGAACTGGTTAAAGCCGGTGCCCGGTGTGGCAATCACGTTGGCCCAGCCGCCGATCATCATCAACACCACCGGCAACAGGATAGTGCCCATGGTCAGCGCAAAACTCGGCAACCTTTCGCGCGGTTCACGCTCGATAAACTGGCGCTCCAGCGGGTTCTCCGCCGGCAGGTGAATACGCGGCACGATGAACTTGGCGTACAAGGGCCCGGCGATAATCGCGGTGGGAATGCCGATCAAAATCGCATACAGCACGGTCTGCCCGACTGATGCGTTATACGCCAGCACCGCCATCATTGCCGCCGGGTGCGGCGGCACCAGCGCATGCACCACCGACAAACCGGCCACCATCGGCAAACCGACCATCAGGATCGACACGCCCACCCGCCGCGCCACGGTAAAGGCAATCGGCACCAGCAACACAAAACCAACCTCGAAAAACAGCGGCAGCCCCACCAGGAACGCGATACACACCATTGCCCAATGCGCGTTGCGTTCGCCGAAGCGGTTGATCAATGTGCGCGCCACCTGCTCGGCGCCGCCGGACTCTGCCATCATCTTGCCGAGCATGGTGCCCAGCGCCACGACCAGGGCGATATGCCCCAGGGTTTTACCGACGCCGGCCTCATACGAGCCCATGATGGTGTCGGCCGGCATCCCGGCCATCAGCGCCAGCCCGATAGACACCAGCGTGATGACGATAAACGGGTTGAGCCGGTAACGTGCAATCAGCACGATCAATGCAATGATGGCAATGGCAGCGTATGCCAATAGCCCAAAGCCCGGTGATGCGGCCATGCGGTACTCCTCGGAAAGGGTCACGTCGAATTGGTTGTGAAACTCATAAATCATTCCCGATGAGTATTTTCAATTTTTATGAAAGTAATTTTCGTCCACAGGTACGCGCTGTCGCCTGGGGATATGTGCAACGCCACTGCATGAAAATTCGAGGGGTGTTCTTACATCAGCATCAATTGGGGCTGGAAACTCAATGGCTTCAATCGAGTCATAGAAGGCGAACTCAGTCAGACAGGAACCGATCATGCTTCGTACCTCCCTCGCCGTCAGCGCCCTGTTGGTTGCCGTGTGTGGCAGCGCTGCAGCCGCCGACAACGCCGCACAGAGCAAATGCATGGACACGGCCAACACGACCGGAGATATGGTCGCTTGCAACGTCAATGAAACCAAGGTGCAGGACGCTCGCCTGAACCGCGCCTACAAAACGGCGCTGTCCGCCCAAGAGGGTGCGCAGAAGAAGCAACTGCAGGATGTGCAGCGCCTGTGGATCACCTACCGCGACGCTAATTGCAAGTTTATAGGCAGTGCCACTGGCGGCACTATTGATCGGGTCAATGGTTCCGGCTGCATGCTGGACATGACCCAAACCCGCGCCGAGGAACTTGAAAACCTGGTTGGGCCATAACCGCGCTCAGCCACAAGTGGACCTGTGACGAGCGGGCAAGCGTGGTGAACGTGCTTGTGTGGCGAGCGGGCTTGCTCGCGTTGGGCTGCGAAGCAGCCCCAAAAATGCAACGGCTGCGCAATCCAACGCAAACACACTCAATCGTGATGAACCTTCGCGCGCTTGAGCAGCTTTTTGCAGCGCTCCGACAAATGCAGCACCCGCAGGTGCTTGCCGGCCTTGCTGTAACGCTCGCGCAAGGTCATCAGCGCGGCAATCGCTGAATAGTCGACAAAGCTCAGGTGACGGCAATCGAGCGTCACCTGGGCCGGGTCATTGGCCGGGTCGAACTGGTTCAAAAACGGCGTGGTCGACGCAAAAAACAAGGTGCCGTGCAAACGATAGAGCTTGCTGCCATCAGCTTCCAGATGCTCATCGGCATACAGCTCACGCGCTTGTTGCCAGGCAAAGTTCAGCGCCGCAATCACGATGCCGCACAGCACGGCCGTGGCCAGGTCGGTGAACACAGTGATCACGGTGACCGCGATAATCACCAGCACGTCGTTGAGCGGCACCTTGTTGATCACCCGCAACGACGCCCAGGCGAAGGTCTGTTGCGACACCACAAACATCACACCGACCAGCGCCGCCAGCGGAATGCGCTCAATCAGCGGTGACAGAAACAAAATGAACAACAGGATCATCACCCCGGCAAACACCCCGGAGAATCGCCCGCGCCCACCCGAACTCAGGTTGATCACGGTTTGCCCGATCATCGCGCAACCACCCATGCCACCGAACAGCCCCGAGACCATATTCGCCGCGCCCAAGGCCACGCTTTCGCGGTCGGGGTAGCCACGGGTTTCGGTGATTTCATCGGTGAGGTTCAGGGTCAGCAGGGTTTCCAGCAAGCCGACCATGGCCATCAGGAACGCGTAAGGCGCGATGATGCTGAGGGTGTGCATCGACCAGGGGATCTGCGGCAGCGCGAACGTCGGCAGGCCGCCGGCGATGTGGGCCATGTCGCCCAGCGTGCGCGTCGGCAGGCCGAGCAAGTACACCGCCAGGCCGACGCCGAGGATAGCCACCAGCGCAGGCGGCACGGCGCGGGTAAGGCGCGGCAGCAGGTAAACGATGGCCATCGTCAGCGCGACCAGCCCGGTCATCACGTACAACGGCGTGCCGCTGAGCCAGCTGTCGCCGCTTTTGAAATGCTCCAGTTGCGCCAGTGCAATGATGATCGCCAGGCCGTTGACGAAACCCAGCATCACCGAGTGCGGCACCATGCGCACCAGCTTGCCCAGCCGCAACAGGCCGAACGCGACCATGATCAGCCCGCCCAACAGCACCGTCGCCAGCAAGTATTCAACGCCGTGTTGCACTACCAGCGCGACGATCACTACCGCCATCGAACCCGCTGCGCCAGAGACCATGCCTGGCCTGCCGCCGAACAACGCGGTGAGGGTGCAGATGATAAAGGCGCCGTAGAGGCCCATCAGCGGGTTGAGATGAGCGACCAGGGCGAAGGCGATGCACTCGGGCAACAACGCAAAGGACGTGGTGAGGCCGGCCAGAGCATCGGCGCGCAGACGGGTGAGGTTCATGAAGTACCAAGGCATTGCGGGGAATAAGGTCGGGAATGGTACGAAATTGCAGCGGGTGGGGCCAGTGAACTTATGGGGTCAGCAGGCATACCGCGCCAGTTTGGTCTGGATGAAATCCAGGAAACACTGAATACGCAGCGCCAACTGCGAGTTACGGTAGAACACCGCATGAATCGGCTGGCGATAGCCGCTGTTGAACGCCTCCAACACCGGCACCAGGCGCCCTGCGTTGATGTCTTCAACCGTCATGAAGTTCGACAGGCAGCAAATGCCCTGCCCCTCCAGCGCCAGTTGGCGCAAGGTCTCACCGCTGGACGCGGCGATGCTTGGCGCAATCAGCCAGCGGTCGCCCTCAACGTGACGTAGCGGCCAATGGTTGAGGGTTTCGGTCTGGGTGAACCCCAGCAACGTGTGGTCCGCCAATTCGGCGACTGTGCCGGGCGTGCCATAGTGTTTGAGGTAGCCGGGGCTGGCGAGGATATGCAGCGGCGTACAGCCCAGGGAACGGGCGTGCAAGGTCGAGTCGGCCAGCGCACCGATGCGAATCGCGATGTCGGTGCCCTGCTCCAGCAGGTCGATGATCACGTCATCGCTGTTCAGCTCAAGCTGGATCTCGGGGTACAAGCGACGAAATTCAGCGATGTACGGCACGATGCCATGCAGCATGAACGGCACGGCGGCGTTGATGCGCAACCGCCCCGCCGGGGTTTTCTGGCGTGACGACAGGCGCTCTTCCAACTCCTCCATTTGCGCCAGAATCACCTTGGCCTGCTCAAAAAAGTACTTGCCCTCCTCGGTCAGGTCCATGCGCCGCGTGGTGCGGTTGATCAGCGTGGTGTCGAGCTTGGCCTCCAGGCGCGACAAGGTGCGGCTGACCCCCGAGGGCGTCTGCCCGACCTGCTCCGCCGCCGCAGAAATCGAGCCGCACTCAATCACGCTGACGAAGATCTGTAATTCATCGGATCGGGCTTTCACGGGCGGTCCTCGGTAACGGTTCGCAGCAGCTTACACCGAGAGCGTGAACACCTGCGCCAGATGCTGCTCGTAGCGCGCCACATCGGCCTCGATGGCTGGGCGTTTCATCACGTCCACGCACAGAAAGGTCGGCAAAGCGCGCATGCCAAGAAACTCGTTGGCCTTGTGGAACGGGAAGTACACCGCGTCCACGCCCTTGGCTTCGAAGAAGTCAGCCGGGTCGTCAAACGCTTGCTGCGGCGCGTTCCAGGTCAACGACAACATGTACTGTTTGCCGTGCAACAGGCCGCCGCTGCCATATTTTTGCGTCGCATCGGAACGCGTGCGGCCATCGCTGGCGTAAAGGCTGCCGTGGCCTTCGGTGAACACTTCGTCGATGTACTTTTTGACGATCCACGGCGCGCCCATCCACCAACCGGGCATCTGGTAAATGATCACGTCGGCCCAGAGGTATTTGGCGACTTCTTCGGCCACGTCGTAGCCTTCGTCGATATGCGTGACTTTGACGTCGATACCGCCACGGTCCAGCACCGCCAAGGCGGCGTCGTGCAGCGTGGTGTTGTAGCGGCCGTCGGAGTGAGCGAACTTTTTGCCGCCGTTAAGCAGGAGTACTTTTTTCATGGGAGCGAGTCCAGAGGGTTATCAATGTATGCCCGCAGACTACGGAGATGGGCGCCCCGGAATAACCCTCGACGCGGCAAAATACACTTGACCTGAGCGCACGAATAGACCGGTACTTTTGATTTATCCGCTGATTAACAAATGGCCCCCCAACAACACCATGCCGATAAAAAACACCCTTTTAAACAGTTGCGCGCTGATACGCTGGCGCAGCGCCTGGCCGAGCCACATACCCAGCAACGCGGGCACCAGCGCCAGCAGTGAGGCATTTATTTCACCGCCGCCCAGGGTGCCGCGCCAAGCCAAACCGGCCGCCAGCGCCAGCGTAGACACTGTGAACGACAACCCCAACGCCTGCACTAACTCGTCTCGCGTCAAACCCAGCGCTTGCAGATAAGGCACAGCGGGTATCACGAACACGCCGGTGGCCGAGGTGATGACGCCTGTGATCAACCCGCACACCGGGCCCAGCCAGCGCTCGGTGTGTGGCTTTACGTTGAACGCGGGCAACAACAGCCCACTCAGCGCATACACCAGCAACGCCGCACCCAGCGCGCGCACCACCCAATGCCCGCCGTCCATGCCCAGCCATACGCTGCCAAACCCGCTGCCGAGGAAAATCAACAGCAGCATTGGCCACAGGCGTTTGATCAGCGACCTCAAGTGGCCACCGAACGTGAGTTGCCAGAGGTTGGTCACCGTCGAAGGAATGATCAGCAGCGCGGCAGCCTGCGCCGGTAACATAGCCAGGCCGAGCAGGCCCATGGCAACGGTGGGCAGGCCTAGGCCAATCACGCCCTTGACGGTGCCGGCCAGCAGGAAGGTGCCGAACACCAGCAGGGTCAAGGCGGGGCCGATCGTTTGGTAGAACGCCAGGGAAGTATTCATGCGCGCAGTGTGCAGGTTTTAGAGGCGGTCGCACATTCGCCATATACTGAGGCAGCCTCTTGTTTTTTGTGAGGCTGAGGGCCTCATCGCGAGCAATCCCGCTCCCACACTTGACTGTATTCACACATCAAACTGTGGGAGTGGGCTTGCTCACGATGGGGCCAGCCCAGCCAACCGAGGAGCCCGCGATGCACTTTGACCTGATCGACCTGCGCTTGTACCTGCATATTCTTGACACCGGCAACATTACCGCAGGCGCCAGCCGCAGCCATTTGTCGCTGGCCGCCGCCAGCGCGCGCATCCGGGCGATGGAGGCGTCGCTGGGCACCGCGTTTCTGCAGCGCGGGCGCCGAGGCGTCACGCCCACTGCCGCCGGTAAAGCGCTGGCCAGGCACGCGCGCTTGCTGCTGCAACAGGCTGAGCACCTGCAACACGACCTGGCGGAATACGCTAATGGCATCAAAGGCCAGGTGCGCCTGCTGTGCAACACCACCGCCCTCAGCGAATACCTGCCGGAGTTGCTCGCGGATTTTTTGCGCGAACACCCCAACCTCGGTATCGAGCTGCAAGCGCTGCCAAGCCTGCGCATTACCCAAGCCTTGCGCCAGGGCACGGCAGACCTCGGGATCATTTCCGACGCAGTAGACGCCCATGGCCTGCAGACCCTGGCCTTTCGCGACGACCCGCTGGTGCTGATCATGCCGCTGGAGCACCCGTTGGCGAGCGGGCCAGTGAGTTTTGTCGACAGCCTGCAACACGACTACGTGGGCCTGGCCGCGCATAGCGCGCTGGCGGTGTACCTGGAAGAACAGGCGCTGCACGCGGGCTTTCGCTTGCAAACACGAATCCGCGCCGACGGCTTTGACGGGCTGATTCGCATGGTCGCCCACGGTGCCGGCCTGGGCATCGTGCCCCAGGCCGCATTGCAACGTTGGCCGCTGGAACGCCGCGTCAAGGTGCAACCTTTACGCGAAGCGTGGGCCTGTCGCACGCTGCTGCTGTGCGCGCGTTCGTTCGAACAGTTGCCCGGTTACGCCAAAGCCTTGTTCGATGCCTTGGCCCTGCCCGTGCGGAAAACCCCGTAGTACAGCGATCCCTGTGGGGCTTGCGCCCTGCCAAAGGCTCGCGCCAATGGTCGAGTCGACCCCGCAATGGCTAGCAGATCAGGCACTTGATGGCGCTCAGCTGTATTACGAAAAGTTTACGCAGAGTAATATCTGCCCCCTCAGCACTTCTGAGGGCGGGTGCGGCGTGCAATCCCCCTCAAGAAATACCAGTCGATAGGAAAGTTAATGGCGGATGACATGGTTAAACCGGTAGGCCTCAAGCGTGGCCTGAAGAACCGGCATATTCAGCTGATTGCCTTGGGAGGGGCGATTGGCACGGGGTTGTTCCTTGGCTCGGCCGGGGTGCTCAAGTCGGCAGGCCCGTCGATGATCCTGGGTTACGCGATTGCGGGTTTTATCGCGTTCCTGATGATGCGCCAGCTCGGCGAGATGATTGTCGAAGAGCCAGTGGCCGGCTCCTTCAGCCACTTCGCGCATAAATATTGGGGCGGTTACGCAGGCTTTTTGTCAGGCTGGAACTACTGGGTACTTTACGTACTGGTGGGCATGGCCGAACTGACGGCGGTGGGCAAGTACATCCAGTTTTGGTGGCCGGAAATCCCCACCTGGGTCAGCGCGCTGGTATTTTTTGTGGCGGTGAACCTGATCAATACCCTGAACGTGAAGTTCTTTGGTGAAACCGAGTTCTGGTTTGCGATCATCAAGGTGGTGGCAATTGTCGGCATGATCGTGCTCGGCTGCTATCTGCTGTTCAGCGGCACCGGCGGCCCACAAGCCTCGGTCAGCAACTTGTGGAGCCACGGCGGGTTCTTCCCGAATGGCGGCATGGGGCTGTTGATGGCGATGGCGTTCATCATGTTCTCGTTTGGTGGCCTGGAGCTGGTGGGTATCACCGCCGCCGAGGCCAGCGAACCGCGCAAAGTGATCCCCAAAGCCATCAACCAGGTGGTGTACCGCATCCTGATTTTCTACGTGGGCGCGCTGACCGTGCTGCTGTCGTTGTACCCATGGGACCAACTGCTGCAAACCCTCGGCGCGTCGGGCGACGCATACAGCGGCAGCCCGTTTGTGCAGATTTTCTCGCTGATCGGCAACGACACCGCCGCGCATATCCTCAACTTCGTGGTGCTGACCGCTGCGCTGTCGGTATACAACAGCGGCGTGTACTGCAACAGCCGCATGCTGTTCGGCCTGGCCGAGCAAGGCGATGCGCCCAAAGCGCTGATGAAGCTGAACAAGCAAGGCGTGCCGCTGCGCGCACTGGCGGTTTCGGCGTTGGTGACGATGCTGTGCGTGGTGGTCAACTACATAGCGCCGCAGAATGCGCTCGGGCTGCTGTTTGCGTTGGCGGTTGCATCGCTGATGATCAACTGGGCGCTGATCAGTATCACCCACATCAAGTTCCGCAAAGCCATGGGCGAGCAAGGCGTGGTGCCGTCGTTCAAGACCTTCTGGTTCCCGTTCAGCAACTACCTGTGCCTGGCGTTTATGGCAATGATCATCAGCGTGATGCTGGCGATCCCGGGCATTCGTGAGTCGGTGTTTGCAATGCCCATCTGGATCGGGATTATCTACATTGCCTACCGGTTGCGGGTCAAAAACGCGAACTCTGCCGTGGTGCGCTAACCCCATTTGCATGACCTCTGCCGCGACATGGCGCGCGCAGAATCAGATAAGTCCTGCCCTCCTTCAAACGAGTCCTAGGTCAGTTTAAAAGGGGTTTACAGCAGCCTGTGATGAGCACTTCCACTCACGCAGGCTGCTTAAATGAACACAACAATCAACGTAGGCGTTTTAACCCTTTGCTCCTTTCTTGCGCCCAGCGTATTCGCTGACTTCATCAGTGACAGTACCGGCAAGCTCGAACTGAAAAACTTCTACTACAACCGCGACTATCGCGACCCCGATGCCATGCAATCCAAGCGCGAGGAGTGGGCACAGGGTTTCGCCTTGCAACTGGAGTCGGGCTTTACCGAAGGTACCGTGGGTGTGGGCGTCGATGTGCTCGCCATGGCCGGGTTCAAGCTCGACTCAAGTGCCAGCCGAACCCGCAGCGGCCTGCTGCCGGTGCGAGAATCCGGCAAAGCCGAAGACAGCTACGGCGAGGTAGGTTTTACCGCCAAACTGAGGGCCTCAAAAAGTACACTGAAAATCGGCACACTGGTGATGCCGCCACTGCCGTTTTTGGAAAAAAACATCGGCAGTTTGCAGCCGCAACTGTTCAAAGGGGGCTACCTGCGCTCGCAGGAAGTGCAAGACCTGACGCTGGATGCGGGCAGAATCACCCAGGTCAATCAAGGCAATTCCACCAACTATGAAGCGCTGGGTGTGGGTACCGGCTCACGCAAGAACATTGTCGTGCGGGGCAAGAACCAATCGAACGCGTTCGACTTCGCCGGCGGCAGTTACGCCTTCACTAAACAACTCACCGGCAGTTACTACTACAGCGCGCTGGATGACCTTTACACAAAACACTCTGCCACCGTTCAACATACCTACCCGATCGCCGAGAACCAAAGCCTGAAGAGCGAACTGCGTTACGCGCGCGCGACCAACAACGGCAACAGCAACATCGACAACACCGCGTTGGGCGCGCTATTCAGTTATTCATTGGGGTCGCATAAATGGACCGGCGCTTATCAAACCATGTCAGGCAATACGGGATACGCATCCCTGAGAGGAAGCTTTTCGTCGCTGGTGAATTTTTTCCAATACAGCGACTTCGCCAATAAAGATGAAAACTCCTGGCAAGCTCGCTACGACTATGACTTCACCGCACTCGGCGCGCCTGGCCTTTCGCTGTTTACTCGCTATGCATCGGGCAGCAACGTAGACCGCGGCCCAGGGCGCTCGGACGGCCACGAATGGGAACGCGATATCGACGTGACGTATGCGTTCCAGAACCCGACGCTGAAAAACGTGAAGGTACGTTTGCGCAACGCAATGGTGCGTTCCAACTTTGAACGCAATGTCGACGAAACGCGCTTGATCGTCAGTTATGAGCGGCCACTGTGGTAACGCGTAGCCTGTAAAAAACGAGAGCCCACCCACGCGGGCTCTCGCAAATTCGCCTACACGGGCTTGCGATAGCTGTTGATGATCGCCGAGAAGTCCTTGCCACCTTCCCCGCGCTGGCTCATCGATTGATACAACTGTTGAGCCACGGCGCCGAGGATCACCGGCTGCTTGGCCTGGCGCGCGGCCTCAGTGGCCAAGCCCAGGTCTTTGAGCATCAGGTCGGCGCCGAAACCGCCGGTATAACCCCGCGACGACGGCGCAGTGTCGATCACACCGGGCCACGGGTTGTAAGTGTCCGAACTCCAGCAGCGCCCGGTGGAGCTGTTGATGATGCCAGCCAGCACGCGGGTGTCGATGCCCAGCGCGTCGCCCAACGCCATGGCTTCGCTGACGCCGACCATGCTGATGCCGAGCAACAGGTTGTTGCAGATCTTGGCGATTTGCCCGGTGCCGACGTCACCGCAATGCACGATGTTGCGGCCCATCTGCGCCAACACCGGTTGCAAGGTGGCGAACAGTTCCGGGGGTGCGCCGACCATAAACGTCAGCGTGCCGGCACTGGCGCCGCCGGTGCCGCCGGACACCGGCGCATCGGCCATTACCACGCCTTGTTTGACGGCGGCAGCGGCCACATCGCGCGCGGTTTGCGGGTCGATGGTGCTGCAATCCACCGCCGGTACGCCTTCGCCGATACCGGCCAAAACGCCGTCGTCATTCAGCCACACACTGCGCACATGCGCAGCGGCCGGCAGCATCGTAATGACCAGCTCAGCACCGTGCGCCGCATCACGCGGCGAGTCGCTGATGCGGCCACCCAGTTCGGCCAGCTCTTTGAGTACCGCCTGGTTGAGGTCGAACAGGCTAAGCGCGTGGCCGGCCTTGATCAGGTTGCGGGCCATGGGCGCGCCCATATTGCCCAAGCCGATAAATGCAATTTTCATGGTCGTCTCCCGAACTCAGCGCAGGTTGATGGTGGTGTTGACGCCATCATTGACCGTGTCGTCGTCAAACCAGCGGCTGGTGACGGTTTTGGTCTGGGTGTAAAACTGCACCACTTGCTTGCCGTACGGGCCGAGGTCGCCGAGCTTGGAGCCACGCGAACCGGTGAAACTGAAGAACGGCACCGGCACCGGGATCGGGATGTTAATGCCGACCTGGCCCACGTCAATTTCGCTCTGGAACTTACGCGCCGCCGCGCCGCTCTGGGTGAACAAACCGGTGCCGTTGCCGAACGGGTTAGCGTTGACCAGTGCGATGGCCTCATCGAGCGTCGCGACTTCGAGCACCACCAGCACCGGGCCGAAGATTTCCTGGGTGTAGATCTGCATATCCGTGGTCACGCTCGAGAACAGCGTCGGGCCGACGAAGTTGCCTTGCTCAAAACCCGGCACCGTGATGTCGCGGCCGTCCAGCTCCAGCGTGGCGCCTTCTTTCACGCCGCTTTGGATCAACTCCAAAATGCGTGCCTTGGCGCGCCTGGAAATCACCGGGCCAACATCGGTGCCCGCTTCGCTGCCGGCATTCACGGTGAGCTTTTGCGCCAGCGCCTTAAGGTCCGGCAGCCACTGCTTGGCCGCGCCGACCAGCACCACCACCGAGGTCGCCATGCAACGCTGGCCCGCCGCGCCAAAACCGGCACCGACCAGCGCATTCAGCGTGTGTTCGCGGTTAGCGTCGGGCAGCACCACGGCGTGGTTCTTCGCGCCCATCATCGCCTGCACGCGCTTGCCGTGTTTGCCCGCCAAGTCGTAAACATGCGTGCCCACAGCAGTCGAGCCGACGAAAGACACGGCCTTGATGTCTTTGTGCGTGCACAGCGCATCCACCACGTCTTTGCCGCCGTGCACCACGTTCAACACGCCAGGTGGCACACCGGCTTCCAGCGCCAGCTCCACCAGCAGCACGGTCGACAGCGGGTCTTGCTCGGACGGTTTAAGAACGAAGGTGTTGCCGCAGGCGATGGCCATCGGGAACATCCACAGCGGGATCATCGCCGGGAAGTTGAACGGGGTAATGCCCGCGCACACGCCGATGGGTTGGCGCAGGGTGTAGGTGTCGACGCCACTGGCGACGTTTTCAGCAAATTCGCCCATCTGCAACGTGCCGATGGAACAGGCATGTTCCACCACTTCCAAGCCACGAAAAATGTCGCCTTCGGCATCGGCAATGGTCTTGCCCTGCTCGGCGCTGAGGACCACGGCGATACGCTTGGAGTGTTCGCGAATCAACGCTTGCAGCTTGAGCATGATGCGCATGCGCGCACCGATTGGCGTCAGCTTCCAGGTCTGGAAGGCGCGGTGGGCAGCGTCGATGGCGGCATTCACTTCATCGGCCGTGGCAAACGGCACCTTGGCCAGCACTTGCTGGGTGGCCGGGTTGACGACGTCTTGCCAGTGAGTGGTCCTGGACTCGAGCCATTCACCGTTGATCAGCAGCTTGACCTGTTGCACGGCAATGTCGGCAGATGCGTTCATGAGGGTCTCCAAATCTTATAGTTATGCAGAGACAAGGCGCGTAAACCGCCTTGGGAATGAGGCGTTCGGACTGTTTTTGGAGTATAGATGTGCAAACTTCTAATAAGAACGCACATAAAAGCCGGTCCTATATGCAAAAAAACATCACGTCCTTGGGCTCCCTGAACTGGGATGACCTGAAGTTTTTTCTCGAAGTGGCGCGCACCCGCAAAGCCAGCGTCGCCGCCAAGCGCCTGGCGGTGGACTACACCACCGTGTCGCGGCGCATCAGTTCCCTGGAAGTATCACTCGGCACCTTGCTGTTCGAAAAATCGCGGACCAACGGTTTTGTCTTAACCGCCGAGGGCCAACGTTTGTTGGGTTACGCGGAGTCTATCGAAAGCACCTTGCACATGGCCTGCGAGCAAGTCTCCGGCTCCGGCGTAGCGCTCTCCGGCCATGTGCGCATGGGCTGTACCGAAGGTTTCGGCAGCTTTTTCATCACGCCGCAGTTGAGCCATTTCGTCGACACCTACCCGGCCATCTCGGTCGACATCCTGCCGCTGCCGCACTTCATCAGCCTGTCCAAGCGCGAAGCCGACATCGTTATCGCCCTGGAACGCCCGGAACACGGGCCTTACGTGTGCTGCAAATTGTGCGACTACACATTACAGCTCTACGCGACCCAGGATTACCTCGACCAACACCCGCCCATCCAACGCCCTGCCGATTTGGCCGAGCATCCGTTTATCAGCTACGTGGATGATTTAGCCTTCAGTTCGGAGCTGTTGTACCTGGCGAACGTGGTGCCCGGCGCCAGCGCAAGTTTGCGCAGTACCAGTGTGATCGCGCAGTACGTCGCGGCGCAGCAAGGCCGGTCGATGGCGATATTGCCGTGCTTTTTGGCGGCGCAGGATGCGCGGTTGTTGCCGGTGTTGGGGGAGCAGATTGCGATTACGCGGCAGTTTTGGATGTATTGCCGGGAGGATCTGCGCAAGTTGAAGCGGATCACGTTGTTGTGGGATTACATCCGGGAGGTGACGGAGCAGAACGCGGGGTTGCTGATGGGGGAAACGCGCGAGATGCGGTTTGCGGATTAAAGGGCCATCAACGACGTTTCGCTTTAACTTGCAGGACGTTTCCTAGAGACTCTCTAGCCTATTGCGCCTTACCGTTTGGGTCTCTAGCCTCTCTGGGTCGCTGCACATCAGCGATCGGGTTTAGCGATCCGGACGTCAAGAGAGGCACCGCACCAAACGAATCAGCTGGCAGCCGCCAGCTTTAAGCGTTTTATGGCGGCTGTGTGCGGGAGACCTTGAGTCTACCCGGGGCGCTCTCAACCCGGATCGCTAACCTGCACACAGCTGCCACCCTCTTCATGTTTAGCGATGTGATGTGGCGGCTCTACTTCAGCAGAGAGCAATCATCATGAGCAAAATCGTCCCCGATCCACCGCTTTCCTCCGTCACTACCCTCGGCATCGTCACCTTCGGCGACTACGGCGAAAATCAAAAACCATTGTTCCGCGTCAATTCCGGCATGCCCATCGGCGAAGCCCTGGAGCACGCCTCCACCCTGCTTTTTTACTCCAAGAAACTCGCAATGGAAGCCGCCATGGATGTACGCGGCGAGCAATACGCATGGGCCGCGCATTACCTGTGTGAGATGGGCAAAGCAGTAGTGGATGACCTGACGCAAGCAATGACGCCAGGCACTTAAGCGAACGCGGTTTGTAAAATGTGGCAAGGGGCTTGCCCCCTCCCACAGTTGAACTGCGACAGCTGCAAAATTCTGCGCCACATTCAAATAAGTGTGGGAGCGGGCTTGCTCGCGATGGCATTGGGTCAGTCAATAAATCAGTAGCCAAACCGCCGCCATCGGGAGCAAGCCCCCTTCCACAGTTGAACTGCGACAGCTGCAAAATTCTGCGCCACATTCCAATAAGTGTGGGAGTGGGCTTGCCCGCGATCACGGTGGATCAGTCAATACATCTTTGGCTGAACCACTGCCATCGGGAGCAAGCCCCCTCCCACAGTTGAACTGCGACAGCTGCAAAATTCTGCGTCACATTCCAATAAGTGTGTGCGGGCTTGCTCGCGATGACGGTGGGTCAGTCAATAAATCAGTAGCTGAACCACCGCCATCGGGAGCAAGCCCCCTCCCACAGTTGAACTGCGACAGCTGCAAAATTCTGCGCCACATTCCAATAAGTGTGGGAGCGGGCTTGCTCGCGATCACGGTGGGTCAGTCAATAAATCAGTAGCTGATCCACCGCCATCGGGAGCAAGCCCCCTCCCACAGTGGAACTGCGACAGCTGCAAAATTCTGCGCCACATTCCAATAAGTGTGGGAGTGGGCTTGCCCGCGATCACGGTGGGTCAGTCAATACATCTTTGGCTGAACCACCGCCATCGGGAGCAAGCCCCCTCCCACAGTTGAACTGCGACAGCTGCAAAATTCTGCGCCACATTCCTATAAGTGTGGGAGTGGGCTTGCCCGCGATCACGGTGGGTCAGTCAATAAATCAGTAGCTGAACCACCGCCATCGGGAGCAAGCCCCCTCCCACAGTGGAACTGCGACAGCTGCAAAATTCTGCGCCACATTCCAATAAGTGTGGGAGCGGACTTGCTCGCGATGACGGTGGGTCAGTCAATAAATCAGTAGCTGAACCACCGCCATCGGGAGCAAGCCCCCTCCCACAGTTGAACTGCGGCAGCTGCAAAATTCTGCGCCACATTCAAATAAGTGTGGGAGCGGGC
>NZ_JBLZPT010000037.1:0-37777 GCF_049199985.1 Pseudomonas kitaguniensis
GACTCAGGCCCTGGTCATCATCGCCCGCAAGCTGGCTCGCATCGCGTTTTCTCTCATGAAAAACCTGAGCGAATACCAGTCGAAAGCGGTTTTGGAGGCTTCCCCAAAACCATAGAATCTCCCACAGGTGATCGGGTTTTCAGGTTGGGACCCGGTTTAATGTGGGAGGTGGCTTGCTGCCGATGGCGGAGTGTCAGGCCATATATTTGCTGGCTGAGTGATCGCTATCGCGAGCAAGCCCGCTCCCACAGGTGAGCGGGTTTTCAGGTTGGGACCCGGTTTAATGTGGGAGGTGGCTTGCTGCCGATGGCGGAGTGTCAGGCAATATCTTTGCTGGCTGAGTGATCGCTATCGCGAGCAAGCCCGCTCCCACAGGTGAGCGGGTTTTCAGGTTGGGACCCGGTTTAATGTGGGAGGTGGCTTGCTGCCGATGGCGGAGTGTCAGGCAATATATTTGCTGGCTGAACGACCGCTATCGCGAGCAAGCCCACACACAGGGGACCGGGTTTTCAGGTTGGGGCCCGGTTTAATGTGGGAGGTGGCTTGCTGCCGATGGCGGAGTGTCAGGCCATATATTTGCTGGCTGAGTGATCGCTATCGCGAGCAAGCCCGCACACAGGTGATCGGGTTTTCAGGTTGGAACCCGGTTTAATGTGGGAGGTGGCTTGCTGCCGATGGCGGAGTGTCAGGCCAGATATTTGCTGGCTGAAGGACCGCTATCGCGAGCAAGCCCGCTCCCACAGGTGAGCGGATTTTCAGGTTGGGACCCGGTTTAATGTGGGAGGTGGCTTGCTGCCGATGGCGGAGTGTCAGGCCATATATTTGCTGGCTGAGTGACCGCTATCGCGAGCAAGCCCGCTCCCACAGGTGACCGGCTTTTCAGGTTGGGACCCAGTTTAATGTGGGAGGTGGCTTGCTGCCGATGGCGGAGTGTCAGGCAATATATTTGCTGGCTGAGTGACCGCTATCGCGAGCAAGCCCGCTCCCACAGGTGAGCGGGTTTTCAGGTGGAACCCGGTTTAATGTGGGAGGTGGCTTGCTGCCGATGGCAGAGTGTCAGGCCATATATTTGCTGGCTGAGTAATCGCTATCGCGAGCAAGCCCGCTCCCACAGGTGACCGGGTTTTCAGGTTGGGACCTGGTTTAATGTGGGAGGTGGCTTGCTGCCGATGGCGGAGTGTCAGGCCATATATTTGCTTGCTGAACGACCGCTATCGCGAGCAAGCCCGCTCCCACAGGTGACCGGGTTTTCAGGTTGGGACCCGGTTTAATGTGGGAGGTGGCTTGCTGCCGATGGCGGAGTGTCAGGCCATATATTTGCTGGCTGAGTGATCGCTGTCGCGAGCAAGCCCGCTCCCACAGGTGAGCGGGTTTTCAGGTTGGGACCCGGTTTAATGTGGGAGGTGGCTTGCTGCCGATGGCGGAGTGTCAGGCAATATATTTGCTGGCTGAGTGACCGCTATCGCGAGCAAGCCCGCTCCCACAGGTGACCGGGTTTTCAGGTTGGGACCCGGTTTAATGTGGGAGGTGCTTGACCCTCTATTGAATTTCGTCCGGCTTGACGATCACCCAGTTTTTGTCAGCCGTCACCGGCAACCCTTCCTTGGCTTGCGCGGCCGCGTGCTTGGCCATCATGCCGTTGAGTTGAGTCATGTATTTGTCTTTGCGGTTGATCCACAGGTGGATGCCGCCCTTGGCCACGTCTACATCGTGGAACAGCATGTAGCCGTCGCTGGTCGGTGTGTCACCACCGACGATCACCGGTTTTTTCCACTCATCGATGTACGTCAGGATCGCTGCGTGTTTGCCCGCCATCCAGGTCGCCGGGGTCCACAGGTACGGCGTCAGCTCCAGGCCGAGGTTGGCTTTCTCGTCATATTTGCCGGCGGCGATCTGCTTGCGCGCGGTGGTCAGTTCGCCGGTCTTGCGGTTCTTGAGCAGCGTGCTCACGCCGATGACGTTTTCCGGCTTAACGTTGTAGCCGTACTTCGGGTCGGCAGCGACCATGCGCACCAGCTCTTCAGAAGCGGCGGTCATCACGTACACTTCGATGCCGTTTTCCATCAACTTGTTAAATAGCTCAGCCTGGCCGGTGAAGACCTTGGGTGGCTGCACCTCCATGTTTTTCACCACATCACCTTCGTAGTAGGTGACCGGCACTGGCTTGCCCGACGCCATCATTTCGCCAACGTAGCCCTTGAGTTCCTTGAGCGTGAAGCCTGCAAAAATCTGCGCAACCCACGGGTAGCAGACCATGTCGTCGACTTCGCAAAGGCGGTAGTAATAACTGAACAGGCTTTCCTTGTGCTCAGCCGTGTCCTTGAACGGGATCAGCTTCAGCGAAGGGTCCATCGTGTCGCGGGTGATCAGGCCTTTGTTTTCAAGGTAAGGCAGCAACGACTCTTCAAGGTCGTAGCGGTAGCTGGTGTTGTCCATGTCGAACACCGCGAAGTTGCCCTTGTTGGCATTGGCGGCGATCATTTCGTTCAGTTGTTTGGCGGCAGGCGCTGGCCAGTGCGTAAGCTCGGTGGCGGCAAAGGCCTGGCTGCCGAGGCCAAGACACAACGCGGCGGCCAGCAGTGTTGGCGCGAGCTTCATAAGCAATTTCTCCCAGAGTCAAAGACATCGACGCTAACAAATCTGTATGACAGTCACCACCCGAGCGCGACTGCTTGCGTCGTGATCGCGCCAACAGCATGTGCCTGAGCGCCATGCGCTTATTCCAGAAACGACAGTGACCATTCCATATCGGTATTAAATCAATATATTTCAAGCTGTTAGGCTTTCCGGTTGCAATCGCACGCTCACGCGATTGGCTGCCTACTCAACGGAGCTTCAATGAATCTGCCCCTGATTCTCAACTTACTGGTGTTCGTAGCCCTGTTGCTGGGCCTGGCACAAACCCGCCGTACCCAATGGAGCCTCGCCAAGAAGGTGCTGTTTGCCCTCGTTCTCGGCGTGCTGTTCGGGACGGCTTTGCACACTATTTATGGCGACGGTAACCCGGTGCTCAAGGCCTCGATCGGCTGGTTCGACCTGGTCGGTAACGGCTACGTGCAGTTGCTGCAAATGATCGTGATCCCGCTGGTGTTCGCCTCGATCCTGAGTGCCGTGGCGCGGCTGCATAACGCCTCGTCGCTGGGCAAGATCAGCTTCCTGACCATCGGCACGCTGTTGTTCACCACCGCGATTGCGGCGTTGATCGGCATCGGCTTGACCAACCTGTTCGGCCTCACCGCCGAAGGTCTGGTGGCCGGCACCCAGGAAATGGCGCGCCTGCAAGTGATCCAGAGTGATTACGCGGGCAAGGTTGCCGACCTGAATATCCCGCAATTGCTGCTGTCGTTCGTGCCGGCCAACCCGTTCGCCGACTTGGCCCGGGCCAAACCGACGTCGATCATCAGCGTGGTGATTTTCGCTGCATTCCTCGGGGTTGCCGCGCTGCAACTGCTCAAGGATGACGTCGAAAAAGGCCAGAAAGTGCTCAACGCCATCGACACCCTGCAAGCCTGGGTGATGCGTTTGGTGCGCCTGGTGATGAAGCTGACGCCCTACGGCGTGCTGGCGCTGATGACCAAGGTGGTTGCCGGTTCCAACCTGCAAGACATCATCAAGCTCGGCAGTTTTGTGCTGGTGTCGTACCTGGCGCTGGGCCTGATGTTTGTGGTGCACGGCCTGCTCTTGTCGCTGGCCGGGGTCAACCCGCTGCGGTTCTTCCGCAAAGTGTGGCCGGTGCTGACCTTTGCCTTCACCAGCCGCTCCAGCGCGGCGGCCATCCCGCTGAGCATTGAGGCGCAAACCCGCCGCTTGGGTATCCCGCAATCCATCGCCGGTTTCGCCGCCTCGTTCGGCGCAACCATCGGCCAGAACGGTTGCGCCGGTCTTTACCCAGCCATGTTGGCGGTGATGGTGGCGCCGACCGTGGGCATCAACCCGCTGGACCCGCTGTGGATCGCAACCCTGGTGGCGATTGTGACGCTGAGTTCGGCAGGCGTTGCCGGCGTAGGCGGCGGTGCCACGTTTGCCGCGCTGATCGTGCTGCCGGCGATGGGCTTGCCGGTGTCACTGGTGGCGCTGCTGATTTCCGTGGAGCCGCTGATCGACATGGGCCGTACGGCGTTGAACGTCAACGGTTCTATGACGGCGGGTGCGATTACCAGCCAGATCATGGGGCAGACGGATAAAGACCTGTTGAATGCCGAAGAGCATGCCGAGTTGGCGCAGGCCTGATAGACCGCTCTCGGGAGCAAGCCCCCTCCCACATTGGACCGAGCTCCAACATGAGCATGCGGTCAATGTGGGAGGGGGCTTGCTCCCGATGCTTTTAAGCTTTTTCCCAAACCTCGAAGTTGTACGCGGGCTTTTCGCCCTCCGCTGGGTTCTCGACGTTCGATACCCGTTTCCACTGCTGCGCATCAAACTGCGGAAACCACGCATCGCCTTCCGGGCTCAGCGCCACGCGCGTCAAATACAGGCGATCCGCCTGCGCCAGCCCTTGCGCATACAACTGCGCGCCGCCGATCAGCATCAGCTCATTCGCGCCCTGCGCCAGCGCCCACGCCTCGGCGCGCTCGACGGCTGCGTCGAGTGACGGAAAAACTTCCGCACCTTCAAGCGCCAAATCGGTCTGACGGCTAACCACCAGGTTCAAGCGCCCCGGCAGCGGTCGGCCCAGCGAATCCCAGGTCTTGCGCCCCATGATGATCGGCTTGCCGAGCGTGGTGGCCTTGAAATATTTGAAATCCCCCGGCAAATGCCAGGGCATGCTGTTGTCGACGCCGATCACGCGGTTTTCACCGAGAGCTGCGATCAGGCTTAAAGGGAGAGTTTTTTTCATGCCGACGAGAATACCAGAGCGCCGCGCAGCTTTCCCCAACCGGCTGCACAGCGGTTATGCTCCAGGCTCACGAACACAACAGGACGGCGCGTGACAGCACTGAACCCCCTGCAAAAACTCTGGCTGACAGAAACCGTGCGCCTGCGTGAAGAACACGCAGGCCCGCTGGAAGACCTCGAAGCCAACCGCCTGGCCCGCACGGCCGGTGGCGATTTGCCGACGCGCATTCAACAGCGCGCCCTGCACTTGGCCGAGCGCGACGGCCTGAGCGCCGCCCTCACCCGCTGGTTGCAAGGCGCGCGTTTGGCGTTGGTGCTGCTGGCGGTGCTGGCGATCGTCAGCGGCGCCGGTTTGGCGTTTGCCGCGCTGGGCAACGGCCTGACGCCGGTGAATGTGTTTTGGGCCTTGGGCAGCTTGCTCGGCCTGAACCTGATTCTGTTAATCAGTTGGGCGTTGGGCCTGCTGTTTGCCGGCGAGCACGGCGCCAGCCTCGGGCGCCTGTGGCTATGGCTCAGCGAAAAACTCGCGCGCGACGCCAAGGCCGCGCAGTTAGCGCCAGCGTTGCTGCTGTTGTTGCAGCGCCAGAAACTCAATCGCTGGGCCGTGGGTGTGTTGGTCAATAGCCTGTGGTTGCTGGCGCTGCTCAGCGCCCTGCTGTTTTTACTGACGCTGCTTGCCACACGGCGCTACGGCTTTGTGTGGGAAACCACCCTGCTCGGCGCCGACACCTTTGTCGCCGTCACCCAAGCGCTCGGCAGCCTGCCCGCGCTGCTGGGGTTCACTGTGCCGACGGTCGAGATGATCCGCTCCAGTGGCGACTCTGCCCTGAATATCGAAAGCGCTCGCCAAGCCTGGGCCACCTGGCTGGTGGGCGTGCTGCTGGTTTACGGCCTGTTGCCAAGGTTGATCCTCGCCCTGCTGTGCCTGTGGCGCTGGACACGCGGGCGCGCGGCCTTGCGCCTGGACCTCAACTTGCCCGGCTACAGCGCGTTGCGCGAACGCCTGATGCCGAGCAGCGAACGCCTTGGCGTCAACGACGCCGCGCCGCAGCAACTGCACGCGGTCACCGGCGGCGTCAGCGAATTGCACAGCGACGGTGCCTTGCTGGTGGCCATCGAACTGGACGACCAACACGCCTGGCCGCCCAAACTGCCTGCCAGCGTTAAGAATGCCGGCATCCTCGACAGCCGCGAGTCGCGTAACAAACTGCTCGAACAACTCACGCGCTTCCCACCCGCGCGGCTGGCTATCGCCTGCGACCCGCGCCGCTCGCCGGACCGTGGCAGCCTCGCGCTGATCGCCGAACTGGCCCGCAGCGCCACCGCGACCCGCGTGTGGCTGCTGCAAGCGCCGTCAGGCCAGGCGCTTGACGCAGAGCGCCTGGGTGATTGGCACGCCGCGCTAAAACAACTGGAGCTGCCCTTCGCCGACGGCGCGCCGCTGAATTGGTTGGAGACCGGTCATGACTAAACCACTGAAACTCGCCGTGGTCGGCCACACCAATGTCGGCAAAACCTCGCTGCTGCGCACGCTGACGCGTGACGTCGGCTTCGGCGAGGTCTCGCATCGCCCCAGCACCACGCGGCACGTCGAGGGCGCGCGGTTGTCGGTCGACGGCGAGGCGTTGCTTGAGCTGTACGACACGCCCGGCCTGGAAGATGCCATCGCCCTGCTCGATTATCTGGAACGCCTCGACCGCCCCGGCGAACGCCTCGACGGCCCGGCACGCCTGGCGCGGTTTCTGGACGGCAGCGAGGCGCGCCAGCGTTTTGAACAAGAAGCCAAGGTGCTGCGCCAACTGCTCGCCTCGGACGCCGGTTTGTATGTGATCGACGCCCGCGAGCCGGTGCTGGCCAAGTACCGCGACGAGCTGCAAGTGCTCGCCAGTTGCGGCAAGCCGTTGCTGCCGGTACTCAACTTTGTCAGCAGCAGCAACCACCGCGAACCGGATTGGCGTGAAGCCCTGGCGCGTCTTGGCCTGCACGCGCTGATGCGTTTCGACAGCGTGGCACCGCCCGAAGACGGTGAACGTCGGCTGTATGAAAGCCTCGCCTTACTCCTGGAAACCGCGCGGCCGCAGTTGGAACGGCTGATTCTCGACCAGCACGCGCAACGCCAGGCACGCCAGCAAAGCGCCGCGCGGCTGATCGCCGAACTGTTGATCGACTGCGCCGCGTGCCGACGCAGCGTGGTCACCGAAGCCGAACAAGCGGCGGTGGGTGAACTGCGCAAAGCCGTGCGCCAGCGCGAACAAAAGTGTGTGGAAGCCCTGCTCAAACTGTTCGGCTTCCGCCCGCAGGACGCCGCCGCCAGTGACTTGCCGTTGCTCGATGGGCGTTGGGGCGATGACCTGTTCAACCCCGAAACCCTCAAGCAACTCGGCGTGCGCGTCGGCGGCGGAATCGCTGCAGGCGCGGCGGCCGGTGCCGGTGTCGACCTGCTGGTCGGCGGCCTGACCCTCGGCGCCGCCGCGATTGCCGGTGCGATTGCCGGTGGCGCGCTGCAAACGGCGCGCGGCTATGGCAGCCGCTTGCTCGGCAAACTCAAAGGCCAGCGCGAGCTCACCGTCGACGACAGCGTGCTGCGCCTGCTCGCCCTGCGCCAACGCCAGTTGCTCAAGGCCCTGAACCTGCGCGGCCATGCGGCGCTGCACAGCATCAAGGTCGACACGCCACAAGACAAAACCTGGCGCGAAGGCAAGTTGCCGGACGCACTGCACAAAGCCCGTGCTCACCCGCAATGGTCGTCGCTTAACGCCCACGCCAAACTGAGCCAGGCCGAGCGCCAGGAACTGGTCGAAGCCCTCGCCCTGAGCCTCGACCAGAGCTAAGCCGCCAGCACCTTGCGCGCCTTGGCCTTGAGCACCTCAAGGTCGAGCAGCGGCACGCGCATTTGCTTGGCCTGCTCGTCCCAGTGGCGCAGGCGCAGGCTGATCAGGTAGAGCGGGTCTTGTTCAAACGCTTGCGCTTCTTCTGCCGTCATCACGCCGCCCTGATAGCCCAAGGTAATCCGGCTGGCTTCACTCAGGCGGGCGTAGTAGGACGGCTGGCTGAACGTCAGGTAGCGCTTGGCTTGCACGTGATATTCCACCAGCCTGGCAATGCGCTCGCTGAAGCCTGCGCGGCGCAAATAATCCGCGCCCAAACGCTCATGGCTGACCACGCCATAACCGCCCATGTTTGCGCCGCCTTCGCCACAGAGATGGCCAATATCGTGAAAAAACGCCGCCAGCACCACTTCATCGTCAAAGCCTTCGGCCATCGCCCACTGCGCGGCCTGGGACATGTGTTCGATCTGCGACACCGGCTCGCCGATGTAATCCGCCGCGCCGTGCTGCTCGTACAAGCCGAACACCTCGGCAATTGCCTGTTCAGGGTTCATCCCGCCGCGCCCCACACAGTGCTGATGTTACGCTCGGCCAGCGCCGGCCCCACGCTCATGCCCACGCCGGTGTGCATCAATGCCGCGCTCACGCCCGGTGCCGCCTGCACGAATGAAAACGGCCCCGGCCCGCGCGAGCCGTACACGCCCTGCCAGCGCTCGACCACGTTTACCTTGCAACCCAAGGTCTGCTCGGCCAGCTCGATCAGCCAGTCATCGACCTGCTCGGCGTTGAACGGTGAGGCATCGCTGCCGTAGTCGTGCGAGTCGCCAATAATCAGTTCGCCATACGGCGTGGGGCTGATCAGCAGGTGAATCCCATGTTCATGCAGGTGCGGCGCATCGCGCAGGATTTGCGCCTGCACCGGCAGCGCTTCCGGCAAGTCGGCAAACGCGCCGTAATGCACGCAGCTCAAACCGGTCAGCAACGCGTGTTGCAGGTTCAGGTTGACTGCCGGCCGTGCACGCAGCATTTGCAGGCGGCAGATACTCGGGTTGAGTTCAGCCATCGCGTCGGCCAGCAGGGTTTGGTAATCGTGGCCGGAGCAGACGATGATCTGCTCACCGCGAAAGCTGCCCGCCGTGCTGTGCAACTGGCCAGGCTGCACATCGCGCACCAGCGTGGAGAAGTGAAACTCCACGTTCAGTTGATTGCGAAGGTAGTTGATCAACGCCGGGATCGCTTCGCGCGAATACAGTTGCTGATCGTCCTTGCCGTGCAGCGCCGCGCGATGATGGCTGAATTGGCCGCCGTACAACGCGTTCATGGCCGCGCCCTGCAGCAGCTCGACGTTGTAGCCGTGCTCTTGCGCACGACCGGCGCAGAACGCTTCCAGCAGATGTTCCTCGGCTTCGGTGCGGGCGAACACGTACGCGCCATTGCGCTTGAGCTGAAGGCCGGCCATCTGCGCCCAATGCGCCCAGATGTCGCGGCTTTGCCGGGCCAGGTCAAGCATCGGCCCCGGTGGTTGGCCGGTGACCAGCGCCTGGCCGAAGTTGCGCACCGAGGCGCCCAACGGCGTGGCGCTGCGTTCGAATACCTTGACCTTGAGGCCGCGTTTGGCGGCAGCAAAGGCGTGGGACAGGCCGAGGATGCCCGCGCCGACGATTAACAGATCACTACTCATGCGTTCCTCTCGTTCCCACGCTGAGCGTGGGAATGATCAGTTATTGTTTCTCTGACTTGCCGTCATAGCGCTTGCGCCATTCGGTCAGGATGCTGTCGCGGTTTTTCGAGGCCCAGGCGAAGTCGTTCTTGATCAGCCGCTGTTCGTAGTCGGCCGGCAATTCGGTCTGCGGCTTGGCAATACCCGGTTGAGCGAGCACGGCGAAGTTTTCTTTGTACAGCTGCATCGCGGCGGGGCTGGCGGAGAAGTCGGCGAGCTTTTTCGCGGCCTCCACGTGCGCGGTGCCCTTGATCACGGCAGTCGCTTCAATGTCCCAGCCCAAGCCTTCCTTGGGCAAAATAATATCCAGTGGCGCGCCTTGGCGTTTCAACTGCACGGCCGGGTATTCGAACGAAATACCGATTGGGAACTCACCAGACGCCGCCAGCTTGCACGGCTTGGAGCCGGAGTGAACGTACTGGCCGATGTTCTGGTGCAGGTCGTCCATGTACTGCCAGCCCTGCTTCTCGCCGAAGGTCTGCAACCAGGCGCTCACATCCAGAAAGCCGGTGCCCGAAGACGCCGGGTTAGGCATCACGATCTTGCCCTTGTATTCGGGTTTGGTCAGGTCCTGCCAGCTCACCGGCTTGCTCAGGCCCTGCTTCTCGGCCTCGACCGTGTTGAAGCAGATAGTCGCGGCCCACACATCCATGCCGACCCAAGCCGGTGGGTTGGCGGCGTCGCGGTAGTTCTTGCCGATTTTGTCGAGGTCTTTGGGCGCGTAGTTGCTGAGCATGCCTTGCTGATCGAGGATCGCCAGGCTCGACGCGGCCAGGCCCCACACGACGTCAGCTTGCGGGCGGTCTTTCTCCGCCAGCAGCTTGGCGGTGATGATGCCGGTAGAGTCACGCACCCATTTTATTTCGACGTCCGGGTTCTGCTTTTCGAAGGCTTGCTTGTAGGTCTTCAACTGCTCGGCTTCGAGGGCCGTGTACACGGTCAACTCGGTTTTCGCGGCAAACGCATTCAGGCTGAACGCAGTGAGCACAGCAGCGGCTAACGCCAGGGGCTTGAACATGGTGCATTCCTCAAAAGGGACGGTTTTATTGACCCGGCGCGGTTTGGCGCCAGGCTTGGGAGCGGCGCAACGCGCCACGTGAGCACCACGCCAGCAGCAGCGAAACGCCGGCAGAGGTAAACAGGATCAAGGTCGACATGGCCGCCGCGCCGCCCACATTGCCGGCGTCGTCCATGTTCAACACGGCGACGGCGGCGAGGATAGTGTCGGGGCTGTAGAGAAAGATCGCGGCAGACACGGTGGTCATCGCCGACACAAACAAGTAGCGCACGATGTCCAGCAGCGCCGGCAGGCAAATCGGTACGGTGACGCGCCAGTAGTGGCGGTACAGCGGCGCCTTGAGAGAAAGCGCAGCGGCTTCGAACTCGCTGTCTAGCTGGCGCAGCGCGGTGGTGGCGGTCATCTGCGCGGTGGTCAAATAGTGAGCAATGGTGCACACCACCAACAGCGTCATGGTCCCGTAGAACACATGCAGCGGGTTACCGTTGAGGTTGAAAAAGAACACATAGCCCAAGCCCAACACCAGGCCCGGCACGGCCATCGGCACAAAGCTGAGCATGCGCAGCGCCAGGTTCAGGCCCTTTTGACCCTTGGTTTTTTCCATCAGGTAGGCACCGGTGAAGATCAATACGCTGCCGATCAGCGCCGTGCAAAGTGCCATCTTCAAGCTGTTGCGATAGGCCAGCCAGCCGCCGCCCGCGGTGTCTTCAAACTGATAATGGTTGAGCGACAGCGACAGGTTGTACGGCCAGAACTTGACCAATGAGGAATACACCGCCATGCCGAACACCAGCAGCAACGCAGCGCAAATCAGCATCACGATGGCCAGGTAACAGCCATCCCGCAAGCGCGACGGCGCGGGCTGGAAGACTTGCGCTCGGCCGCTCATGGAACCGCCGTGACGGCGGCGTAACCAGGCGTCGACGCCAAAGCTGAACAGCGCCGGCAGCAGCAACACCATGCCGATCAACGCGCCACGACCGAACTGTTGCTGGCCGACCACCGCCTTGTAGGCTTCCAGCGCCAACACTTGGTAGTCCCCGCCCACCACCACGGGCACGCCGAAGTCGGTGATGGTCAGGGTGAACACCAGGCAAAACGCGGCGAACACTGCCTGGCGCGTGGCCGGCCAGGTGATGCTGCGAAACGCCCGGGCCGGGCTGGCGCCCATGCTCGACGCGGCGTCGAACAAACGCGCATCCGCCAGCGACAGCGCCGACAGCAGAATCATCAAGGCGTGTGGGAAGGTGTAGATCACCTCGCCCAGCACAATGCCCCAGAAGCCGTAGATATTGTCCGAGAGCAACCCGCGCAACAGGCCCTGATTGCCGAACAGATACACCAGCGCAATGCCTGGCAACATCGACGGCGCCATCAGCGGCAGCAGCGACAGGCCGCGCCACATCGCCTTGCCGGGAATCAGCGTGCGTTGCAGCGCGTAGGCAAACAGGTAGGCCAGCGGTACGACGATGGCCGCAACGCTGAGGGAAACTTTCAGGCTATTGCCCAGCAGCCAGTGGAAGTTATCGCTGGTCACCAGCTCGCGCGCCGCGACCCAGCCGCCGCCCTGCCCGGCTTCGCTGCTGAAGCCACGCCAGAAGATCGCCAGCAAGGGCAGCAATACGGCGACACCGAGCAGCAACAGCCAGACGAGTTTGCCGCCGAGTACAAAAATGCGGTCGCCCAGTTCGGCGCGGGAAACGTTGCGCGCCACGTGGCCGGGTAGCGGCAGCGTCATATCGGCGGCCATCTCAAGCAAACACCTGCAGGCTGCGCGGCGGCAACGCCACCCAGATGTGTTGCGCACCGAGGCGCGGCATCGCTTCCGGGGCCAGTTCGGCCAGCAATGGGTGACCGGGCAACTGCTCCAGCTCAAAGCGCATGCGGCAGCGGTTGCCCAGAAACGTGATCTCGCAGACCTTGGCCGGGAACAGGTTTTCTTCATGCCCCAGCGGGTTGATGCTGATGGCTTCCGGGCGGCAGAACAGACGGCCGGATTTGGCCACGCCGGCATCGTCGGCCAAGCGCATGTTCATCCCGCCGACCTGAGCATGGCTCGCACTGCTGCGGCTGAACGGCAGCCAGTTACCCTGGCCGACAAACTCCGCCACGAACGGCGTGGCCGGGCGGTCGTAGATTTCTTGCGGCGTGGCGTATTGCTCGACTTTGCCGTTGTTCATCACGGCAATGCGGTCGGCCATCAACATGGCCTCGTCCTGGTTGTGCGTGACCATCAACGTGGTGACGCCCAAGCGCCGCTGCAGTTGGCGCAGTTCGCTGCACAAATGCTCACGCACACGCGCGTCGAGGGCAGACATCGGTTCGTCCAGCAGCAGCAATGAAGGCGCCGGCGCCAGCGCACGGGCCAGGGCGACGCGCTGTTGTTGGCCGCCGGAGAGTTGGCCGGGGTATTTCTTTTCGCTGCCAACCAGGCCGACCAGTTCCAGCATCTGGCCAACGCGTTTGCGCACTTCGTCGCGGCCACTGCCGGTCAGGCCGTAGCCAATGTTCTCTTCAGCGGTGAGGTTGGGAAACAGCGCGTAGGACTGAAACAAAATCCCGTAGTCGCGCGCTTGAGGCGGCAGTTGCGACACATCGCGGTTACCCAGGCGAAGTTCACCGCTGTCTTGGCGTTCCAGGCCGGCGATGCAGCGCAGCAAGGTGGTTTTGCCGCAACCGGACGGGCCCAGCAGGCACACCAGCTCGCCGGCGGCGACGTCCAGCGACACGTTGTCCAGCGCCTTGAAGGCGCCGAAGCGCTTCTGGATACCGCGCACCGTCATCGGCGCGCCGGGGTTGGTTGGGGCAGTGTTCATGGAGGCACCTCATCAAACTGATGAAGGCCATGCTAGGCAGGCAATGCGTCCCTGGTGTGGCAGAAAGGCAAAACGTGGCGATAGTGGTATTGGTGGATTTGTGTAGGAATTCAGAGTGCGTCTGTAGTGCTTGGATTTGTGTGGCGATGGGGCTTGTCGGTCAGAGCGGCGACATTTCTTGCGCCAAACCGAGAAACGCGGCAGGCAGCCTCGCGCCTTTTCTTTCCTTGAGGCAGTACAAATACTCGGCGATCTGCGGTGCATGCTCGATGGTCAGCACGCGTAACTGCGGGTCATGCGGCACTTCCTGGCGGGCGATGATGCTGATGCCGATATTGCGCAGCACCGCCTCGCGAATCGATTCGCGGCTGCCGATCTCCAGCAGCGGGCCGTAACTCACGCCTGCGCCTTGCAGCATCTCTTCAGTTAAACGCCGTGTGGTGGACCCGGTTTCGCGCATCAGCAAGGTATGCCCCGCCAGTGCCGTGAGCGGCACAGTGTCCAAGGCCGCCAACGGGTGATTGCGGTGCACCGCCAGCACCAGCGGGTCGGTGCCGAGCACGCGGCGGATCAACCGCGGGTCTTCAAGTAATTGCGAGGAGGCGGCGACGTCCACCCGGTACTCTTCGAGCGCCTCCAGCACCGACTGGGAGTTGCCGATTTCCACCGACACCTCCACATGCGGCAGGCGTTCGCGAAAGGCTTTGACCAGGTCGAGGATGTAATACGGCGCCGTCGCGGCAATCCTCAGCGCCCCCTGGAGCTGACCACTGTTGCGCAGGAAAAACTCGATATCGGCTTCTTGCTGCAACAGCGCCTTGACCATCGGCAGCAGGCGCGCGCCGTCGTCGCTGACGGTCAGGCGGCGGCCACCACGGTAGAACAGCTCGACGCCGTACTGGCTTTCGAGGTTGCGAATCTGCGTGGTGACCGTGGGCTGGCTAAGGCCGAGTTTTTTCGCCGCCTGGGTAATGCTGCCCAGGCGGGCCACTCTGTAAAACGCCTTCAGTTCGGCACTCAGCACACCACCCTCACCTCAGTTATTTGCGCAACAGGCGCAGGCCATTGAACACCACCAGCAGGCTCACGCCCATGTCCGCGAACACCGCCATCCACATAGTGGCCATGCCCAGGAAGGTGACCGCAAGGAAGACCGCCTTGGTCACCAGCGCCAGGGCGATGTTCTGCTTGAGGATACTCGAGGTTTGCCGCGACAACCGAATGAAAGCCGGGATCTTGCGTAAATCATCGTCCATCAAGGCCACGTCAGCGGTTTCGATGGCCGTGTCGGTGCCGGCGGCGGCCATGGCGAAGCCAATTTCGGCGCGGGCCAGAGCCGGGGCGTCGTTGATGCCGTCACCGACCATGCCCACCCGGTGGCCTTGGCCGTAGAGGGTTTCGATGGCCTGCAGTTTGTCAGTCGGCAGCAGGTCACCTTGGGCCTGGTCGATACCGACCTGGGCCGCAATCGCCTGAGCGGTGTGGGTGTTGTCGCCGGTGAGCATCAGGGTTTTGATGCCCAAGTCGTGCAGTTGCTGGATGGCTTCGCGGCTGCTGTCTTTGACCGTGTCGGCCACGGCGAACAGCGCCAGCGGGCCGGACTTGTCGAGCAGCAACACCACCGACTTGCCTTGTTTCTCCAGGGCGAAGAGTTTTTCTTCCAGCGCCGGCGAGCACAGGCCCAGGTCTTCGACCAGACGGTGGTTGCCCAAATGGTAGGTTTCACCGTTTATATCACCGCGCACACCGCGACCGGGCAAGGCTTCGAAGTTATCCACAACGTGGCTCGGCAGGTTTTTATCCACAGCCGCTTTGGCAATGGCCAACGACACCGGGTGGTCGGAGCGCCCGGCCAAACTGGCGGCCAGCGCCGGCGCGCGGTCTTCGACGTTGGGGAACAACGCCAGGTAATCGGTTTGCACCGGTTTGCCGTGGGTGATCGTGCCAGTCTTGTCGAGGGCCAGGTAATCAAGCTTGTAACCGCCCTCCAGGTACACGCCGCCCTTGATCAGGATGCCTTTGCGCGCCGCCGCCGCCAAGCCACTGACGATGGTCACCGGGGTGGAAATCACCAGTGCACACGGGCACGCCACCACCAACAGCACGAGTGCGCGGTAGACCCAGTCGAACCACACGCCCGCCATGAACAGCGGTGGAATCAGCGCCACGCCCAAGGCAAACAGGAACACTGCCGGGGTGTAGATCTTCGAGAAGCTGTCGACAAAACGCTGGGTTGGCGCCCGCGCGCCTTGAGCCTGCTCCACGGCATGAATGATGCGCGCCAGCGTCGAATTGTTGGCCGCCGCGGTGACCTTGTATTCCAGCGAACCGGCCTGGTTGATGGTGCCCGCGAAGACTTTATCGCCCACGGTTTTTTCAATGGGCAGGCTTTCACCGGTGATCGGCGCCTGATCGATGGAGGATTGACCGGCGGTGACTTCACCGTCCAGGCCAACACGCTCGCCAGGTTTTAACCGAACGATTGCCCCAAGATCAACGCTTTTGACGTCTTTTTCCACCCATGAGCCATCAGCCTGCTGCACCGTGGCCTGTTCGGGCGTCATCTGCATCAAGCCACTGATGGCGTTGCGCGCACGGTCCAGGGACTTGGCTTCGATCAACTCGGCCACGGTGAACAGGAACATCACCATCGCAGCTTCCGGCCACTGGCCAATCAGCAGCGCGCCGGTCACGGCGATGCTCATCAGCGCGTTGATGTTCAGGTTGAGGTTTTTCAGGGCTATCCAGCCCTTTTTATAGGTGGTGAGGCCGCCGCTGAAGATCGACACCAACGCCACCACGGCAATCACCCACGTCGGCGCAGCATTGGTGAAATGCAGCACTTCAGCAGCCAACGCACCAACGCCGGACAACGCCAGCGGCCACCAGTGTTTCTTCGCGGGTGGCGCGGCGGCGGGAACGCCCTCTTCAATGGGGTCCGCCTGCATCCCGATAGATTTGATCGCGTCGATGATCGGCGCAGTGCTCGGCAGGTCATGGGTGACGCCGAGGATGCGGTTGATCAGGTTGAATTCCAGTTGCTGCACACCGGCGAGCTTGCCCAGTTTGTTCTGGATCAGCGTTTGCTCGGTGGGGCAGTCCATGGCTTCGATGCGGAAGGTGCTGAGGCGCGCGCCGTCGGAAGGCGCTTCGTTCAGCGTGACCACCGCAGGCGCGGCGTCGCTTGCGCAGCAGGAACCGGCATGGCCGTGGTCGTGCACAGGCGTAAGTTTTTTGGGGCCATGATCGTGGTCATGGTCGTGATCATGCTTATGTGGGGTGTGAAGGGAGTCGCTCATCTGGTCGCGTCCGTAAGGTGCCTGTTGCCAAGTAAAGACCCTGTAGCCACTATAGGGTCAAGCACCCATTTGGAGATTGCTGCGATGAAGATCGGCGAATTGGCCAAACTGACCGACTGTCAGGTGGAAACCATCCGTTATTACGAGAAGGAAGGCCTGCTGCCACCCCCGGCACGCACCGATGCCAACTACCGCGTGTACACCCAGGCGCACACTGAGCGGCTGATCTTCATCCGCAATTGCCGCAGCCTCGACATGACGCTTGGGGAAATCCGCAGCCTGCTTGGGCTACGCGACAGCCCTCAGGACCAGTGCGAGAGCGTGAATGCGTTGATCGACGAACATATCCACCACGTGAAATCGCGGATTGATGGGCTGTTGGCGTTGCAGGAGCAATTGCTCGACCTGCGCCAACGCTGCGGTGGTGGGCCGGATCTGGATCAGTGCGGGATTTTGCAGCGGCTGGAAGTCAGCGGCAGTGTCGCGGCCAGCGAGGCTGAGCCTTCACACGTGGGCAGAAGCCACGGCCACTGATCATAAAAAAGGCGGGAGGGGGCTTGCCCCTCCCGTCCTTTTTAAATAGCCACGTCAGCCTTGATGCTTGGGTCGGCGTTGTAGCCAACGATTTCAAAATCTTCGAATTTATAATCGTAGATCGACGCAGGTTTACGCTTGATCACCAGTTCCGGCAGCTTTTTCGGTGTGCGCGCCAGTTGAGTCTGGATCTGCTCCATGTGGTTGCTGTAAGCGTGCGTGTCGCCGGTGGTGACGATGATCTCGTGAGGGATCAGGTCACATTGCTGGGCCAGCATATGCGTCAGCAGGGCCAGGGCGGCGGTGTTGTAAGGCAGGCCGAGGAACACGTCGGAGCTGCGGATGTACAACTGCATCGACAGATGACCGTCATGCACAAATGCCTGATACAGCAGGTGACACGGCGGCAGCGCTTGCTTGCCGTTGCGCGCGTTTTCCTGCGGGCTTTTGGTTTCGTCCGGCAGGTACTCGACGTTCCAGCCGTGAAACAGGATGCGGCGGCTGTTGGGGTTGTTCTTCAACGTGTCGACCATGTAGTCGATCTGGTTGATCTTGCCGCCGTCTTTGGTCGGCCAGGCGGTCCACTGCTCGCCATACACCGGGCCGAGGTCGCCGTCTTCGGTGGCCCACTCGTCCCAGATTTTCACACCGTTTTCGTTCAGCCACTTGATGTTGGTGTTGCCGCTCAACATCCAGATCAGTTCGTTGGCGATGCTTTTGAAGTGAAGCTTCTTGGTGGTCAGCAGCGGGAAGCCGTCGGCCAGGTTATGCCGATACTGACGGGCAAAGACGGCTTTGGTGCCGGTGCCCGTGCGGTCGCCCTTGGTCAAGCCATTGGTCACGACGTCGTTCAACAGTTCGAGATATTGCTTCATGTGATTACCCGTATCGGTGAAGCCGGGGCGCTTCACGTAAACACCCCGGCATTCAAATTTAAAGCGCGGCGTTCTTGATCGGCTGCGGGCGGTTGTACGCCCACCACAGCAGGCCAAGACCGGCCAAAATCATCGGCAAGCTGAGGATCTGCCCCATGGTCAACCAGCCCCACGCCAGGTAGCCCAACTGCGCATCCGGTACGCGCACGAACTCGACGATAAAGCGGAAGATCCCGTAAAACAACGCGAACATGCCCGACACGGCCATGGTTGGGCGTGGCTTGCGCGAGAAGATGTACAAGATGAGGAACAGTGCCACACCTTCCAACGCGAACTGGTAGAGCTGCGACGGGTGGCGCGGCAATTGCGCCGGGTCGCTGAACGGCGGGAACACCATGGCCCACGGCACGTCGGTCGGTTTGCCCCACAACTCGGCGTTGATGAAGTTACCGATGCGCCCGGCGCCCAGGCCGATCGGCACCATCGGCGCAACGAAGTCCATCAACTGGAAGAATGACTTGCCGTTGCGACGGCCGAACCACCACGCGGCGATCATCACGCCAATAAAACCACCGTGGAACGCCATGCCGCCCTTCCACACCTCGAAAATCAGCGTCGGGTTGGCGATGTAGGCGCTCAGGTCGTAAAACAGCACATACCCCAGGCGCCCGCCGACGATCACGCCCATCGACAGCCAAAAAATCAGGTCGGAGAGCTTTTCTTTGGTCCAGGTCGGGTCGAAACGGTTCAGGCGCCGCGACGCCAGGAACCAGGCACCGCCGATGCCGATCAGGTACATCAACCCGTACCAGTGGATTTTCAGCGGACCGATGGCCAAGGCCACCGGATCGATCTGCGGGTAAGGCAGCATTGCGACTCCTCGTTAAATCATTAGTCATGGCGCGCCGGACCATGCCGGTGCGCGATTAAGCCTTTGTTACAGCAAAAAATTCAAACCGACGCAAAACAGTAAAGCGGCGAACAACCGCTTCAATAAACGCGGCGACAAGCGGTGCGCCAGGCGCGCGCCAAAACGCGCAAACAGCATGCTGGTCAGGGCAATGCCCAACAGCGCCGGCAAATACACGAACCCTAGACTATGAGCGGGCAACAGCGGCTCATGCCAGCCCAGAATCATGAAACTTAATGCACTCGCCAAGGCAATCGGCAGACCGCACGCCGATGAAGTCGCCACCGCCTGCTGCATCGGCACACTGCGCCAGGTTAAAAACGGCACGGTCAGCGAGCCGCCGCCTATCCCGAAAATCGCCGAGGCCCAGCCGATCAGCGTGCCTGCCAGTGTCAGGCCGAGCTTGCCCGGCACCGTTCGGCTGGCCTTGGGCTTGGCCTCAAGCGCCAGTTGCACGGCGACCACCAGGGCGAACACACCGATAATCTTCTGCAAATTCGGGCCGGAAATCGCCTCGGCGGTCAGCGCGCCAAAACCTGCGCCAATCAGGATGCCCACGGTCATCCACACAAAGATCGGCCAACGCACCGCGCCACGCCGGTGATGCTCACGCACGGCATTCACCGAGGTAAAAATAATCGACGCCAGCGACGTGCCAACGGCCAGATGGGTCAACACCTGCGGGTCGAAGCCCTGCACGGTAAAACTGAACACCAGCACCGGCACGATGATAATCCCGCCGCCCACCCCAAACAGCCCGGCGAGTACGCCTGCACACGCACCGAGCAGCAAATACAGGAGAAATTCCATGGAGGCCCCTAAACCAAGACCGGCATGTTAACGGATGGAAGGCATGCGGCCCAACTGGATACGATGGAACGCCTGCGCCGGTGTGGGTAGAGTGAGCAAAAACACAAAAGGGATCGCCTGATGTGCCTGATTGTTTTCGCCTGGCGGCCGGGCCATGCCCAACCGCTGATCGTTGCTGCCAACCGTGATGAATTCTACGCCCGCCCTAGCCTGCCGCTGGCCCAGTGGCCGGGTGTGCCCGAGGTTTACGCGGGTCGGGACCAGGAAGCGGGCGGTACTTGGTTGGGGGTAAACGCCGCGGGGCGTTTTGCTGCGCTGACGAATATTCGTGACCCGCACCAGCCGCCGGCACGCAAGTCTCGCGGGGAGCTGGTGGCGCGTTTTCTCAGTGGTTCGCAACCGATAGGCGAATATTTAGCCGACGTTAATGGCCGTTCGATTGAATATGCCGGGTTTAACTTGCTGGTGGGCACGCCGGATGAGCTGTGGCATTACAACGCCAATCAGCCCGAGCCTGTGCGCCTGGAGCCCGGGGTTTATGGGTTGTCCAATGCCGGGCTGGATACGCCGTGGCCAACGTTGCTAAAGGCCAAGGCAGCATTCAGTGAACTGCTGGAAAACCCACAGCCGCAGGCCTTGCTGGCACTGCTGAGCGACCCGCAGACCGCGCCGTTTGCAGAGCTGCCGGATACCGGCGTGGGGTTGGCGACCGAGAGTCTGTTATCCAGCGTGTTTATCGCCAGCCCCAGTTATGGGACGCGGGCGAGCACGGCGTTGATCGTGAATGCCGATGGCACGCGGCAAATGCTCGAACGCAGTTTTGGCCCGCACGGCGGGCGGCTGGGTGAGGTAGCACTCAACCTCTAGCGGTAGTGGGCACACCACAAAACCATGTGGGAGGGAGCAAGCCCCCTCCCACATAGGCTCTAGAGGCTTTTTGCGGAGACCGGGTTGATCATCCGCGTGAGCCCGAGGTTCTTCAGCGCCAGTTGCAGCGAGCTGTGGATAACTTGCGGGTTGTCGATGGTCATCAATTGGGCAAGCAAATCCTTGGCCATGCTCAGCTCAACCTGACGCAGCATCCACTTCACTTTAGGCAAGTTGGTGGCGTTCATCGACAGGCTGTCAAAACCCATCGCCATCAACAGCACGGCCGCCGCCGGGTCGCCGGCCATTTCACCGCAGATGCTCACCGGTTTACCTTCGGCATGCGCGTCGCGCACCACGTGTTGCAGGGCTTGCAGCACCGCTGGGTGCAGGTAGTCGTAGAGGTCGGCAACCCGCGGGTTGTTACGGTCCACCGCTAACAGGTACTGGGTCAAGTCGTTGGAGCCGACCGACAGGAAGTCCACTTGCCGCGCCAACTCTTTGGCCTGATACACCGCCGCCGGAATTTCGATCATCACGCCAATCGGCGGCATCGGTACGTCGGCGCCTTCGTCGCGCACTTCGCCCCACGCCCGGTGGATCAGGTGCAAGGCTTCTTCCAGCTCATGTGTGCCGGAGATCATCGGCAGCAGGATGCGCAGGTTGTTCAGGCCTTCGCTGGCCTTGAGCATGGCGCGGGTCTGCACCAGGAAGATTTCAGGGTGATCGAGCGTCACGCGAATGCCGCGCCAGCCAAGGAAGGGGTTGTCTTCCTTGATCGGGAAATACGACAGGGACTTGTCGCCGCCGATGTCGAGGCTGCGCATGGTCACCGGCAACGGGTGGAAGGCCGACAGTTGCTCGCGATAAATCGCCAACTGCTCCTTCTCACTCGGGAAGCGCTGGTTGATCATAAACGGCACTTCGGTGCGGTACAGCCCAACCCCTTCGGCGCCACGTTGCTGCGCGCGGGCTACATCGGCGAGCAGGCCGGTGTTCACCAGCAGCGGCACGCGGTGGCCATCGAGGGTCACGCACGGCAGTTCGCGCAACGAGTCGAGGCCCAGCGCCAGTTGTTTCTCTTCTTCGACCACCTCGGCGTATTGCTTGCGCAGCAACTCGCTGGGGTTGGTGAACACTTCGCCACGATGGCCATCGACGATCATGTCGATGCCGTCGACCTTGGAATACGGCAGGTCGACCAAACCCATCACCGTCGGAATGCCCATGGCGCGCGCCAGGATCGCGACGTGGGAGTTGCCCGAACCAAGTACCGAGACCAGGCCCACCAGTTTGCCTTCCGGCACTTCGCCGAGCATCGTGGCGGTCAGTTCTTCACTGATCAGAATGGTGTTGTCGGGGTACACCAGGTTGGTGGTGCGGTCTTCCTGCAGGTAGGCCAGCAGACGGCGACCGAGATCGCGCACGTCCGAGGCGCGCTCGCGCAGGTAGGCGTCGTCCATCATTTCGAAACGGTTAACGTGATCAGTCACCACTTGGCGCAACGCGCCCTGGGCCCACTGGCCGGTTTTGATCACGGTTTTGACTTCGTTGCCCAGGGACGCGTCGTCGAGCATCATCTGGTACACGTCGAACAGCGCGCGTTCTTCAGGGCGCAGTTGCGTCGCCAGCTTGGTCGACAGGTTGCGCATGTCGGCGCGCACGCCTTCAAGGGCAGTCTTGAACAGTTTGATTTCAGCGTCGATGTCGTCGACGCTTTTGTCCGGCACCACGTCCAGGTCGGCCGGTGGCAGCATCACCACTGCTTTACCGACCGCAGCACCTGGTGAGCCCGGCACACCGACGAACTTGGCTTCCTGAATGCCCTTGCCCTGACGCCCAAGGCCGCGAATCGAGCCGGTCGCTTCGGCGTGGGCAATAACCCCGGCGAGCTGCGCGCTCATGGTCACGAGGAAGGCTTCTTCACCTTCATCGAACTGGCGACGCTCTTTTTGCTGGATGACCAACACGCCGACGACGCGGCGGTGGTGAATGATCGGCGCGCCCAGGAACGAGGCGTAGCGCTCTTCGCCGGTTTCGGCAAAATAGCGGTAACGCGGGTGATCGGCCGCGTGCTCAAGGTTCAGGGGTTCTTCACGCGTCCCCACCAAGCCCACCAGACCTTCATTGGGCGCCATGCTGACCTTGCCGATGGAGCGCTTGTTCAGGCCTTCGGTGGCCATCAGCACAAAACGGTTGGTCTCGGGGTCCAGCAGGTAAACCGAGCAGACCTGGCTGCCCATGGCTTCCTTGACGCGCAATACAATAATCCCCAACGCCGCCTTGAGATCCTTGGCGGAGTTAACTTCCTGGACGATCTTGCGCAGCGTATTGAGCATGGCTCGGGGTCGAACTCCGTCGTCAGTCGCGCGATAAAAGGCGCGGGGCAAGCTCTTTGAGCGCGCGACGATACACTTCGCGCTTGAATGTCACCACCTGGCCCAACGGGTACCAATAGCTGACCCAACGCCAGCCATCGAACTCCGGTTTACCGGTCAAATCCATCCGCACCCGCTGCTCGTTCGAGATCAGGCGCAGGAGAAACCATTTTTGCTTCTGGCCGATGCACAGCGGTTGGCTGTGGGTACGCACCAGACGTTGCGGCAAACGATAGCGCAACCAGCCGCGCGTACAGGCCAAAATTTGCACATCTTCGCGCTCAAGGCCGACTTCTTCGTTCAACTCACGGTACAAGGCGTCTTCAGGGGTTTCGTCGGGGTTGATTCCGCCTTGAGGAAACTGCCAGGCATCTTGGTTGATTCGGCGAGCCCATAGCACCTGTCCGGCATCATTCGTAAGAATAATCCCGACATTAGGACGGAAACCATCGGGGTCGATCACGGCAACAACCTCGCAAACGCATGTTGTCGCATTGTTCCACAAAGGTTCATCAAGCGGCAACGAGGCTTCTTACCTTATGTGCACTCTTGTGAAAAGACCGTATTCTGGACGCCTTTTTACAGACTTTTCAGCGAGTAACTGCAATGCGCCTGGCTTTATTCGACTTGGACAACACCCTTCTGGGCGGTGACAGCGACCACGCCTGGGGCGATTACCTGTGTGAACGCGGGATTCTCGACCCGGTGGCCTATAAGGCTCGCAACGACGCCTTTTACCAGGATTACTTGGCCGGCAGGCTGGATAACGCCGCCTATTTGAACTTCAGCCTGGAGATTCTCGGGCGCACCGACATGGCCCAACTGGACGAATGGCACCGCGACTTCATGCGCGACTGTATTGAACCGCTGATGCTGCCACGGGCCGTCGAACTGCTGGCCAAGCACCGCGCGGCGGGCGACAAGCTGGTGATCATCACGGCCACCAACCGTTTCGTCACCGCACCGATTGCCGCGCGGCTGGGGGTTGAAACCCTGATCGCCACCGAATGCGAGATGGAAAACGGCCGCTACACCGGGCGCAGCACCGATGTGCCGTGCTTTCGCGAAGGCAAGGTGACGCGTTTGAATCGTTGGCTGGAAGAGACCGGGTACAGTTTGCAAGACAGCTACTTCTATAGCGACTCGATGAATGATTTGCCGCTATTGGAGCAAGTGACCCACCCGGTGGCCGTGGACCCGGACCCAAGTTTGCGTGCCGAAGCCGAAAAGCGTGGCTGGCCGGTGATTACGCTGCGAAGCTGATGGCCCCATCGGGAGCAAGCCCCCTCCCACATTTGCAATGCATTCCAATCTGGAGAGGCTTGCTGTCATATTGGACTGCATCCCAATTTGGAGAGGCTTGCTGTCATATTCGACTGCATCCCAATCTGGAGAGGCTTACTGTCACGTTGGACTGCATCCCTATCTGGAGAGGCTTGCTGTCATATTGGACTGCATCCCTATCTGGAGAGGCTTGCTGTCATATTGGACTGCATCCCTATCTGGAGAGGCTTGCTGTCATATTCGACTGCACTCCAATCTGGAGAGGCTTGCTGTCATATTGGACTGCATTCCAATCTGGAGGGGCTTGCTGTCGTATTCGACTGCATCCCAATTTGGAGAGGCTTGCTGTGTAACCGTCCGGTGAAGTCATCTACTCAGCGAAGCCCTGGCATGGCGTGCACGTGAATTTTCGGGGGACTCTGTCCTGGCGTCGGCCGCGTGGGTCTACCCGCACATTACCCGTACCGGAGGAATTTCCATGAAGCGAGTTGAGATCAGTACGTTTATTACTCGGTGGCCATTGCTAGGCTTGGTGCCCCCAACCGCTTGGCTTGTTTCTCAAGACTGCGAAAACCAAATTTTGGCCTTGCTGGCAGGTCTTGGTGCGGGTTATCGGCGCCATGGAGACTGTGCGATCCACGAAAGCGCCGTTGTGGAGCAAGGGGCTGTGCTGAAAGGCCCGATTATCATCGGCGAAGGCTCATTTGTGGCGGCGGGAGCTTACCTACGTGGAGGCGTTTACCTCGGCAGCAATTGCATCGTTGGCCCAAGCTGCGAAATGAAAAGCAGCTTCATGCTCGATGGAAGCAAGCTGGCACACTTCAACTTTGTCGGCGACTCGTTGATCGGCGAGGGCGTGAATATTGAAGCGGGTGCAATAATTGCCAATTACCGCAATGAACTGGATGGTGCAGACATCAAAATCCGCCATGGTGACAATGTGATCGTGACGGGAGTAAAAAAATTCGGCGCCTTAGTCGGTGACGGCTGCAAAATTGGAGCAAACGCAGTCATTGCTCCCGGCGCTCTGCTACGGCCAAACACCCACGTTCCACGTCTGGGGTTGATTGACCAGTTCGCCTACGATTAAGTGCGCAGCCGCATTGGCAGTGAGTATTGTCCGGTTCGTGATGGATCAACGTGCGTGAAAACTCTGCCGGCACTGCAGCGCGCGTGGGCTTTTGCTTTTTCTCGGTCGCCGCGGGCACTGTTTGCAACGCCCGAAGCTCTGCTTCAATCGCCGCGTATCGTATCGATCACTTTCATGCGAGTAGCGCGACGGTTGGCCCGTTCACTTTGACGGTGCCGCGCGGATACTGGATCTCGACGTAGATATTCGACGATGTAGCTTGCGAACTTGCTCCGCCCAACTGCATGGGTAACGGAATAAATGCAGGGTGCAGCGCCATGCTTTTCTGCGCGTGCATCCGCATCCATTTGTGGACGAGGCTGGGTAGATGACTTGGCCGGACTCATACCATTGGACTGCATCCCAATCTGGAGAAGCTTGCTGTCACAGTGGGCTGCAATCCAATGTGGGAGGGGGCTTGCTCCCGATGCAGGCGACACGGTGCCACGTGTTAAACCGGCTTGGCGCCCATCAACCCGGCAATCGCCACGAACCCCAACAGGCTGACCACCGCCAGCACCAGGGTGAAGTTCAGGCTGCCGCCCTCGCCTTTGCGCAAGCGATTAAGCCGCGCCACCAGCCACAACCAGGCCAACGCCGCCACGCTGTAGAGGATGCTGGAGCCGAGTATCCAGGTTTGCCCCAGCGGCCAGCCGATCAAGTGCGCCAGCCACCAGCCAGTAAACGGCATGCTCAGCATGCACACGCCCATCAGCAACCACACAAACACCCACGGGCGTTGCACGGTAATCGCCGGCCCGACGCTGCGCTTGCGCCACGCCAGCAGCGCCAGGCCGAAGCCACTGAGCAGCAGCAACGCAGTGGCGGCGATGTGGATAACCTTGAGGGTGGTCAGCGTTTCCATGGGTATCGATTCCTTACAGGCCGCATAGGCCGCTCAGTCAGCGTAGTCGCTTAACCGAGGAACAACTGGTAGGCCGGGTTTTCGCTCTCATCCCAATACGGGTAGCCGATTTGCGCCAACGCGGCCGGCACCAGATGGCGCTCGTCTGCCGGTACTTGCAAACCTGCGACCACACGCCCGTCGGCGGCGCCGTGGTTGCGATAGTGGAACATCGAGATGTTCCAGCGTCCGCCTAATTTGTTAAGAAAGTTGAACAACGCGCCCGGGCGCTCCGGGAACTCGAAACGAAACACCAGCTCATCGCTGACTTTAGCCGCGTGCCCGCCGACCATATGGCGGATGTGCAACTTGGCTAGCTCGTTTTCGGTCAGGTCCAGCACCGGGAAACCCTGGCCGGTAAGGCTGGCGATCAAGGCGCTGCGCGGGTCGTTTTCCGGGTGGGTTTGCACGCCGACGAAGATGTGCGCCTCGCGGCCGGTGTGGTAACGGTAGTTGAATTCGGTGATCTGGCGTTTGCCCACGGCTTCGCAGAACGCCTTGAAGCTGCCCGGCTGCTCAGGGATGGTCACGGCAATAATGGCTTCGCGGCCTTCACCCAGCTCGGCGCGCTCGGCCACGTGGCGCAGGCGGTCGAAGTTGACGTTGGCGCCGGAGTCGATCGCCACCAGGCTTTGCCCGGTGACGCCGCGGGTCTCCACGTATTTTTTGATGCCCGCCACCCCCAGCGCGCCAGAAGGCTCGGTGATCGAGCGGGTGTCGTCGTAGATGTCCTTGATCGCCGCACAGATTTCATCGGTGCTGACGGTGATCACTTCATCCACATAGTCTTTGCAGATTTCGAAGGTGTAATGGCCGATCTGCGCCACCGCCACGCCATCGGCAAACAGCCCTACCGTCGGCAATACCACGCGCTCGCCCGCCGCCATGGCCGCTTGCAGGCAGTTGGAGTCGTCGGGCTCGACGCCGATGACCTTGATCTCCGGGCGCAGGTATTTCACGTACGCCGCGATACCCGCGATCAGCCCGCCGCCGCCCACCGGTACGAAAATCGCGTCCAGCGGCCCTGGGTGCTGGCGCAGAATCTCCATCGCCACGGTGCCCTGCCCGGCAATGGTGTGCGGATCATCGTAAGGGTGAATGTAGACGTAGCCTTTTTCGTCGACCAGTTTCAGCGAGTAGGCCAGGGCTTCGGGGAAGGAGTCGCCGTGCAGCACCACTTTGCCGCCACGCGAACGCACGCCTTCGACCTTGATCTCGGGGGTGGTCTTGGGCATCACGATAGTCGCCTTGACCCCCAGCACCTTGGCCGCCAGGGCCAGGCCTTGGGCATGATTGCCCGCAGACGCCGTGACCACGCCGCGCGCGCGCTCTTGCGCGCTCAGTTGGGTGAGCTTGTTGTAGGCGCCGCGAATCTTGAACGAGAACACCGGCTGCAAATCTTCGCGCTTGAGCCAGACCTTGTTGCCGAGGCGTTCGGAGAGCTGGCGGGCGGTCTGCAGCGGGGTTTCTACGGCAACGTCGTAAACGCGCGAGGTGAGGATCTTTTTGACGTACTGTTCAAGCATCGGAAAGCATCACTGGGCGGGTGGGCAGGGCCAAGGAGTCTAACCCAGCGTTTGGCCGGGCGACCACACGAATACCGAGGTTTTGTTGGGGTATACTCGCCGCCCTCGATAACTCCCCGCCCGTTTCGGAGCCCGCATGACCCAGGATCAACTCAAACAGGCAGTGGCCCAGGCCGCCGTCGATTTAATCCTTCCCAAGCTTGACGACAAGAGCGTCGTCGGTGTCGGCACCGGCTCCACTGCCAACTGCTTTATCGATGCGCTGGCCCAGCACAAAGGCGCGTTCGACGGCGCCGTGGCCAGCTCCGAAGCCACCGCCGCGCGCCTCAAGGGCCATGGCATTCCGGTGTACGAGCTGAACACCGTGAGCGACCTGGAGTTCTACGTCGACGGCGCCGATGAAAGCGACGCACACCTGAACCTGATCAAAGGCGGCGGCGCAGCCCTGACCCGCGAGAAGATTGTCGCGGCAGTGGCTAAAACCTTCATCTGCATCGCCGACGCGAGCAAGCTGGTGCCGGTACTCGGTGCGTTCCCGCTGCCGGTAGAAGTTATTCCGATGGCCCGCAGCCATGTCGCCCGCGAGCTGGTGAAGCTGGGCGGCGACCCGGTGTACCGCGAAGGCGTGTTGACCGACAACGGCAACATCATCATTGATGTGTTCAACCTGCAGATCACCAACCCGGTGCAGCTTGAGACGCAGATCAATGCGATCGTCGGCGTAGTCACCAACGGCCTGTTCGCCGCGCGCCCGGCTGACGTGCTGTTGCTGGGCACCCCCGAAGGCGTGAAAACCCTCAAGGCCTGAGTCACCTGATCGACCTGATCGTTCACACGCAGAGAGAACGATCAGCTTCACTTTTTGAACACGTAAAACAGGTTTGGCTCGCTCACCAGGTACAAGCTGCCTTCGTCGTCCATGGCGATGCCTTCGGCCTGCGGCACACGTTTTTTCAGGCCATGGCGCCCGCTGAGTAGCGAAAGGCTGCTCAGCGGGCGACCGTCGATGTCCAGTTCCAGCACCAAAAAAGACTCATCGGACAGCGCCAGCAAGTGGCCGCTGCGCTCGTCGTATTGCAGGCTCGACAGGTCGCGCACAAACAACCCGGCATCGCGCTTGGGGTTGTTGATCACGTGCACCGAGTAGGTTTTTTCCGGTTTGAAATGCGGAAAACCATGCACTTCGTAGATCAGCATCGGGTCGCGTTCCTTGGCCACGAACAGGCGCTTGCCCACTGAGTCGTAGGCCAGGCCTTCGAACCCCTTGTTGCCACCGATGTGTACACCCAAGGTCATCTGCTCCGCGTCGGCGGCGTCGAGAAATTGCGTGTCGTCGTTCAGGTGCACTTTGATCAGCCGCTGTTGGCTTTCATCGGTGATCACGTAAATGTTGTCGCTGATGAACTCCACCGCCTCGGCATCGCCGAAGCCCACCAACGGAATGCGCCGCAAAATCGTGCCCTCCAGCGACAGCTCGATCAGTTCGGCGTTCTTATTGGTGACGGTAAACAGGCTTTTGCGCACCGGGTCGTAGGTGAGGGCCGAGACGTCGTCGTCGAGGCCTTCGATCACCTTGGCTTCCAGGGTGACGCGATAATCCGCCAAGCCAAGAGAGCGCTGATCGGCAGGCTGGTGCCATGCCTGCCAGTTAAACCACCCGCGCTCGAATAAACGCAATTGCTGCGCAACCACCCCGGAGGCCACCAGGGCGAGCAATAACACGATGAAAAACGCAGGTTTGGGACGGGCAAGTCGACGCATCAGGCAAGCTCAATATCAAAAGTGGCGAATGAATATCACGCCGGTCTGAATTTAAACTTAAACGCTGCCTGATGTCTGGCAAATGCCGCTCTTGGCGATGTATACGCCGTAATCGCCGGTTATTTCTGCTTCTCGAAACGGTAGAACAGGTTCGGCTCGCTGACCATGTACAGCGTGCCGTCCTCATCCATGGTCACGCCTTCTGCGCGGGGGATGGTGTTTTTAAGGCCGTTGAAGCCACCGAGCACGGTCATGAAGCTGACTTGCTCGCCTTTTGCATCCAGCTCCAGCAGCAGATGGGAGTCAGCCGACAGCACCAGCAAGTGCCCGGTGCGCGGGTCGACGGCCAGGGCCGAAAGGTTGCGCATGTCCAACTCTGTGCTGGCGACTTTTTGCTTGTCGCCGGTCAGCGTGGTGCCATCGCTTTTCCAGGTAAACAGCGCGGGTGGGCGCTCTTCGCCGAGCACGATCTGTTGGTTGCGCTTATCCCAGGTCACGCCTTCAAAGGCTTTGTTCTGGTCCTTGGACGGGCCGAGGTCGTAGCTCTTGAAGTCGGCGATATTCAGTTGTTGGGTGCTGGCGTCGACCTTCACCACGGTCAGCGTGTGCATGCGCTCATCGACAATGGCCATCAGGCCGTTCTCCATCACCGTCAGACCTTCCGCGTTGTTCCAGCCGATGAGTGGCATCTTGCGCAGCACATCGCCTTGCAGGCTCAACTCAACCAGGAAAGGATTTTTGCCCATCACCGAAAACAGCGTTTTGGTCTGTGGGTTGTAGGACAGGTCCGAAGCCTCGTCCTTCTCCATGCCCGGCAGCAACTTGCCATCGATCACCGCGTGGTAGTCCGGCAGCCACACGCTGGCTTGCCGTTCGGCTGGCGTTTCAAAACGCTCGGCCACCCACAGCACGCCGCGATCATCCCAGTGCATGGCCCAGGCAATGCCATACACAATCACCCCGGCCAAAAGCAGCCAGGAATACCAGCGCAGGGCAAATCGTGAGCGGGGCTTGGGTGTAACCGAAGGCAGGGACACGGCCATTGAGCGCTTTTCCAGAAAGTCAGCTTTAGGTGATAGCACAGGATCGACGAGCCCGCGTGCTGGAAGCTGGGATTATCCGGATGAGGTGTGAAAAAAATGCGAACTCAGACTTTTTGATCGTCCCCACGCAGAGCGTGAGAACGATCAGCCCGGTTTGCCTGATGTTTAGCGAACCACGCTTTCGAAGCGGCTGCCGCCTGCCAGTTCAAGCACCAGTTCATCACCCACGTTCAATGGCCCAACACCGGCCGGGGTGCCGGTGAGGATCACGTCACCGGCTTGCAGCGAGAAGCAACTGGCCATGTGCTGGATCATCGGGACGATCGGGTTAAGCATCTGCGAGCTATTGCCGTCCTGGCGCACTTCACCATTGATGGTCAGGCGAATGCCAATATCGGTGACGTCGGCGATGCTGCTGCTGACCACGAACGGTGCGATGACCGCCGCGCCATCAAAGGACTTGGCGATTTCCCACGGCAAGCCCTTGGCTTTAAGCTCGGCCTGCTTGTCGCGCAGGGTCAAGTCCAACGCCGGGGCGAAGCCGGAGATGGCATCCAGCACTTCTTCACGGCTCGGCTTGGTCGACAACGACTTGCCGATCAACACCGCGATTTCCGCTTCGTAGTGCACCGAACCGCGCTCGGTCGGGATAGCAAAACCACCCTCCAATGCCACCACGCAACTGCCCGGCTTGATGAACAGCAACGGCTCGGTCGGCACCGGGTTGTCGAGTTCCTTGGCATGTTCGGCGTAGTTGCGGCCGATACACACCACTTTGCCCAGCGGGAAATGGATGTTGGTGCCGTCGACGTACTTGTGCTGGTAGCTCATGAAACGACTCCTTCAGAGGGGTAGTTAAACAGCGAAGATTTTGCCGGGGTTCATGATCCCGTTAGGGTCGAACACCGCTTTTACTGCTTTCATGTATTCAATTTCAACCGGCGAACGGCTGTAGCTCAAGTAATCGCGTTTAGTCATGCCCACGCCGTGTTCGGCGGAGATCGAGCCGTTGTATTTCTCGACAGTCTCGAACACCCACTTGTTGACGGTGGCGCACTTGGCGAAGAACTCGTCTTTGCTGAGGTTTTCAGGCTTGAGGATGTTCAAGTGCAGGTTGCCGTCGCCGATGTGGCCGAACCAGACGATTTCGAAGTCCGGGTAGTGTTCACCGACAATCGCGTCAATTTCCTTCAAGAACGCCGGGACTTTGGAAACAGTCACCGAAATGTCGTTTTTGTACGGCGTCCAGTGGGAAATGGTCTCGGAAATATACTCGCGCAGTTTCCACAGGTTATGCAGTTGGGTCTCGCTTTGGCTCATCACGCCGTCCAGCACCCAACCTTGCTCCACGCAGTGTTCAAAGGTTTCCAGGGCGTGGTTGGCGACTTCTTCGGTGGTGGCTTCAAATTCCAGCAGCGCGTAGAACGGGCAGTCGGTTTCGAACGGCGCGGGCACATCGCCACGCCCCATGACTTTGGCCAGCGCCTTGTCGGAGAAGAACTCAAAAGCGGTCAGGTCGAGCTTGCTCTGAAACGCGTGCAGCACCGGCATGATCGAGTCGAAGTCGGTCGTGCCGAGCACCATCGCGGTGAGGTTCTTCGGCGCACGGTCGAGGCGCATGGTGGCTTCCACCACAAAACCCAGCGTGCCTTCGGCGCCGATGAACAACTGGCGCATGTCGTAGCCGGTGGCGTTCTTGATCAGGTCGCGGTTCAGTTCCAGCACATCACCTTTGCCGGTGACCACTTTCATGCCCGCCACCCAATTGCGCGTCATGCCGTAGCGAATAACCTTGATACCGCCGGCATTGGTGCCGATATTGCCGCCAATCTGGCTGGAACCGGACGAAGCGAAGTCTACCGGGTAATACAGGCCTTTTTCTTCGGCGACGTTCTGCAACTGCTTGGTCACCACGCCCGGCTGGCAGCGGGCAGTGCGGTCGGTGAGGTTCACTTCAAGAATCTGGTTCATGTAGTCAAACGACACCACCACTTCGCCATTGGCCGCTACTGCCGCCGCCGACAGGCCGGTGCGGCCGCCGGATGGCACCAGCGCCACGTTGCGTTCGTTGGCCCAACGGACGATGGCTTGCACCTGCTCGATGGTCTTGGGGAACACGATGGCGGTGGGCGCCGGTGCGAAGTGCTTGGTCCAATCCTTGCCGTAAGCCTCCAGGGAGTCTGCATCGGTCAGTACTTTACCGGGCTCAACCAGGGTCTTTAGCTCATCAATCAGGGCAGGATGGGTCATCGACAGAACTCTCGAACAATTCATGGTCATCCTGAGAACGCTTCACGTCGCAGGAATAGGTGTTTAGCGGGGCGCGTATGCTAGCATACCGCCCCCGCAGGACAGAGCCCAAGGGCGTTTCTGCGGTGACGGCTTTCCTGCCGTCCGGGTCAGCTTAAGGACCCGATTCCCTGCCATTTTTCCCCGGGACACAGGTTTACGCAGATGAGCAAGACTTCTCTCGATAAGAGCAAGATCAAGTTCCTTCTTCTGGAAGGCGTCCACCCATCGGCCGTCGAAGTCCTGAAGGCCTCCGGGTACACCAGCATTGAGTACATCACCAGCTCTCTGCCGGAAGCCCAGTTAAAGGAAAAGATCGCCGACGCGCACTTCATCGGCATTCGCTCGCGCACGCAGTTGACCGAAGAGGTTTTCGACCACGCCAAGAAGCTCGTGGCGGTCGGCTGTTTCTGCATCGGCACCAACCAGGTTGACCTCAACGCAGCGCGCGAGCGCGGCATCGCGGTGTTCAACGCACCGTACTCCAACACGCGTTCCGTGGCGGAGCTGGTGCTGGCCGAGGCTATCCTGCTGCTGCGCGGCATCCCTGAGAAGAACGCTTCCTGCCACCGTGGCGGCTGGATCAAAAGCGCGGCCAACTCCTTCGAAATCCGCGGCAAAAAGCTCGGTATCGTCGGTTACGGCTCGATCGGCACGCAGCTTTCGGTGCTGGCTGAAGGCCTGGGTATGCAGGTGTTTTTCTACGACACCCTGACCAAGCTGCCACTGGGCAATGCTACCCAAGTGTCGAGCCTGAACGAGTTGCTGGGCATGTCCGACATCGTGACCCTGCACGTTCCTGAAACCGCTGAAACCCAGTGGATGATCGGCGAGAAGGAAATCCGCGCGATCAAAAAGGGCGGCATCCTGATCAACGCTGCACGCGGCACCGTGGTTGAGCTGGACGCCCTGGCCGACGCGATCAAGGACAAACACCTGATCGGCGCCGCTATCGACGTGTTCCCGGTAGAGCCGCGCTCTAACGACGACATCTTCGAAAGCCCGCTGCGTGGCCTCGACAACGTGATCCTGACCCCGCACATCGGCGGTTCCACCGCTGAAGCCCAAGCCAACATCGGCCTGGAAGTGTCGGAAAAACTGGTCAAGTACAGCGACAACGGTACGTCGGTGTCGTCGGTCAACTTCCCGGAAGTGGCCCTGCCGGCTCACCCTGGCAAGCACCGTTTGCTGCACATCCACCAGAACATTCCGGGTGTGATGATGGAGATCAACAAGGTCTTCGCGGAAAACGGCATCAACATCTCCGGTCAGTTCCTGCAGACCAACGAGAAGGTTGGCTACGTGGTGATCGACGTCGACGCCGAGTACTCAGACCTGGCGCAAGAGAAGCTGCAGCACATCAACGGCACGATTCGTAGCCGCGTGCTTTTTTAAGAGCAGCTACAAGCTTCAAGCGGCAAGCGGCAAGCGGCAAGCGGCAAGCGGCAAGCGGCAAGCGGCAAGCTACAAGCTACAAGCTACAAGCTACAAGCTACAAGCGGCAAGTTAAACGCTGCGGGGAACGCTGAAGGCTTTTACTTGCAGCTTGAGGCTTGAAGCTTTCAGCTAAAAAAAACGGGAACCCCGCAAGGGGCTCCCGTTTTTTTATTTGACGTTAACGGTGATGACTTTGGAGGCGACGGTTGGGTTGAACTGCATGTGCAGTTTGTCACCGGCCACCAGTTGCAAGGTGTGCTTGCCGGGCGTGAGGGTCAGTTCGGTTTCGGTCTGGGCCTTGCCGTAATGGATCACGGTGTCGGTGGCCGGGATCGGCATGCTCGCGTCAGGCAGTTCTTTCTGGTCGATCAGCAGATGGTGGTGGCCGGTGCCCGCAGCCTGCTCGGTGGCCGGGGCCAGTTTCAGGCCTTCCATGCCGAATTTGACGGTGAAGGTTTTATCAACGGTGGCGCCGTCTTTGGGCGACACGATAAATACCTTGGCGCCTTCGGGCGGTGCGCTGCGCGGGATGCCGTCAGCGGCAGTAGCCAACATCGAGGCGCCCAGCAGCAGGCTTGCAAGGGTTGCACGGGACAATAGAGCTTTCATTCGCTTCTCCAGTTTTTGCAGGAATTGCGTTGGGTCATAACAACTTCGCGACAAATTGCGGTCCAAGGCACTAACACCCTAGCCAAGCGATGCTGAACGGTGCCTCGCACGTACGAATTTTTTAGGAGTGACCATGCGCTTTTTGCCTGGCCTGTTACTTTTGCTTCCCCTTCTGAGCCCCTTGGCGCACGCAGAACTGATCGATGATGTGTTTGATCGAGGTGAACTGCGCATCGCCCTGCAAGCCAACACGCCGCCATTCAACTTCAAGGACGGCAACAAGCTGACCGGTTTTGAAGTGGAACTCGGTGAGCAGTTGGCAAAAGAGATGGACGTGCGCCCCTCATTCATCACCACCGACGACGCCGACATGCTGCCGGGCGTTGAAACCGGCAAATACGACGTGGCCATCAACCATATCGCTATGACTGCCGCGCTGCAGGATCGGTTCGATTTCAGTCAGCCTTATCGCGAAAATCCGACGCTGGCGATTCCATTCCAAAAAGGCAACCCGGCGTTCAAAAACAGTGTGGACAAGGCCTTGCAGCACATCAAGGCCGATGGCCGCTTAAAGGCGTTGACGCACAAGTGGTTTGACGCGGCGCCTCCAGATCAACATCAAAAGCAGGCGACCTGAAAGCTCGCAAGCCAACGGCGATCAGCTGTGGGAGCGGGCTTGCTCGCGATGGCATCCACTCGGTTTACCTGATGGTCCGAGGTGCCTGCATCGCGAGCAAGCCCGCTCCCAAAAAAGCGATGCAACCGCTCAGATCGGCTTTGCGGCTCTATCAAAGATGGAGCGGGGCTGCCTGCCACATTTGGCCTATAGCGCTTTCGACAGCTGCGTCAGAGCGGCTGCCGCCTCGGGCAACTCCAGCTCGCTGAATACCTGAACGCCATGGCGCTTGAGCAGCGCCGCGGTGACGCCTTCGCCGCGCACTTTTACGCCGGTGAAGGTGCCGTCATAGGTCAGCACGTTGCCGCACGATGGGCTGTTGGCCTTGAGCACGGCGATGCGGATGTTGTGGCGCTGCACCAGCGCCAGCGCCTGGCGCGCACCCTCAAGGAAGGCGGCGCTGAAATCTTCGCCATCAGCGGTCAGCACCTGCGCGCGACCTTCCCACACATCGACGCCCTGCCCGCCGGGGATTTCGGCGGAAGGTCTGGGCGTCGGCAAACCGCCCGACACTTCCGGGCAAATCGCGACCACGCGGCCTTCGGCCTGCCACGCCGCCAACTGATCGAACGGGCCACTGGCCCCACCGTCGTAGCGTACCTTGTGCCCTAGCAGGCAGCGGCTGATCAGAATTTTTTGCATACTTAAAACGGCTCATTACCGCGTCGGCGAAACCAGCCGGTCAGCGACAAGCGTTCGCGCGTAGCGGGCAGGACTTCATGGGGCACCTCCCCGGACAAGAACACCACCAGGCAACCGCCAGCGGGCAGCACATCGTATTCGACGCCATCCTTGAGGTACATACGCAATTGGCCACCGTGGTCGGGCAGCCACGCCTCATTCAAGTAAACCACCGCAGAGACCATGCGCCGGTCGTCGTCGCGAAAACGGTCCACGTGCTTGAGGTAAAACGCGCCCGGCGGGTACATCGCGAAGTGGCTTTCGAAATCTTCCAGGCCCAGGAACAAACCGCGATTCATCGCCTGGCGCAGGCTGTCCATCAACCCCATGTAGGTTTCGCAGACCGCGGCGTCGCCCTCCTCCAGCCACTGGATATGGTCACCGCGAATCCCCTCGCGAATCTCCTGAGTTGGCCCGCGCCCGACCGCTGCCGGCGCTAATTCACCTTCGGCCGCACGTTTACGGCACTCAGCCGCCAGTTCCAGGGTCAGAGCCTGGGGCAGGAAACCGTTCTGCTGCGACCAGCCTTTTTCGGCCAAGTCGTCGACAATGCGTTGCAGCAAGAGGTGATCGAGGGGTATTTGCATGGCGCGCATAGTATCCATACGCCTGTGAATCCGACAGAGCCGCCGAGCGTCTGAATACACTTTAGTCAGGTGACCGATAGGATTTCTCGACAAATCCTACGCCCGACACGGACAATAGTGGCCGACTGACAGGAGTCCATATGCGTCGTTTGTTTTTTTCCGTGCTGATGTGCTGCGTTTTGCCCGCTTGGGCAGACGGTTATGACCCGTTATACAAGGTCGCCGGCTGGGCCGAACAACGTGCGCACTTCACCGACGCCCTGAGTGCCGCCCAGCAGCGCTATCGCCAGAGCCTGCCGCCTGCGGTGTACCAGGCGCTGGTCGACAACAGCAATAAACGTTTTGCCGCGCAAGCCATGGACCAGCGCGCCGAAGCGCAATTGCGCAAGAACCTGGCGGACCCGAAGCCCGCCTTGGCGTTTTTTCAATCGCCGCTGGGTCGCAAAATCGTCGCCGCTGAATTGCTCGCCACGCGCCGCGATCAACTGGCAAAAAACGCCCAGGGTTTGCCGCACATTGAAGCCGACGCCACCCGCAGTTTGATCATCGGTCACTTGGCGCAAGCGCTGCCTGCGCGTGAAGCGGGCGCCGAGGTCAGCCTGGCAATCGCCGGCGTGGCCGCCGACAGCTTGAGCCAGATGATTCCCGGCCTGTTGGGCGGCGGTCAGGCTCAAGGCATGTTGAATGGCCAACGTGAGCGCCTGATGCAGCAGATCGGCAATGACCTGAACAACACCTTGCTGTACGTCTATCGGGATTTGTCCGACCCGGAGTTGGAAGAATTCGCCACGTTTGCCGAGTCGCCGGAAGGCCGTGCGTATTACAAGGCGGCACTCGCCGCGATTCGCGCAGGTTTGGCTGTCGGCCAAAGCACGTCCAGCCTGACGCAGTAATCAGTGTGGGAGCGGGCTTGCTCGCGATGGCAGCACCTCGGACCATCAGGTACACCGAGGTGCTGCC